>CAYQDF010000004.1:47609-72704 GCA_964416175.1 uncultured Anaerolineaceae bacterium
GGCAGCGCCTGGACGAGGTCTCGCATCGCGTGGCGACAGCCCTCTTACACACCTTGCGGGTCCAGCGAGCGCACCTGGAGGGCCTGGATTTGCGCCTGGCGGCCTTGAACCCCCTGGCGGTGCTCGACCGGGGATATGCCATCGTCAGGCATGTTGACGGGGGCGTGGTGCGCTCGGTGAACCAGGTTCAGGCCAGGGATAATATTCTGGTGCGCGTTGCCGACGGCGAGTTCAGCGCGCGGGTAGAAGGCCGCGGCAGCCAGGAGGCGATTTCTTGACGGGGAGGCCTGATCCCGCCGCAGTCCTGTGCCCCAACTGCGGGGCATCCAGCCCTGCAGGGGTGGATACCTGCCCGGCCTGCGGAGCGCCCCTGCCCGCTCCACTGCAGGAATCCGGCTTCGGACCGGGACCCCAGGCAGGGGTAGGCCTGCAATCCCTGATCGACGAATCCCACGCCCAGCTGGTCACGACCAGCACAAACGCCTCTGAGACGGCCTTCGCAGTCAGCTGCACCCTTGGCGTGCTCGCGAGCGCCGCGCTTGGAGGGATCGTTTTTCTGGCTGTCCCAAGAGGATGGACTGTGCTGGCTGTGACTCTCTTGATCTCCGGATTGATCTCCGTGACGGTCTCTTCCCTGCTGGCGTCCCGCGCCAGGTCGGCTACCCTGCGGACGACGTTTGAACGGCGGGTCAGGCCGGAGATCTTGCGCTATCTGAATACCAGTGGACTGACGCGGCAGGAGCTGACCGCCTCGGCTGCCCTCCATCTCCCGGAGGATTCGCCTCTCCTGGCCCTTCTCTCTGGGGGAGACAGCCTGCAGGAACTTCCCAAAGGAGATGCTGGAAATGGATCCTGAAGAAGGTGAAAAACCTGTGGAAGAGCTGACCTACGAGCAGGCTTTACACGAACTGGAAGCCATCGTGGCGGCTCTGGAGGATGCAGAGGGCTCGTTGGAGGATAGCCTGGCGCTTTTCGAACGCGGGCAGGCCCTGGTTCGCCACTGCGCCCGGCTGCTCGACCAGGCGGAGCTCAAAGTGCAGCAGCTGACAGGGGAAGAACTGGAGGACTTCAAGACGGATTAATAGCGACCTCGAAAGAAACTCGCCACAAAGCCACGAATGTATCCTTGGCGATTTCCTGTTATCGAGAAGACTGCTTTGCAAAAACCGCTCGAAGCGATGTCCACAATCTTCGATTCACCGCTCCTGCCAGCTCCCTGGCCTCCGCAACTCTCAAGACCAGGAGCAGCGCCCCGTAGATTCCCGCCGCCCCAGCCACACCCCCGAGGGTGATCAGCCAGGCTGGCCTGCCAGCAGTCAGGTTCATCCAGACCCACAGAGCCAGCGCCATCACGAGCGTCGCTGCGGCAGCCTGACCCGTCCCGGCCAGCACGCGCCCGCCTTCCAGCCCTCTCAGCCTGCCGCGCATCAGGTACAGGAGCCCTGCCATCTCAAGCGCCGTCGCCAGGGAGTTAGCCAGCGCCAGGCCGCCGTGCGGCATCCACCCCCAGCGGGCAAACAGCGTCGAAAATAGCAGGCTGAAGGCCAGGTTGAGGCTCATCGCCCCGACTCCGACCACCACCGGCGTGCGGGTATCATGCATGGCGTAGAAGGCGCGCGACAGGACCTCTACGAGGGCATGCCCGACCAGTCCCGACGCGTACCACAGCAGCGCCCAGGCGACCAGCCCGGTTGAGCGGGCGGTGAACTCGCCGCGCTGGTAGAGCAGGACGATTACCGGTTCACGCAGCAGAATCAGGCCAATAGATGCCGGGATGGAGAGCAGCAGGACACCCCGCAGGCTTGCTGCCAGGGAGGCGCGCATTTCTCCCAGCCGGTCGCGGGCGAACTGGACCGAGAAGGTCGGCAGGGCAGCGATGGCGATCGACTGGGCGATGGCCGCCTGCGGCATCAACATCAAGGCGAACGCGACGGCGATGCCGGTCACGCTGCCCTCTGCCATGTGCGAGGCCAGGTAGATGTTCACCCAAAAATTGAGCTGCACGACCGCTACTCCCAGCAGGCGCGGCAACATCAGCCTTCCCACTTCCCGCACCGCCGGAGAATCCAGGCCAAAACCAGGGTAATACTCGGCTTTCTGCCGCAACAGAGATGGGACCTGCAATGCCAGGTGCAGGCCCGCCCCAATCACGACACCCCACGCGAGGCCGTAGATTCCCAGGCGCGGCGTGAGGGCGAGCACGCCGAAGATCATGCCGGCCTGGTATAGTGCTGGCGCCAGGGCCGGGACGAAGAAGACCTGGTTGGAATTCAGGATGCCCATCGCCAGGCCGCTCAGGCTGAAGATCGCCGCCGAGGGCAGCATGATGCGCAGCAGGTCTACGGTGAGCGCCTCCTGCGCCGGATCCCCCGCGAAGCCAGGCGCCAGGACATAGCGCACGATCTGCGGCGCGAACAGCGCTGCGAGAGCCGCGAGAATGGACAGGATGGCCAGGATCAAGTTGGCAATCGCCGAAGCGAGCTGCCAGGCGCCGCGCCGATCTTCCTTTGCAAGCAGTGCTGTGAAGGTGGGGATGAACGCCGAAGCCAGCGCGCCTCCCGCAACCAGGTTGAAGAGAGTCTCGGAGACGCGGTTGGCGGCATTGAAAGCGTCCATTTCCCCGCTGGTGCCAAAGGCGTTGAGAACGACCACCTGGCGTGCAAGTCCGGTGAGGTTGCTCAGGATAAAAGCCGCCATCACCACCCCCGCAGCCCGGGCGATCTGGCGGTTCGCCCCCTCGTTCGAGGTGTCCACAAGGGGAGATTATATCAACGCGAGGGAAATCAGGGGACAGGGGTGAAGGGATAGTTTGAAAAGATTCGTGTAAGTCGCTGGCTTCCGTATCCCCGGCATTCCTCGAAGATAATATTAAAGGTAAAATCGCACGCAGCCGTGTTCAGATGATAAAAATAAGGAAAAAGGATCATGGATATCCAACACATCATCGTCTACATCACTACCCCGGATCGAGGCACCGGCGAGACCATCGCCGGGGCGCTGATCGAGCGGAAGCTGGCTGCCTGCGTCAACTTGACGCCGGTCCACTCTATTTACCGGTGGGAAGGGCAGGTGGCCCGGGAAGATGAGACCCTGCTGATCATCAAGACTCGCGCCGACCTGTTCGAAACCCAGCTCCTCGCGGCGGTTCGCGAGCTCCACCCCTATGAAGTGCCGGAGATCATCGCCCTGCCGGTAGTGCTGGGCGCGCCCGGGTACTTAAAGTGGATCGACGAGGAGACCGGAGCAGGTAGCTGATGATCCTGGTTTCCATTTCACTCCGGTGCCCACGATCATCCCGGAAGACGGATGCCTGGGAACCGCCCGCAACTCACTCGTACCGCAACGCCTCGACCGGCTCCAATTTGCTCGCCCGGTTGGCCGGGTAGAGTCCGAAGAATAACCCCACGGCGGTCGAGAACAGCGTCGCCAGCAGAACCGTGTCGGCGCCGATGGCGGGGTCGATGGGCGCGTCGTTGGCGGCCGCGATGCTCCCCACCACGATCGAGATCACCCAGCCCAGCAGGATGCCGACCAGCCCGCCGATCAGGCTGAGTACGGAGGACTCGGCCAGGAACTGCACCAGGATATCCAGGCGGCGCGCCCCTAAAGCCTTACGCAGCCCGATCTCACGCGTCCTCTCGGTCACGGAGACCAGCATGATATTCATGATGCCGATCCCACCCACCAGGAGGGAGATTGCGGCGATCCCGCCCAGGAAGATGGTCAACACGCTGGTGATGGTGCGCGCCGTGTCCAGGAAATCCTGCTGGGTCAGGATGGTGAAATCGTCCGCGCCAATCGCCGTCCGGTGGCGCGCTCGCAGGATCTGGGCGATCTCTGCGCTGGCCTGCGATACGTCCGCCGCGCTGGCTGCCTGCACCATTAACATGTCGACCCGATCCCGGGAGGAACGCCGCAGGAGGCGGGTCTGAGCGGTGGTCAGCGGCACCATCACGACGTCGTCTTGGTTGGCGAATGCCGAACCGCCCCTCTCCTTCAGCACGCCGATCACACGGAACGGCTGGCCTTCGATGCGCACAGTCTCCCCGACCAACCCGGCTTTCCGGTCGAAGAGGCGTTCCGCCACCTCGGTTCCCAAGAGGACCACCGAAGCCTGTCCAAGGATGTGCGCTTCGTTGATGAACTCCCCCTCGGTCACGTCCGTGTTGCGCACTGGGCCGTACTCCGGCGTGACGCCCTGCAGGGTGGTGACCGTGCTTTCACCTCCAAAGGAGACCTGTCCCTGGCCCTGTAAGAAAGGGGCAACAGCGGATACGGAAGGCGCCTGGAACGGGTCGGCGATGGCCTTCGCGTCCCCCAGGGTGAGCGGCTTTGGGTTGCGCACTTCCTCAACCCCGCCGCTCAGGACGAAGATCAGGTTGGTGCCGATGCCTTGAATGGAGCCAGTGATGGTGTTCTCCGCGCCGCGGCCGATGGACACCATGGCGATGACAGCCGCCACGCCGATCACAATGCCCAGGATGGTCAGACCGGAGCGCAGCTTGTTCGCCGAGAGACTTTCGAAAGCTTCGATAACAGAGGGGATGATATTCATTGCAAGACTTCCCATCAAGAGAGGCAGGAGATTGAGCTGATGGTGTGGAAGGTGTCCTCCCCCACCCTTAAACCCCTAATCCCCATTTCCTTGCTCCACAACCCCATCCCGGATGCGGATCGAGCGTTGAGTCCGCGAGGAGATCTCTGGATCGTGAGTCACGATCACCAGGGTCGTGCCGCGCTCGCGGTTGAGCTCCAGGAGCAGATCCATGATCTCCTCTCCGGATTTCGAATCCAGATTTCCGGTCGGCTCGTCGGCCAGGATGATGGCGGGCTCGTTGACCAGGGCGCGCGCGATCGCGACGCGCTGCTGCTGACCACCCGAAAGCTCGCTGGGCCGGTGGTGGATCCGGTCTCCCAGCCCAACCGCTTCCAGGGCTTCCCTCGCCCGTTCGCGCCCGCCGCGTCCCAATCTGGCATATCGCATCGGCAGTTCCACGTTCGCCAACGCAGTCGCCCGGGGGAGCAGGTTGAAACTCTGGAACACGAACCCGACCTTGCGGTTGCGGATCGCGGCCAGCTGGTCGTCATTCAGATCCGAAACCCGCTCGCCATCCAGGAAGTACTCTCCGGAGGTCGGGCGATCCAGGCAGCCGATGATGTTCATCAGCGTCGACTTCCCGGAACCGGAAGGACCCATGACAGACACGACCTCCCCGTAGGCGATCTTCAACGACAGGCCGCGCAGGGCGTGGACTTCCACTACACCCATGTTGTAGATCTTGGTCAGGTTCTCCGCCTGGATGACCCAATCCGACATCACCCCCCTCCCTGGGCGAACGGCGGCGGTCCGCTCTGCTCGAATTCGACCGGCGGGTTGAGCACGACCTGGGCGCCCTCCTGGATTTCTCCGGTAAGGACCTGGCTGTAAACGTCCGAGGAGGCGCCGAGCGAGATCTCGACCGGTTCCGGGACCCCGGAATCCAGCAAGTAAACGACGCGCCTGCCGTCCCGGATGCGAACTGCGCGGTTGGGGATGAGCAAGACGTTCTCCAGCTCGTCCACGATAATGTTGACAGCAGCCGTCATCCCCGGCTTGACCTGCTCGTCTGCGTCGGTCAGCTCAACGGTGACGGCGAAATCCACCACGTCTTGCTGGGACGCCCCAACCAGGGCAACTTCGGTGACCCGACCGTGATATTCCCTCGCCGGGATAGCGTCGAAAGTCAGGATCACATCTTGCCCGATGTGCACCCGGTTGATGTCGACTTCCGAGACCATGACGTCGATCAACAGATGGCTCAAATCATCCAGCCTGAAAGCAGCTCCGCCCGGAGAGACCTGGTCGCCGGGTCTGACATGGACCTCTGTGATGGTGCCTGCGAAGGGTGCAGTGATTTGCTTGAGATTGACGGTAGCCTGGGCCGCGGCAACGCGTGCCTCCGCTGCTGCGATGTCATCAGGATCAGGCCCGTCGAGGAGGTCCTGGTATGCCTCTTGAGCGTCGTTCAGTTGAGCCTGCGCCAGGGCCAGGTCGGCTTCGGCCAGAGCCAGGTCGATTTCATTGGCAGTACCCAACAGGTTGTTCAACCGGATTTCAGCCTGATCATATTCTTTTTGGGCCTGGGCGAGCTTGCTTAACAGAGCGGCCCGGATCAGGTTGTCTTCTGGTTTGTTCTCATATGGCTGGAAGTCCTCCTGCGCCTTGTCGAGCTTGTTGCGGGCGAGCACCAGGTTGGCGCGCGCCTGGTCGATATCCGCCTGGGAGGAAGAGGTTTTCAGGTTTCTGACGTACCGCTCCAGGTCACGCACTTGCTCCTGAGCGCTGGCGATCGCCTGTTCTGCCTGGCTGATAGCCAGCTCCGTGGGAGGTTCGCGCAATTTTTCCAGCTCATTCTGGGCGGTGACCAGGTCAGCTGCCGCCAGGATGATGTTCTGGGAGAGGGAAGTATCTTTCAGCTCTGCGAGCCTCTCGTCTATTGACACCGCTTCGCCAACTTCCACAAACACGCCCTCGACCGTTCCGGAAGTCTGCCAGGTGAGCACGGCGGTCTGGTTGGCCCGGACAGTGCCGGTGGCGCCGACGGTGGCTACCAGGTTTCCGCGCCGGACAGTCTCCGTCTGTAAATTGCTGATCGCCTGCGCGCGGCGCGTTGCCTGAAAGCGACTGTACGCAAACCAGCCAGCAGCAGCCAGCGCAAGAATTACGAGAATGGTTACTACTCTCCGCATTGACCGTTACCCTCCAGATAATTTTGCCCAAGTGGAATCCCAATACTTGTTACTTTTAGAACTTTTATTGTAACTTATGGGATGCTCCCAGAAAATTCGTGTTTATACATATTTCCTGCACATCAAGAATAAACACCGCATGAATGCTTAATGTGACAATCTCCACATCGCTCGTTCAGGACACGAAATGAGCTCCCCAAGGACTGAAAAACCGGGCTGGGGCAGATTATTCTTGTGACGATCGTCACAGAAAGGGGTGACATCCGCGACTGAAACCGAACCAGTATTGTCGTTATTATCATTATTGGCTGTCCTCATCGCCAGATTCCCAGGAGGTCATCAATGCCTTTCATCTCCAGCGAGTATCTAGCCATTGATCGGAAATCTCGCGCACGCATGCCATCCCTGGATGTCCCGACTCGTCCGGTCCCGGAACGGCTGTGTGATTTTAACGATGTCGTCTTACCAATGACGCCAGAACAGGCCATGCTTGAGGCATCGCGGTGCATCCACTGCCCGGACCCGGCGCCCTGCGTCGAAGCCTGCCCTGCCCACAACGATATCCCCTCGGCAATGTGGTTGATCGAACAAGGAGAATTCCTGGAGGCGGCGAAGATCTACCGCCAGACCAGCTCCATGCCTGAAATCTGCGGCAGGGTCTGCCCGCAAGAGCAGCTGTGCCAGGGTTCTTGTTCCCATCAAAAGATCCATCGGGCAGTGCTCACCGGCCCCCTGGAAGCATTCGTAGCCTGCTATGAGCGCGAGACGGTCGGCGTCGAGGTCCCGGTCGGCAGGCCGACGGGAAGAAAGGTGGCGATTGTGGGCGCTGGCCCGGCCGGGCTGGCCTGCGCGGAACAGCTCGTCCGGCTCGGTCATTTGGTGACCATCTTCGACGCCAAACCCGCGCCGGGCGGACTGCTGACCTACGGCATCCCAAATTTCAAGCTCCCAAAAGAAGTCGTATTTGATCGCTGCGGAGATCTGCAAAGAGCTGGCGTCACATTTGTCCATAATTGTTACATCGGTAAGGACAGGACCATAGACGACCTTTTCGCTGAGGGGTTCGAAGCGGTTTTTGTGGGCGTCGGTGTTGGCGTCGACGCTCGAATGGATGTTCCCGGTGAAGACCTGCCGGGGGTGATGAAAGCCACCGAATTCCTGATCCGCTGCAGCCTGGAAAAGGAAGAGCTCCTGCCTCCCGACTTGCGCGGCCGCCCCGAGGTGGGCGAGAGAGTCGTTGTGATCGGAGGCGGCGACACGGCCTCGGATTGTCTGCGGTCAGCGCTGCGCCTGGGAGCCCGGGAGGTCACCTGTCTCTATCGCCGGACAGAAAAAGAGATGCCCGGTGGGCGCCACGACCGCGAACTGGCTGTGGAGGAGGGCGCCCGGTATGAATTCCTGACCCAGCCGGTGCGCTTCATCGCCGGGAAGACTGGTCGGCTCGAACAGGTCGAATGCATCCGGATGGAGCTGGGAGAGCCGGATAAGTCGGGGCGGCGCCGCCCTGTGCCGATCGAAGGTTCCAACTTTTTCGTCAAGGCCGATACTGCCGTCCTCGCCCTCGGTTATTGGCCAGACCCTGTCATCGGTGAGACGACCCCCGACCTCGAGACTCGCGATTGGGGCCTGATTGTCGCTGACCAGAAGACCGGGCGGACCAGCCGCCCGGGGGTATTCGCTGGCGGCGATGCCGTCACTGGACCCGGCCTGGTTGTGACGGCCATGGTCGCCGGGAGAAAAGCCGCGAAATCGATCGACGCCTATCTTCAGGCGAAGAGCCTAACGCAAAAGTGGTAATGTCCAACCAGATCGCCGTGCCGGATATCAAGATGCCTGAGGCGAGCCGACCCTTCGGGGGCATTGATCGCAAGGCTCGCATGCAGCTGAAAGGAAGCGGACTTCGGATGCGCCCGGCGAAAGTACGCGTGAAGGACTTCGACGAGGTCATCATCCCCTTCACGCCTGAAGAGGCGGTCGCGGAAGCCGCGCGCTGCCTGCACTGCCCCGATCCCGCTCCCTGCCAGAAAGCCTGCCCCGCCCATAATGATATTTCCCTGGCGCTGTGGCTGATCGAGCAGGGGAAGTTCCTGGATGCTGCCCAGGTTTACCGCCAGACCAGCTCGATGCCGGAGATCTGCGGGCGGGTCTGCCCGCACGAGAAGCTCTGCCAGGGCACCTGCCCACGGAATAAGCGGGGCGACCCAGTGCTGACCAGCGCGCTGGAAGTCTTTGCCGCGGACTTCGAACGGAGGCACCGGGGGGTCTCCATACCCGTCGGCGAATCGACCGGTAAGAAAGTCGCCATTGTCGGCGGCGGACCGGCGGGGCTGGCCTGCGCTGAGCAGCTGGTGCGCCGCGGCCACTGGGTGACGATCTTCGACGCCAAGCCCATCCCCGGTGGCCTGCTGGTCTACGGCATCCCAAGTTTCAAGCTTCCCAAGCAAGTCTTCATGGAGCTGTGGCTGGACCTGGTGGAAGCCGGGGTGGACTTCGTCGGGAACATGTACATCGGCCGAACGAAGAAAATTAACGACCTGTTCCACGAAGGGTTCGATGCCGTTTTTATCGGCACCGGCACCGGTCGGGACCTGCCGATGGGTGTCATGGGCGAAGACCTTCCAGGAGTCTATAAAGGCACCGAATTCCTGATCCGGGCAAACACCTCCCTGGAGCTGCTTCCGCCAGAGATGAAGGGTCTACCAGAAGTTGGACGCCGAGTTGTGGTGATCGGCGGCGGGGACACCGCTTCGGACTGCCTGCGCACGGCGTTGCGGATGGGCGCAGAAGAAGTGGTCTGCCTCTACCGGCGGACCGAGAAAGAAATGCCCGGCGGGGAACATGACCGCCAGCTGGCGCGCGAAGAAGGCGCACAATTCCAGTTCCTCACCCAACCCGTGCGCTTCCTCCCGGGTCCAGACGGGCGGCTCGCTCAGATCGAATGCGTCCGGATGGAGATGGGGGAACCTGATGACAAAGGGCGGCGGCGCCCGATCCCCATCGAGGGGTCTAATTTCCATGTGCCGGCCGACACAGCCATACTCGCCCTCGGCTACCAGCCCGACCCGATCATCAGCGCCACCACCCCAGGGCTGCAGACCCATAAGTGGGGGCTGATCCTCACCGACCGCGAGACGGGCACCACCAGCCGGATGGGGATCTTCGCCGGCGGCGACGTGACTACCGGCCCAGACCTGGTAGTCACCGCCATGGTAGCCGGGCGGAAAGCCGCTTCGACCATCGACGCGTATCTATATTGAGATAAAGTATAATTAGAAGCCATCTTAAAAATAATAGGAGGGTGGTGTTTTGCAACGGCCCCGCAGCTGCAAAACACCACAACTACCCATTTTTGAGATAACCTCTAATAAAATCATGTGCGCCTGGCGCGCACATCTTTTTTGTCGTCCTCCTCACCGGGCTGGGTTCTGATTAACAGCCCTTTTTAATCTATCGTCCTGAATTTTCTTTTCGAGATAGTGAAAGGTATTAATGGACATCGGTACCATACAACATGTAGATATCGACGAACAAATGCGGGCGGCCTACCTGGACTACGCCATGAGCGTGATCGTGGCGCGCGCCCTGCCCGATGCCCGGGATGGGCTGAAACCCGTGCACAGACGAATCCTCTACGCCATGCACGACATGGGCATCCGCTCCAACACTCCCTACCGCAAGTCTGCGCGCATCGTTGGGGAGGTGCTGGGCAAGTACCATCCCCACGGCGACGCAGCTGTGTACGATGCAATGGCGCGCATGGCCCAGGATTTCTCGATGCGCTATCCGCTCGTGGACGGGCAGGGCAACTTTGGCTCGATCGACGGCGATGCCCCGGCAGCCATGCGCTACACCGAAGCGCGCCTGGAGCGCCTGGCAGAAGAACTGCTGGTCGACATCGACCAGGACACGGTGAATTTCACAGGTAATTTTGACGGTTCGCTGGAAGAGCCGGCGGTCCTCCCCGCCCGCCTGCCGAACTTCCTCCTGAACGGTTCTTCCGGGATCGCGGTTGGCATGGCGACCAATGTCCCGCCGCACAACCTGCAGGAGCTGGCCGCCGCCCTGATTTATCTGATTGACCGCTTCGACGAGCTGGATGAGGTATCGGTGGAAGATCTCCTCCGGCTGCTCCCCGGACCGGATTTTCCAACCGGAGGGGTGATCGTCGGCGACGAGGGCATCCGCCAGATGTACAGCACCGGGCGGGGGCGCATCGTCGTGCGCGGCCTGGCCCACATCGAGGAAATGGCTGGAGGACGCCACAGGATCGTGATCACGGAAATCCCATTCCAGCTCAACAAGTCCACCCTGCTTGAGCGCATCGCTGAGCTGGCCCGTGAAGGCAGATTGGAGGACGTCGCCGACCTGCGCGATGAATCCGACCGGCGCGGGATGAGCATCATCGTCGAGCTCAAGCGCAGCGCGCAGCCGCGCAAAGTGCTGAACCAGCTCTACAAGTACACACCTCTCCAATCCACTTTCGGCGCCCAGCTGCTGGCGCTGGTGGAAGGCGAGCCCCGCCTGCTGTCCCTGAAACGCGCGCTCCAGCTCTTCCTGGAACACCGCCAGGAGGTGATCACGCGCCGTTCCAGGTTCCAGCTGGGGAAGGCGCGCGCCCGGGCGCATATCCTGGAGGGGCTGCTGATCGCCCTGGCCCACCTTGACGAGGTGATCCAGACGATCCGGCAGTCGCCGGACGCCGAAGTGGCCCGCGTCCGCCTGATGGAACGGTTCTCCCTGACCGAGGCCCAGGCAACCGCCATCCTGGACATGCAGCTCCGCCGCCTGGCAGCTCTGGAGAGGCAAAAAATCGAAGATGAGCAGCGCCAGGTGCTGGATCGCATCGCCTACCTGGAAGACCTCCTCGCCCATCCGAAGAAAATCCTCGCGGTGATCAAGGACGACCTCGCAGAAGTCGCCGAGACGTACGGCGACCAGCGGCGCACACACATTGCCGCCGAAGCCAGAGAGGATTTCAGCGACGAAGACCTGGTATCGGATGAAGCGGTCCTGATCAGCATCACCCAGCGCGGCTACATCAAGCGCGTCGCAGCCAGGGCTATCCGCGCCCAGGGTCGCGGGGGAAGGGGGGTGACCGGCCATGCCACGAAGGAAGAAGACGAAGTGCTGTTCCTCTTCCCGGCGCGCACGCTGGATACGATCTTGTTCTTTTCAGATCGAGGGAAGGTGTATTCCGAAAAAGCTTACCAGATCCCGGATGCCGACCGGGCAGGCAAGGGTATCCCGATCGTCAATGTCCTGTCTCTGAATGCTGGGGAGACGATCACGGCTGCGGTGGCTGTTCCAAGGTTTGCAACCGCAGCATACACCGTGATGGCGACCCGCAGAGGCAGGATCAAGCGCATGGCGCTCACCGAATTCGCCGCGGTGCGCCCCTCCGGGCTGATCGCGATCACCCTGGACGACGGCGACGAACTGGGTTGGGTGCGCCTGACGAGCGGGACGAGCGAGGTCATTTTGGTCACCGAAAATGGGCAGGCCCTGCGCTTTTCCGAAAGCAATGTGCGCTCTATGGGTCGCAGCGCGGCGGGGGTGACCGGTATCAAGCTGGGGGCTACGGACCTGGTGGCAAGCATGGAAGTGGTCGAACCGGGCGGCGACCTGCTGGTGGTTACCGAGATGGGCTACGGAAAGCGGACTCCGCTGGACGACTACCCGGTTAAAGGCAGGGCTACCGGAGGCGTGGCGACCATCAATAAGAACGCCCTCAAGCACATCGGGAAGATCTCAGCCGCGCGGGTGGTGCAAGAAGCAGATGATTTGACGATCATCTCCACCAATGGGCTGGTGCTGCGCACGCAGGTCAGGGATATTTCGCGAGCGGGGAGGGCAACGCGCGGCGTGCGGTTGATCGATCTCCAGAAAGGGGACAGCGTCGCTTCCCTCGCCCGCATTGCAGACTCTGACCTCAGGCAGGTGGGGGCGAGCGAGGATGTAGGCAAGTAGATGCGGACGGAAGCCGGAGGTCGAACTGCCTCCGTCAACCTTCCATAGCCTACCCTGAGCTTGTCGCAGGATCCTCTGTCTAAAAGACCGGCGGGACGACCTTCTCCATCACCAGGAGGGTCAGCGCTCCAAGGAAGCAGGTCATCAATAAGAGCATGAGGGCGATCACAAAGCGCTGGGGCGCGGTCATGCCCAAAAAACGCTGGGGCGGGCGGCGGACTGGTTTGACTTCTTCGTAGACCTCCTCAACCTCTTCTTCAATGAAAGGGGAGGTGCTGGCCTGTTCGCGGAATTCGTCTAACATCGTGTGTCTCCGGCTTGCTCTCTTCGCTTTTTTTTAACGTTTTACTCCCAATTCTCCTGGTTGTCAACGCCTGCCGGGCGCAGGTGGACATCACCAGCCTGGATGCGCATCAATGCTCCAGTTGGGAGTCTCAGGCGCAGCGCTCCATCCTCTTCCAGGCCGAGCAGTTCCCCTTCGAGAGCTGCCCCGCCCTCCCGGAACACTCGCACTGGCTGCCCTCGGTAGGCCAGGCGCGCCTCCCAGGTTCGGAGAAATTCCGGACCTTCCAATCTCTGCAGCCAATCCAGTAGCGATCCGATCACAGCGTGCAGCAAGGCCCAACGATCGACGCTTCTGCCGAGAGCGGCTTCGACGCTCGTGGCTGGAAAGAGCAGCTCCCCCGCTGGCGGCTCCGATTCCCGTGCAACATTGATGCCAATCCCCAGGACGGCAGCGGACAGCTCCTGGCCCAGCCAGACAGCTTCGACCAGCACTCCGGACAGCTTTCGCCCCCCCACCAGGACGTCATTAGGCCACTTGATCTTCGCCTCCAGACCAAAGACCCTCTCCAGGGCGGTCGACACCGCGAGCGCTCCTACGGCTGTCAGGCGGGTGAAAACGCTGCTGACACAAAATCGAACCTGCCGGCCATCCGCGAACGGAAGGCGGTCCGGGCGCAGTACCAAGCTGAAAGCCAAAGCGCTGCCAGGTGGGGTGACCCAGCGCCGCTTGGAGCGACCTCGCCCGGCGGTCTGCGCGTCGGCAATCACGAGAGCCAGGTGCGGCGCTCCACTGCAAGCCAGGCGCAATGCTTCCGTGTTGGTTGAACCGATTGAATTAAAGTAGTGCAGGGGTCCAAGGGGCAGGTCCGCAAGGAGATCTTCAAGCGAATGTCGGACCATAATTCAATTATAACCCTTCTCTCCTGCCTGATTTCTGTAGAACGCGACTGTTGTCCGTTACATTCTTTTTTGCGCTAACTCTGATTTTATGATATACTCGCCACGCTCCCGCCAGCGGCGGGAGAACTTCTGCCCCACGTGGTCAGATTCCATCTCACACGCCTCCTGACTCGCCCGGGTGTGCCGCCAAAGGCCGGTGCCGGGCGGGGACGAGGGAGGCGGAGGACAAACAAAGGAGTTCCCTGATTATGTCTGTCATCTCCATGAAAGCCTTGCTGGAGAGCGGGGTACATTTCGGGCACCGCACCCATAAGTGGCACCCGGCTATGAAACCCTACATCTTCACAGAACGCAACGGCATCCACATCATCGACCTGCAGAAAACCGCCAAAGCCATCGACCAGGCCTACAATCTGGTGAGGGATACCGTAGCCGAGGGAGGGACGGTGCTTTTCGTCGGCACCAAGCGCCAGGCGCAGGACACGATTCGCGACGAAGCAACCCGCTGCGGCATGCCCTATGTGACGAATCGCTGGCTGGGTGGAATGCTCACCAACTGGCGCACTATGCGCCAGCGGATTAACGAACTGGACCGCCTCGAGCGCATGCGCGAAAAGGGTGAATTCAGCCTGATCACCAAGAAAGAAGCGTTGATCCTGGAGCGGAAGATTGAGCGCCTGGAAGTGCTCCTGGGCGGTATCCGCAAGATGGTTACCCTGCCCGACCTGCTCTTTGTCGTGGATGTCCTGCGCGAGTCGACCGCCATCCACGAGGCCAATCTCCTGGATATCCCGGTCGTCGCCCTGGTGGACACCAACTGCGATCCGAGCAATGTGGATTACGTCATCCCTTCCAATGATGACGCCATCCGGGCGATCAAATTGTTGGTGGCCAAGATCGCAGACGCGGCCCTGGAAGGCCGGGCGCTGCACAAGGAAGAGGAAATCGAAGCGATTCCGGAAGGGCTGCCAATGGCGATCGCCGAAGAGCCTGAACTCTCGGACGAGGAGCTTCTGGGAGAGGCCACTCTGGCCAAGCTGCCCCCGCGCGGCAGGGGAGCTGAGGGCGAAGAAGAGATCGAATTGTTCGCCGAAGTAGCCGAAGAACTGGAAGATTTCGAGGCGGAGGAAGAAGAAGTTGAATCTGAGGATTTTGAATCCGTTGACGATGAATCAGAGGAATATCTTGACAAAGAGGACGTAACTGAAGATGAATTATTCGAGGAGTAATCATGGCAGTCACTGCTGAACAGATCAAGCTCCTCCGGGCGGAAACCGGTGTGGGTGTTCTGGACTGCCGGGACGCGTTGGAGCAAAGCGGCGGAGATTTCGACAAGGCAGTCGAGATCTTGCGCGAAAAGGGCCTGGCGCTCGCAGCCAAGCGCGCCGGACGCGAAGCTTCAGAAGGGATGCTGGAGCTGTATTCACATGGGAATGGACGGGTGGGCGTGATGGTGGAGGTCAACAGCGAGACCGATTTTGTCGCCCGGTCAGAACCCTTTCGGAAATTTGCTCACGAGATCGCCTTGCAGATCGCTGCGGCGGCACCGTCCTACATCAGCCCGGACGACGTTCCACCCGCCGTTCTGGAATACGAACGCGCCAAGGCCCGGCAGCTGGCTTTGGACGAGGGCAAACCCGAAGCTGTGATCGAGAAGATCGTCGACGGGCGGCTGGCAAAATTCTTCGACGAGACCTGCCTGCTGCGGCAGCAGTATATCCGCGATGAAGACCTCACTATCGAGCAGCTGCTGCACCAAACCATCGCTGCCATCGGCGAAAACATTGTCATCCGGCGGTTTGTTCGCTGGGAAGTCGGCGGGAATAACGCATCGTGACCAACACGGAGAGCCAACCAGCTGGTTGGCTCTCTTACTATCAAGGTGCTGAATTAAAAGATTTCTGGAGCGGGAACGTATGGAAAACAATCTGAAATACCGACGCATCTTGCTCAAGCTCAGCGGGGAAGCCCTCTCCGGGCCACAAGACTTTGGGGTCGATCCTGCCCGAGCCGAGGATATCGCCGAACGAGTGGCAGAGGTCCGTCAGCTGGGTGTCGACGTGGCAATCGTGATCGGAGCCGGCAACCTCTGGCGCGGCCGCAGCGGGCTTGAGCGCGGCATGGACCGGGCGACCGCGGATTATATGGGGATGCTCGCCACGGTGATGAACGCCCTGGCCCTGATGGATGCCATGGAACGACTGGGTATGGTGACCCGTGTGCAATCCGCGATCGAAATGCACGCGGTCGCCGAACCGTACATCCGCCGCCGGGCGATCCGCCACCTCGAGAAAGGGCGCGTCGTGATCCTGGGTGGCGGAACCGGCAATCCTTATTTCTCCACAGACACTGCCGCGGCCCTGCGCGCGATGGAGATCGGTGCCGATGTGCTGATCAAAGCTACCAAGGTGGACGGTGTCTACGACTGCGATCCTCAGACCAATCCCAATGCCAGGCGCTTTGACACCCTGACGTACATGGAAACCATCAACCGCCGCCTGGAGGTCATGGACAGCACCGCCATCTCCCTGTGCATGGACAACAATCTGCCGATCCTGGTGCTCAACCTCTGGAGCCGGGACGCCCTCCGCCGGGCGCTGCTCGGGGAAAAGGTTGGGACATTGGTGACCGCCTGACCGGATTGAGCAACCGCTATTTCCCCCTTTCCGCTCCCGCGATTTTCGAGTATCCTATATATTGCGAACGGCTAACTTCGCACCTCTGTGGAGGCCATGATGCTCAAGGATGTTTACAATGAAGCCGAAGCCCGCATGAAGGGTGCTGTCCAGGCGTTAGAAGAGGACCTGGGGGGCATTCGGACCGGCCGCGCCAGCCCTGCTCTGATCGAACGCCTGCCGGTTGAGTATTACGGCACCCCGACGCCCCTGATCCAGCTGGCCAGTATCGGCGTCCCGGAAGCGCGCTCACTGCTGATCCGGCCCTTTGACGCCAGCACGCTGAAAGCGATCGAACGCGCCATCCTGGCCTCCGACCTCGGTCTGACGCCGAACAACGATGGCAAGACCATCCGGCTCAATTTGCCTCCGCTCACCGAAGAGCGCCGCCGCGATCTGGTGAAAGTCGTTCACAACCGCGTAGAAGAGGCGCGCGTTGCTGTGCGCAACGTCCGTCGGGATATGATCAAAGACCTTCAGGAATTTGAAAAAGAGAAGCTGATCTCCGAGGACGAAAGAAAACGCGGAGAGGAAGAGGTGCAGAAAATCACGGACCGCTATATTGAAGATATCAACGCCATCGGCGAACGCAAGGAGAAGGAAATCCTGGAAGTCTGACCGCCAGCCATGAAAAAACAGAAGAATTCTGTGTCTCACGATCAGATCCCGACCCACATTGCCATTATCATGGATGGGAATGGGCGGTGGGCGCTTTCTCGCGGCCTGCCCCGTCTCGCTGGTCACCGCGCTGGCACGGAAAACCTTCGGCGGGTGATCGAAGCCTGCATCGAGTTCGGCGTCAGGTACCTGACCATTTACGCCTTCTCTACTGAGAACTGGGGCCGCCCTCCCGAAGAAGTCCAGGGTCTTATGCGCATCCTTGAGAACGTGATCGACAGGGAGCTGCAAGAGCTTCACGACCAGGGGGTACAGATCCGCCACATCGGGCGGCTTGACCGCATCCAGCCTTCTCTTCATCAGAAGGTGCTCAACGCTATCGAGCGCACGAAGAATAACACCCGGCTGGTATTGAACGTGGCATTCAATTATGGCGGGCGGGACGAGATCGTGTGCGCCATAAAGCACATGATCGAAAACGGCGTCGAACCCGCAGATGTGACCGATGAGATGGTCAGCCAGTATCTGTTTACCGCCGGCGTGCCCGACCCTGACCTGATCATCCGCACCTCGGGCGAGCTGCGCGGAAGCAATTTCCTGATCTGGCAGGGGGCGTACTCCGAATGGTATTTCACCCCCACCTACTGGCCTGATTTCGACAAGGCCGAGCTGGCGCGCGCGCTGGACGAGTACAAACGCCGCCAGCGCCGCTTTGGTCAGGTGCCTGCCACCCAACCAGACTGACAATCCAACCAAACTGCCGCCCGCATCAATGCTCAGAGCTCGCGTCCTGGTCGTCGTCATCCTGCTTCCCATCGGGCTGGCGATCGTATATCTCGGCGGCTGGGCTTTTGCCGCTTTCGTCGCCCTGATCCTGGGGACGGCAGGATGGGAGTTTGCGCGTTTGTATGGAGCGCGAGACCTCCGGCCAGCCAGCGTCCTGGTCGTGGCAGGGGCAGCATTGTTTCCACTGGCGCGCATGCGCGACGGGTTTGAAAGCGCGCCCTGGGTGATCAGCCTCGTGATCCTTGGCAGCATGGCATATCACCTGATCTGCTACGAGCGCGGCCGCGACCAGGCTGCCACGGATTTCGCCGTGACCTTAGCCGGCGCCCTATACCTGGGCTGGCTGGGTGGTTATCTCGTCTCCCTGCGAAATTTGCCCGAAGGGACCTGGTGGCTGCTGCTGGTGCTCCCCTCTGTCTGGCTGGCTGATTCGGGAGCCTACTTCATTGGGCGATCTTACGGACGCAGGAAATTGAGCCCTCGACTCAGCCCCCAAAAGACCTGGGAAGGCTACCTCGGCGGGATCCTCGTTGGCGTTCCGGGCACAGCCGGCCTGGTCTACCTGTGGCAGATTTGGGCTGGTCCCGAATTCACCATCTCGCCCGTCCAGGGGGCACTCCTCGGCCTGCTGCTCAGCGGTCTCCCCACCCTCGGCGACCTGGGCGAATCCATGATCAAACGCCAGGCAGGGGCCAAAGACTCGAGCAGCCTGCTCCCCGGACATGGTGGGGTTTTCGATCGGATCGATTCCTGGCTCTGGGCGGCGGCGATCGGATATCACTTCATCGTCTGGATCATCAGGTGAGATTTTCTTTGCAATTTCCGGTTTCGTCAGGTGACCGGTTGCGGCCTGGCGGTCGACCGGGCTTCCATTCTACCTTCATAAATCCGCAAGAAAACGACCGCTGACAGGATCATCAGGCTGCCCGCGATCTGCGGAGGGTTCAACCTCTCGCCCAGCAGGGAATAGGCGATCGCAGCGGTGAACGCCGGCTCCAGGGTGAGGATCAGATTGGCGACGCTCGATGGCAGGTAGCTCAGGCTCACGTTATACAACCCAAACCCGGTCAGGGTGGGCCCCGCTGCCAGGAGGAACAGGATCCCCCAGCCTGTCCAGGCGTCCCTCAGCCAGAGAATCTCCCCCGGCGAGTCGGCTGCGCCGGGGAGGATCCCCCCACCTGCCAAATTGAAGGTAAACAGGAACACCGTCGCAAACCCAAAGGTGTAACAAAGCGTCGTCCAGGGGTTCAAGCCGCGTTGCGCAGCAGAACGACCCATCAGGCTGTAAATGGCATAAAGGAGCCCGGAGAATACCCCGGCCAGGATGCCAACCAGGTTGGCGCGCCACGCCGCTTGATCGAGCGCACCGGACACCAGGACGCATCCGCCGAGGCTGATGGCGACTGCCAGGAGCTTGGCCCAATCCAGGCGCTCTTTGAGCACCCACCAACCCAGCAGAGCGGTGAATCCAGCTGAAGAATAGGCCAGCACAGTCGATACGGCTGCTCCATTCAGCGCCACGGATAGAGTCCAGAGAGCGTTGAAGACGGCCAGCACGAACCCATACCCGATGAGATAGGTCAGGTCCCCGCGCCCGATCCGCAGCAGGCTGGGGCGCAAGAAACGCAGCACCGGCAGCAGGGTCAACACAACCATGCCGTCCCGCCAGAAGGCGAGCACGAGCGCTGGCAGGTGATAGGATTGGGTGAGATAGCGAATGAAGATCGCCGTCGTGGACAGGATGGCGGCGCTTATCAAGGCGATTGGGTAGCCGCGGGTCAGATTGGTGCCATGGGCACGGTTGTGTGACACAGACTCTCAGACTCCTCCTGATTTATAGGTCCGGAAGACGAACCAGGTGATCACACTCATAACGACCAGTTCTCCACCATCTTCTAAAGTTCCTAATGGATCAAAAAAGATCGTGTCTCGAAATATCTCGTGAATCATGTCCACCAAGACTCCAAAGAACGCCAGGACCAGGACAAGCCCCAGGATCCCGCGCGCAAAGAGCCTGTGTTCATCATCCGATTGGAGATAACCGGCGGCGAGCGTGATGATCAGGAACCCCGCAGCAATCACAGTGATCAGGAGCTCCCCAAAGTCCCGTCCGCGCAGGCCGAGCCTGTCAGCGATCGGTAACATCTCTGCAACATATAGCCCATAGGTCTCGTGGACCAAAAAGGCGTCGTCGACGAGCAGGTAAGTAAAAACTAAGAACCACCCGGCGTGAACCAGGGCGCGATCCCGCCAGGCCATCGCCCCAAGCATGAAAAGGATCGCAGCCAATTTGAGATACTGATAATACTCTCCATAGCCTCGATCCATTTCCACCGAGTACATCGAGCTCAGATTGTCAGCGTGCGTATAAATTAAGTCTAAAACGATGAATATCAGGTCGATCGTGATCAATACTGCTAAGAGAATCAAAGTGTTTTTTATCCGCATCACCGATACAATGGAAATGTGCTCGGAGTGTCTCGAGCCCTTAATGGGCAAGTCCCAGGTACAGGAGCACAGCGAAGAAGTGGGAAATACTGCCCCCCAGAACGAAGAAGTGCCAGACAACGTGCATGTAAGGAATTTTTTGCAGCGCATAAAAGATGATCCCCACCGAATAGAAAACGCCGCCAATCGCAACCAGGATCAGCCCCCCCACAGGGATGCTGACCAACAATTCTTTTATCACCACCACTCCCAGCCAGCCCATGAGCACGTATCCCAGCACCGATAGCTTTTGAAAGCGATCAATGAACAAAGCTTTAAAACTCACTCCCAAAAGGGCGATTCCCCAGATGATCGCCAACAAGGTCCACCCCCATTTTCCCCGCAGGCTGACCAGCAGGAAGGGTGTGTATGTCCCTGCGATGAGCAGGTAGATTGAAGCGTGGTCGAAGATCTTGAAGACGCGCTTGAGTCGTGGGTGCTGGAAGCCATGGTAGAGGGTCGAAGCCAGGTACAGGATGACCAGCGAAGCGCCGTAGATGCTGAAGCTGACGATCTTGTAGACATCCCGGTTCAGCACCGCTACCACAACCAGCAAGGTCAGCCCGGCGATGCTCAGGGCAGCCCCTACACCGTGCGTGATGCTGTGCGCGACCTCCTCGCCGAGTGAAAAAAGCCGGATGGATGGCTCGCTGATCAGGTTGCTTAAGAATTTTCGCATGAATTATTGTCCTCGAAGAAGAGGGTTCGCCCGCGTATCCCGCAATACTCGAAACGAGGCTCAGGCGCCGGATTCACAAAACAGTATCCTCGATGATCGTTGTAGTCCATCCATCAACCACCTCCTTGAGGCTTCCCGGGTGTCAAGCTGCCTGGAAAGGCGCTTTAGAATCAATGTCTCCAACGAAGTCCGGCAGATTCTTGTGTCCGAGCATCTGGCGGATCGCCAGTGCCTCGCCCAGGTGGTACCAGTAATGGTAGGTTGTCCGCAACAGGAACGTGCCGACGCTTGATAAACCTTTAGCCAGCGGCGCCTGGACCGTTTCTGCAGTCAGTGAATCCAGCCAGGGATCGGCGGATTCGGTCACCGTCCGCCAGGCCTGCCACATCTCCTGGAGCGGTGGAGTGCTGGCAGGTTTTCCATACGCGAGCATCTCGTTGAGCTCGGGGAAGAGCACCCTGCCCTGCGCCCGGTACAGCCAGTAGCGCTGTTCCTGCCAGGCCAGATGTCCAACGATCCAGCTGATGCAGTTCATCGGGCCCAAGCGCTGGAGAGCTTCGCTATTGGAGACCCCGTCGAGACCGCGCAGCCACTCGCTGCGGGTGAATCGAAGCTGGTCGACCAGCGGGTGCGGCATGGGATTACCCTTTCAGTAAATATTCAGCGATGTCTTCTGCCCAGGCTGTGATGGCTTCCCAGTCCCGATAGTCCCCAAGAGGCGCCTTGATCCCCTTTACGATCAGCTTTTCAGGCAGGTTAAGTTTCGATTGGTCCAGTTCTCCGTGGAAGAAAGCAATATCGCGCGGCTTAATTCGGTTGGCGATGGGCTGGAGCGCTTCGGGGAAGCGCCAGCCTTTCATCAACTCGACTGGGTCGCCTTCGCCGGTTGGGCCGGAAGAGAAAAGCCAGACCGGAAGCTCGGCGAGTTTCGCCTGGTTTGATGTCAGGTACTCCGCAGCCTCTTTGCGCCACTGACCGGCATAGACCGCGCTCCCCAGCACGACCGCCCGGTACTGCGCGGGATCGCCGGCCCGATCCGCAGGCGATACCTCGACCGTATGGCCTGATCGACGGAGGACTTCCCCGATCTTCTCGGCGATCTCAGCCGTCGCGCCGTACTTGGTGGCATAGGCCACCAGGATTTTCTCCACCATGCCTTCTCCTTTCCCGGGTTTGTAGTCTATGCCTAATGGTAGCACAATTTTTCCTGGAAGGCGGCCTGAGGGTGACTAATTTACTAATTCTTCCCCGCTCTCAGCGTGGTGGAGGATCAGCAGGCTGCGGAATGTCAGATCGTAAGCGCGGCGACGCGGGTCCCTCCAATCTCTTTCCAGCATCAGCCCGGTATACGCGCCCCACGTTCTGAAATACCTGTGGGAGAGCGGCAGGGAAAACCAACCGTTCCCTGTTTCGAGCAGTTCCCTTAAGCGGCCAATCTGCTCCTGGACATGAGGTTCCTCTTCCCAGCCGGCCTGCGCGAACAGGGCGGCCCGGATCATCTCAGTCCCTCCAAATCCCATCTCGTCTAAGATTATCCCCGCTTTTCCTGTTCCACGCTGCAGCCGATCAGTGTCTCTCTGGAGGGCCTGAAGCGCTCTGGAGAGGATCGGGTGACCCGCGTCAACACCTTTCTCACAGAGCAGCCGGATCCCTGACTCCATACTGATGTACCCGTGAAAATCCCTCCCCAACCAGCTATCCGGCTGATATCGCTTGAAAACCTCCTTCACTGCCTGATCATCCCGGATCTTGTCTTGAAGAGCCAACATTTGGCTTCCCGTGCGAGGCTGATTCAAGACCTCGAATCGCAGGCGATATTGGATGGAGGGGCATGCTCGCTCCAAGAGCTCTTGGGTTGTATCCTTCTCTCGAGAGTTCGATTCGTTTTTCCCCATGTCTCTCCTCGCCAATACTATACAGCCATATCATAAAAAATTCAACCTTCCGAATCCCTTAACCGCTTTCCCCCCTCCCCCCTATCCTTCGTTCCCCTGCTCTCCAGATTGACACCTCTCCCCTCCCATGGTATCATCCAGTCCAACAAACGAATAGCCTTTTCCGGCGCTCTTATCCAGAGAGGTGGAGGGACCGGCCCTGTGAAACCTCGGCAACCAGGCTCAGTTCTGATGGTCGGATGGCTTGACAGCCATTGATCGCAATAAATCGAGACCACCAGAATGCAAATGAACCATGGTGCCAATTCCGGCAGACGGATGTTCTGGAAGATGAGAGGGCAGCTGTTGAATTATAGATTGCCCTTTCGAAACCGGAAGGGCAATTTTCTTTACCGGAGGGTTAAATACCTTATGAGTACGACTTTCATGGAATCTCCCAGCCTCATGTTCACTTCGGAATCGGTCACCGAAGGCCATCCCGACAAAATCTGCGACCAGCTCAGCGACGCCGTCCTGGACGCGTGTCTCGAGCAGGATCCGTTTTCTCGCGTCGCCTGCGAAGTCGCCACCAAGACCGGGTTCGTGATGTTCCTGGGAGAGATCACCACACGCGCCAACATCAACTACGACGAGCTGGCGCGAAAGGTCCTGCTTGACATCGGCTACGATGACGGCGATAAAGGCCTCGATGGTAACACCTGCGGCGTCCTGGTGGCCCTCGCCCGCCAATCCGGGGACATCGCCATGGGCGTGAACCAGTCTCTGGAAACGCGCAGCACCGTGAGCGCCGAAGAAGTCGAAAGCATCGGCGCCGGAGATCAGGGCATGATGTTCGGCTACGCCTGCAACGAGACCCCGACTCTGTTGCCGCTGCCGATCTACCTGGCCCACCGCCTCACCCGCCGCCTGGCGGAGCTCCGCAAGAACGGCACCCTGCCCTGGCTGCGACCGGATGGCAAGAGCCAGGTGACGGTTGAATATTCCTACGGGCGTCCAAAGCGGGTCGATACCGTGCTGGTCAGCACGCAGCACCACCCAGACATTTCCCAGGTCGAGATCCGTAAGGCGGTGATCGACCAGGTGATTCTGCCCGTGCTGCCGCCGGGGATGGTGGACGATCATATCAAGTTTTACGTCAATCCCACCGGGCGATTCGTGATCGGCGGACCGCTGGGCGACTCCGGATTGACCGGGCGCAAGATCATTGTAGACACTTACGGCGGGATGGGACGCCACGGCGGCGGCTGTTTCAGCGGGAAAGACCCCACCAAGGTCGACCGCTCAGCGGCCTACGCGGCGCGCTGGGCAGCCAAGAACGTGGTGGCTGCCGGGCTCGCCGACCGTTGCGAGATCCAGGTCGCCTACGCCATCGGCGTGGCGCACCCCTTGAGCATCAACGTGGAGACTTTTGGCACGGGGCGCATCCCCTCCGAGCAGATCGCCGACCTCATCAACAGCCACTTCGATCTGCGCCCAGGCGCTATTATCCGGGACTTGAATCTTCGCCGCCCGATCTACCGCCAGGTGGCAGCTTACGGGCACTTCGGGCGCGACGACCTCGATCTGCCCTGGGAACGGACGGATAAAGTAGAGATTTTGCGTGAAGCGGTTGGCCTGGAGGAGAAGATCGCCGTCCCAGCAGACTGAAACCTCGACGGAGGACGGTTGACCGTGGACGGAAGTCTGTCTTCCGTCTACCGTCTTCCGCTCTATCCTGGTTTCTCCAGCCCATGAGCTTCTAACAAGGCTGCATCCGCCAGCAGGGATTCCGTCGCTCCATCCGCGACCACGCGACCTTCATCCAGGATGACCGTCCGCGGGAAGAGCTCGCGCACCAGATGCATGTCGTGCGTGGAGACCAGCATGGTCAGGGGCAGCTCGCGCAGCAGGTTGATCAAAGACCGCCGGGCCCGGGGATCCAGGCCGGCGGTGGGTTCATCCAGCACGAGCACCTCCGGCTGCATGGAAAGCACGGTGGCGATGGCGATGCGCTTCTTCTCCCCCACGCTCAAGTGATGGGAGACGCGGTCGAAATAAGCCTCCATGTGGACAGCGCGTAAAGCCTCCCGGACGC
>CAYQDF010000005.1:0-6540 GCA_964416175.1 uncultured Anaerolineaceae bacterium
ACAGCCCCAGGACGCCCATGACCGCCGCCCGCACCACGGCCGCCTCGCCCCCCACCAGCACCGCGTAAAGGAAGATCCCCGCCAGCGCGACGGCTACCGCGCGCCGCACGCCGAACTGGCCACGCCCCAGCACCTGCCGGAAAGCCACCACCAGCATCCCCCCCAGGATCGTGATGTTGAATCCCGATATCACGATCACGTGGGCGGTCCCGGTGTCCCGGAACGCCTGGTAGATATCGTCCGGGATGCCGCCCTCAACTCCGAGCAGGATCCCGGCAAACAGGGAGGCTTCCGGATCGGGCCAGAGGCGGTAAACGGTATTCAGCGCATGGGACCGGTAAGCGTACACCAGCCGGAGGACGAGATTCCCTTTCCCGGGAGTGATGCTTAAGACCCGGGCGTCCTCCAGCTGGCTGTGTGTGCCCTGGCGAGCCAGGTACCGGCGGATTGAAAAGTCCGCGTCCTCCGGCGGCGTGACCAGCGAACCTTCCACGAGCAGCCGATCTCCATGACGCCAGATCGCAACCAGCGTTTCCCCTCGGCCCTCCCAGACCCGGGCGGCGACTGACCCGTGCACAGGGATTTCAACTCCCTCCGCGAGAAGATGGATCCTTTCCGCCTGTAGGTCGAGGTCAACATATCCATCTCCGGTTTCAGGCGGCTTCGCCAGCCTGCCGGTGACCCTGACCTGCGAAGGCAGGTCATTGTAATAGGCGATGTAAGAAGGAGAGCCCAGGTCCGGCTGCAGGGCCTGGTACCGCGCTGCTCCGAGAAAGACGAAGAGGGGAAGCAGCGAATATGGAAGGTTGAGGAGAGAGGATATCGCGCGGGAGAATGGCTGAGAGTGCAGGTTATCGGCAGGCGGCAGCCGAATCAACCGGGAGTGGAGAAATCGCGAAAAGATGGCGAGCAAGAGCGCGCTTCCGGCCAGCCCCAGCCAGGTAGCATGGGGAAGGCCCAAGTGGGCAGCCAGGATGATACCGGCGATAAAGGCAAGCCCAATCCAGAGGAGCGGCATCTGGTTTTCCAGCCCCAGGCGCAGGATGATACCAGTATAGGTTAAATCTCCCGTTCCGCAAGCTTTTCCCGGTCGTTTCTACATTTTTTTCGCGATCCTGGAGTAGTACCGTCGCTCTCCCCTCAACCCTGGGCTATGCCTCACCCATTCAGTTTTCCAGCCATCCAACGTGTTAATCCCGGGATCAGCATCGGTGTTCGCTCCCGGTACCGCAAGTATGCATCTCCGAACACCCTGACCAGCTTGCGCTCCTCGTACAGGGCGCCCACCACCAGGTAAAGGGTCAGCCCCAGGTTCAGGGCCAGCAAGTTCCCCGTCATCACCTGCGCCAGCCAGATGAACGCCAGCCCGGCGGTGTAGAGCGGGTGCCGAACCCACCGGTAAAGCCCCCCCGTAACCAGCCGCGGAGCGTCCTCTGAATTTGTTCCAACGATTTGCCGGATGCCGAGAAAGGTCCATATCCCGGTCTGCGCCACTCCCACGGCCAGGACGACCACTGCCGCCAATTGGCCGGCGACCATCAGGTAAGCCCACGGCGCCGGGACGACATAAATACGGCTGTCTGGCAGGGCAGCCACCAGGCTCAGGACCGGCAAGAACGTGATCGTCCCGAAGAAGTTATATGCCAGCCGGTACCAGCGGTCAACCCCTGAGCCAAACCACTTTCTGGCGCGCCGCTTGGCGCCTGACGAAGCCAGTAACGAGTGTACAAGGCCGTAACCGGAAACGGCGAACAAGATAATCAATTGAGATCCGAGCATCAGTCAGTTTCTGTGTCTTTTTCGGGTGGATTAACCAGACGCCGAACACCTAATGGTAGCCAGGCAGCTCGACCATCTCTTCCCCCACCTGGACCTGGTAAAACGGAAACCAAGCCACCCCGAACAGTTCAATCAGTACATCTTTCTTCGCGGGGGAGATCGTGAGTTCGGTTGACCGACCCGCCAGGTCTTCCCAGCGTTCGTTGACCTCCTGAAGGGCTGCTTCCTTCTCCTTTTCCAGCGCTTCGATCTGTTTCTTGTACTCGAGGATCGCTTTCCGGGATTCTTCCACATCTGCCCTGGCTTTTTCCGTCAGGCGGCGTTTGGTGAGGGAAGTGGTGAGCGTGCGCCGCCGCCGGGTGAACAGGCTGAACACGTTCTCTGCGTGCGTGCCCATCTCCTCCAGTTTACGCTGCGAGAGTTCGGTCTCATCCGCAGAGAGCTCCATTTCCTCCCGCGCCAGTCTGGCCTCGATCGATTTAATCTTCGCATCAAAACTATCTGACACTTTCTCGAGCTCCGTATCCCTTCCCTCCCTGGCGGCTTCAGCGCACAGCTTGCGGAAGTCTGCCTGAGAGACCTGCGGGCCGACATACACTTTTAACGCCTCGTTCGCGCGCACTTTCACCACCGCCGTCCGGTACACCCAGTCTTCGAAATCCCTCCTAAGGGCAGAGATGGTCTTCGCGTCCGTGAGAGGCGCTTCCAGTTCCCCGTAACGACCCTGCGGGTCAGGCGCCTCATTCGCACTGCCCGGATCCACCGCCTCTGTCAGGTGCTCCTCCCAGCGCACGATCCCCCTTCGGTCCGGCGTGTGGATGCGCGCCGTTTTGCGCACCTCCGCGTCCAGGTTGTACTTTCGGTCGAAGAAGCGGACACTTGCCTGGGCTAAAAGCACCGGCCGATAGATCAAACCCCGGCTGTGTGCTTCATCCGGATATGGACGATTTGCCGCCTGGAAAGATTCGGTGAAGGTCAGGTTGTTCGGCAGGACGTACTCGGCGATCCCGGCGGGCACAGCCGGCCGCGTGACTGACCCGGCTTCGGGAGCGGCTGACGCCACAGATCCCCCGATCGGTGCCGGCGGATTTATCGGTTCCACGGCTTTAACCGGCTCAAAGCCGACCATTCCCGGCGGAGCCGCTTCCACCAGCTGGTTGAGGGCTTTCAGTTGCGAGCGCGCCAGCGGGCCAGCCAGAAAGCTCATCGCCCAGCGCGTCTGGAACAAAACTGGCTTCTTTTCGTGCACGTTGTGCAGCAGGAAGACTCGCTTCCCCAGGCCAGAGATCAGGCGGTCGTATACCCGGCGGTCGAGCCCCGGGCTCGCTCCTTCCAAACCGTCGAGCAGGCGCTGTTTGTCCTGGTCCGTCTGCAATTTGCCGACGAACCATGATCCCGCATTCGAGAGGCCCTTGTAATCGAGGTCTACCGGGTTTTGCGTGACCAGCACCAGCCCGACGCCGAAAGCGCGCGCCTGCTTGAGCATGCGCAGCATGGGCTGCTTGGAGGGCGGGTTCTGGGTGGGTGGCAGGTAGCCGAAGATCTCATCGAAATAGATCAAGGCGCGCAGGCTGGGGGTGCCGGGCTGAGAACGCATCCAGGCTTCGACGACCGAGAATAACAGTGTGACGAAAAACATGCGCTCAGTGTCCGGCAGATGGGCGATGTAAAAAATGCTGTGCCGGGCTTTGCCTTCAGGCGTATAGAGCAGGCTGGGGATATCCAGCGCCTGGCCTTCCAGCCAGACCTGGAAAGCCGGCGCGGCCAGGATGTTGTTGAGCTGCATGGCAAGCCCGAACCGGTCTTTCTCCGGGAAGAATTTATCCACTTCGAACACACCCAGCTTCGTGAAGGGCGGGTTCTGGACCTGCAAGATCAGTTCACCGAGATCCAGGTCGACCCCCCGGCTCCAGGCATTTTCGAAGATATTGGCCAGCAGGATATGCTCGCGCGATCGCACCGGATCGATGTCAGTAAAGCCGACCAGGCCGAGCAGGGCAGTCACTGTGCCCGAGATCTCTTCGCGCAGGAGCTCGCGGTTCTCCTCCCAGGGAAGGTCTGGGGCTTTCAAGGAAGCGAGGATGCTGACCGGATGACCGGCGTCCGAGCCGGGCGTGTAAACCGTGTACTGGACCGAGTCCCGGAGAGCCCGGATCCGCTCGGGGCCGATTCCCCAACCGGCCAGGCCTTCCCGCCAGGTCCGGGCAGCTCCTTCCGCCGCCTGCTCGAGGGACTTGCCTTCCCGGCGCGCCTGGTCAGCGTTTACCCACGGCTGGAAATCCGCCGGCGCCAGATCCGGGAACTGGAGCAGCAGGTTGGTGATATCGCCTTTAGGATCGATCATCAACGCTGGGATGTTTTTTAGGGCGGCTTCTTCCATCAGGTCCACGCACAGGCCGGTCTTTCCCGAGCCGGTCATGCCGACCACCACCGCGTGGGTGGTCAGGTCGTCAGGCTCGTAGACCAGCGGCTCTTCAGTGGTCTTTCCCTTTTCCAGGTCGTAGATCCGACCAAGATAGAACCCTGCGCTGTTGTCCATTCCAACGCTCCTCTCTAATCAGCCAGAAAGTAAATCCGGTACACCCTGCCCCCGGCATCGTCCGACAGGAACAGGCTGCCGTCTGGCGCGGTGACCAGGTCGACCGGCCGCCCCCAATGCGACCCGCCCCTCAGCCAGCCGACGGCGAAATCTCGGGGCGCGCCCGGGACTCCCCCCTGGATCTGGACCTGCACGACCTTGTAGCCGACCGGCGTGCTGCGGTTCCAGGACCCGTGATACGCCACGAACAGGTCCCCGCGGTACTGTTCCGGGAACTGGTCGCCGGTGTAGAACTCCAGACCCAGCGGCGCCGAATGCGCCTGCATCTCGACGGTCGGCTGGATGACTCCCTGGCACGCGTCCGGCCAGCCGAAATCCGGGTCGATGATGCGCCCGGCGTGGCAGCCCGGCCAGCCGTATTCGCCTCCTTCCTCGACGATGTAGATCGTCTCCGGCGGCAGATCGTCTCCCAGCAGGTCACGCCCGTTGTTCGTCGCCCACAGCTCGTCCGTCCCCGGTCGGAATGCGATCCCGACCGCGTTGCGCAGGCCGCGGGCGTAGATCTGTTCGCCGCTCCCATCCGGATTGTACCTCACGATCGCCGCCCTCCGTTCATCCTCTTCGACACAGACGTTGCAGGAGGAGCCGATCGAGACGAACAGGCTGGTGTAATCCGGGCTGAACAGCACCGTACGGGTGGAATGCCCCCCGTCAGGCAGCCCGGTGACCACCACTTCCGTCCTCCGGAACAAGCCTGACTCGTCCGGCTCGCTCAAGCGGAGCACGCGTGTGGTCTCGCCAACGTACAGCGAACCGTCGAGGTAAAAGTCCAGGCTGCTGGGGCGCGCCAGCCCCTCGGCGACGACCTCGACCCCGTCGAGCTGCCCATCCCCGTCCCGGTCCGGCAGGCGCAGGATGCGCCCGGCCCCGCGCTCGGCAACATACAGCTGGCCGTCCGGTCCGATCTCCAGCATGCGCGGGTCATCCAACCCTTCGACGTAAACGGAGATGGCGAAACCGGGCGGCAGGCCGATCGGGTGTTCCGGCGGATTCAGGATCGCGGCCGACGGTGGTGCAGCCGTCTCCGCCAGAGGGATGTCTGTCGGAGCACGCGCGTCCGCCATCCGGCTGGGCCAGCCGATCCGCAGCGTGCAGCCGATGAGCAGAAGCGGGAGCAAAACAAAAAGGCGAGAACCCATGATATTATCGATTATTCGATCATATCAGATGGCTGCCAGCCGCTTGATTATTGCCGCTGCGCTGTACTAAAGATACGCTGAAATTCCTCCAGGAAGAGGCCCGCAATCGATTTGCTGTGGATCACCAGCGTGTTCTCGTCGTTGCGCGTTCTGGCATTCTGGCTGAAGTTATACGAACCGGTCACGACCACCTGAGCGTCGATCACGATCACCTTGTGATGCATGCTGCCCGCGGCGCCGTCCAGGCGAACGTCCAGCCCATGCTTCAGGAAGGTGTCATACTCTGACCCGGTATTGCTCCTCGCCTGCCCTGCATCCATCACCCCCGCCACAGCGACACCCTCTCCGGCGCGCTCGAGAAGGGCCTCCGCCAGGTCGTCGTCCGTGAACGAGTAAGCCAGGAAATACACGCTCTGCTGAGCGCCCTCAACCAGCTCCAGGAAGCGCTCAAGGGCACCGTCATCCGGGGAGAAATAAACTTCAACGCGGGCGCCATCCAGGGAGATGACCGGGTGCGACCCGCCCGCGGGGGAGCCTGCGCCGAAACGGCTTTCGACGAACATCTCGTCGAACTCCGCCAGGTATTCCCCCGCCAGCTGAGCCGAACGAATGCGCACCAGGTTGTTATTGCTCCGGTACGCTCCGTTGATAGTGAGGTTCATAGATCCAGTCCAGACCTCTATGCGATCGATGATAGCAAACTTGTTGTGCATCAAGCCTGCGCTGTAATCACCTACGACGGGGACCCCTGCCTCGATCAAGTCCTGCAACTCTGGACCACCGATGTTCTCGCTTTCCACCACCAGCCGAACCGCCAGGCCCCGCTGATGAGCAGAGACGAGGGCATTCCGGAGAGACCACAGATTCAGGTCGTCGACAGCCAGGTCAACGCTGACCTGGGCCGCATCGATCGCGTCCGCCAGGGCCGCGTCTGGCCCGCCGCGCAGGGATCCCGCCGCAGGGCTGCCGGTCTCGGTGAAATAGAGCGAGTACCAGCCTTCCGGGATCGTTTCAGTCTCGATC
>CAYQDF010000005.1:6550-65960 GCA_964416175.1 uncultured Anaerolineaceae bacterium
GGTTGGGCTTTCCTCGACCGACAGCGAAGCACAGCTCGTGAGGATCACAAGGAAGAGCTGGAACACCCACGCCGGCTTCTTTGCCCTTCGTCTGCCCGCACAGTCGCGAACTGGAACTCTCCTCACAGTTTCGATAGTATAGCAGCAGATTCTGTGTGAATTTTGCAGAAATCGCTTATGATGAAAGTCACTATGCCTGAAGTGTAACATTTGTTACAATGTCATTGCAATACTTATCGGATTGGGTGGGGTCTTTACCAGGTAGGGTTCTTGTGAACAATTGACCGCTGCGTTTCCCTGGGAAACCTGAGCACCATATATGCCTTCACGCATCGAAGGGGTGACGCAACAGGGATCTAAGGAGGCATCTTATGGCTGCGGTATCCGTTCAGGTTTCCTGGCCGTTTCGATCCACAACGGCTCTATCAAACTGGATCAAGGTCCTTTCAGGCGCGATCATCCTGGGCGTGCTGATCGTCTTTTTCACCTATTTCAACTTCACCGGGACGATCACCACATACATGAAGAATCCGCCCAGAACGTTCTTTGAGGCGAACATGGCGCAATCCAGGATTTACGGCCTCGCCACCACGTTCGACAACACCTACGCCCTCTTCAATGTGTTTTATCTGCTGGCGAGCGTGGTGGTCCAAATTCTCCTGTTGATCTGGGTTTATCGCTCTGCCAGGAACCTGCTTACGCTCGGCATCCAGGGAATACGGTATTCTCCCGGCTGGGCGGTCGGCTGGTTTTTCATCCCGTTTGCCAACCTGATCATGCCACCCCTGGTCCTAACCGAGATCTGGAAAGCCAGCGGCCCCGCAGCAGGGTCCGACGACTGGCGCCGGGGGAGCCTTAACCTTTTCATCCCCCTCTGGTGGCTGTGCATGCTCGGAATAACCGCTTCTATCTTTCTATTGCCCTACTTCCTGAGGAATGCACCAGACCCGGCAGCCACCGGCGATTTTTCCGCAATGACCACCCGGCTTACCGTGATCGGGTTACTGCAGATCGGCTGGGCGGTTGGGTTGATCGGATCGGTGGCAGGGATCACGTCCAGGCAGTACCTCAAGAACGAGATCCATCTTTCGGGAGGAACGGCGCGGTTTCCTTTTTTCGCCAAAGGCGATCCTGCCACTGATGAAGCGACCTTAAGCCCTGCGATTGGACCTCTTTCGGAAATCGAATTCAGCGTAATGATCTTGCTCAGTCAGGGCTACGTAGAAGATGAGATCGCCAAACAGTTGAGCATGACAAATACCCAGGCGAGACAAATCATTGATTCCCTGTACAGCAAATTTGAAGTGAACAGGGTGGACGATCTGGTATGGGAAGCCCGCAAGAGAGGGCATTTACCGAAGAATCTGTAACATTCAGGCATCAACCAGGCGAAGGACTGGGCGGAGAAGTCCCGCCGCCCGTAGCCGGCGATCTGTCCATTGATTTCTGTGATGAAGAACACCGAAGGTGGGTCCGCAAGCTCCGCTGCCTGAACTTCCGGTCTGAGCTGAGCGCAGTCAAAGTCCGATCTTCCAAGGGAGCAGTCGAAGAACACAGCCGCTGCTCCGATCAGGGTGCCTGCTTTTGTTAAAAGTTAAGGTGAAATTGTCGAAACAGTCGTGATTCTTTATGAACCAAATAAATCCCTCATCGCACCCCGGCATGGGCGCCATCCCCTACGCAGGCGGGACCGCCTTCCGGGTTTGGGCGCCCCACGCGGATAAGGTCTGCGTCGCCGGTTCTTTCAACGGATGGTCGAATTCGGCGAACCCTCTGGCCCTGGAAGCTCCCGGATATTGGTCAGCCGACGTCCCAGGCGCTGCTCCCGGCGACGAGTACCGGCTCGTGATCTTCTTTGAGGAGAGGGAGATCTGGCGCGTCGACCCTTACGCCAGGGCTGTGACGTCCTCGGCTGGAAACGCGATCGTCTACGACCCGGCATTCGATTGGGGCGCTGATATATTCCAAATGCCTCCCTGGAACGAGCTGGTCATCTACGAGATGCATATCGGCACGTTCAACGACCAGCCCGGGGGCTCACCGGGTAACCTGGAGGTGGCTATCGATAGATTGCCTCACCTGGCAGACCTCGGCGTCAACGCCATCCAGGTCATGCCCTCCATGGAGTTCGCCGGAGGTTATTCATGGGGTTACAACCCATCGCTCATCTTCGCCATCGAGCGCGATTACTGCGGACCGGATGCCTTTAATATATTCATCAAGGCCGCCCATGCCCAAGGCCTCGCCGTCATCTTTGATGTGGTGTACAACCACCTGGGCCCCAGCGATCTGGATCTGTGGCAGTTCGACGGCTGGAGCGAGAACGGCAAAGGGGGGATTTACTTCTACAACGACTGGCGCTCGGAGACTCCCTGGGGGCAAACCCGGCCCGATTACGGCCGCGGTGAAGTCCGCCAGTACCTGCGTGATAATGCGATGCTCTGGCTGGAAGAGTTCCGCGCCGACGGGCTGCGCTGGGACGCCACAGCCTGGATCCGCAACGTATACGGGAACGACGGCGACCCGGCTCACGACCTGCCCGACGGATGGAGCCTGATGCAGTGGGTCAACAGCGAGATCGAGAGCCGTTTCCCCTGGAAGATCAAGATCGCCGAGGACCTGCGGGGCAACCCCTGGATCACCATCGATCCAACCTCGGGCGGCGCGGGCTTCGATTCCCAATGGGATGCCGACTTTGTCCACCCCATCAGAAGAAACCTCATCACCCCCGACGATGGGGCGCGGGATATGGAGGCTGTTCGGCGGGCTATCGAGCACCGCTACAGCGCCGACGCCTATGGACGGGTCATCTACACCGAATCGCACGACGAGGTCGCCAACGGCCACGCCCGGCTGCCGGAGGAGATCTGGCCCGGGAACGCCGCCAGCTGGTATTCCAAGAAACGCTCGACGCTGGGCGCAGCGCTGGTCTTTTCCTCTCCCGGCATCCCGATGATCTTCCAGGGACAGGAGTTCCTGGAGGACCAGTGGTTCCGCGACCAGGACCCAATCGACTGGTCCAAACGGGACAGGTACGCCGGCATCCTGCAGCTCTACCGCGACCTGATCCGGCTGAGACGAAACCGGGATGGGGCCACGCGCGGCTTGCGCGGTCAGGGTATACACGTCTATCACGTGAACGATTCCGATAAGGTGATTGCCTTCCTTCGGTGGGAGAACGGCGGGCCACGCGACGACGTGATCGTGGTCACCAACTTCGGGAACCGGGGCTACGCCAGTTACACCATCGGCTTTCCCCGCCCCGGCCTGTGGCGGGTGCGCTTCAACAGCGATTGGGGGGGATACGACCCCGAGTTCGGGGATCACTTCAGCTACGACACGGCCGCGGAACCCGGCGAGCGGGACAACATGCCCTGCCACGGCAACGTGGGCATAGGACCTTATTCGGCTATCATCCTGTCGCAAGATGAGTGAAGGTGAGGCGCGCTTCGACAGGCCTAGCATGCCTGGAGCTTAGCTATGCGTGCGCTTCGACAGGCTCAGCGCAGGCTCCTCTCTTCTTCCGGCTTCTACCTCCCCGCGACCATTTCCTTCGCCTTGCGTATAATAACATGGAGGTAAACTCGATGACTAGCGGGACACAAACCTACACATTCAAACGCTCTGGCAACCCGGGCTGCCTGCTGCAGATCCTGTGGTTCGTCTTCATCGGCTGGTGGCTCGGGCTGATCGCGCTGGTGGTCGCCTGGATTCTGAACATCACCATAATCGGCCTGCCGCTTGGGCTGGCGATCCTGAACAACCTGCCTCTGCTCATCGCCCTGCAGACTCCAACCTCGCAGGTGGTCGTCACGTCCGGCGATCGGACCACCGTGCTCTCGAGTGGCCTGCCGCAGTACAACTTCTTCCTGAGGGCGCTGTATTTCCTGGTGATCGGCTGGTGGTGGAGCTTCATCTGGCTGCTGGTGGCCTACATCTTCTGCGCCACGATCATCCTGTTGCCCCTCGGCCTGCTCATGTATCGCCAGGTGCCGTTCATGACGACGCTGAAGCGGTATTGATCCAGAGGCGACTCAGACATCCTAAGCCACCTTTCTACTTCATCGTAAGCCATTCGTCATTCGTCGGCGATCGTCAGCCCCGCGTCCCATACAGCCCCACCACCGGGTCCAGCGCCAGCGAGCCCGCCCCTGTGAACAGCAGGGCCAGCGAGCCAGTCAGCAGGGCAGATTCGAACTCCCAGCCGACGGGTCCTCCCCATCATTACCGCCAGCCTGGGTCAGAACGCAACTTTCGCGAACCCGTAGACGGCCGCTGCCGTTTCATCCCTTCCTTGCCGTCCCCCGGATTCTGTTCTATACTATCCAATTACCGAACTAAAAAAATCAAAATTGGACTGATTCCCTTGAACTCGCTTACAAATCCCGGATCGGCCAGAACACTGACCTTCTTGTATACAGACATCGAGGGCAGCACGCGGATATGGGAACAGCACCCGGAAGCAGCCAGGCAGGTCGTCTCCTGGCAAGATCAAATCCTGCGGGAGGCCATCGATTCTCACGGAGGTAAGGTGTTCCGTACGGTGGGTGACGGGCTATGTGCAGTCTTCACCAACGCTTCGAACGCGCTGGCCGCCGCCCTGGACGCGCAAACCGAGATCCAGATGCAGACATGGGAGAAGATCGGCATGCTCCGGGTCAGGATGGCGCTCCACACAGGCGAGGTGGAGGCGCGGGGCGATGATTTCTCCGGAAGCAGCCTCAACCGCATGGGGCGTCTGCTCAGCGTGACTCACGGCGGGCAGACTCTCCTCTCTCACGCCACTCAGCTCCTGGTGCGCGGTTCTCTGCCTGCTGAAGTCGAACTCATCGATCTGGGTGAGATCCGGCTGCGAGACCTCTCGTATCCCGAGCACGTATTCCAGCTCTCCCATCCGAAGCTGATCTTCGATTTTCCACCATTGGCTTCGCTGGACCGCCGGCCGAACAACCTTCCTACCCAGCCGACGATCCTGATCGGCAGGGAGAAGGAGCTGGCGGACATCCTGGAACGCCTGGAATCCAGGGAGGTACGGCTGCTGACCCTCACCGGTCCTGGCGGCACGGGTAAGACCAGGCTGGCGCTCCAGGCTTCCGCCGAGCTGATCGACCGGTTTACGGATGGAGTCTTCTTCGTCGACCTTGCCTCGGCTCGCGATCCAGACGCCGTGGTCGCTGCAATCGCCCGTACCGTGGGACTGCGAGAGACGAACGATCAACCGCTCCTGGACACGTTGAAGGATCATCTGCGCGAACGGTCGATGCTGCTGCTGCTGGACAACTTCGAGCAGGTTACGGTGGCTGCGCCGCAGGTGGCTGGTCTGCTCCTGGAATGCCCCCATCTGAAGCTGCTTGTGACCAGCCGTGAAGCCCTGCAAGTGCGCAGCGAGCACATCTATCCGATCCCACCGCTGAAATTACCCGAAGTCCGTCATAAACGGATCGACCTCGAACAGCTGACCCAATACGAGGCGGTCCGTTTGTTCATCGAGCGCGCCAGGGCGGTCAAACCTGACTTTCAGGTTACGAACGAGAATGCACCTGCGGTGGCGGAGATCTGCATCCGGCTGGACGGGCTGCCGCTGGCGATCGAGCTTGCCACCGCGCGGATCAACCTGTTTTCCCCACAAGCCTTGCTCGACCGCCTTGAAAACCGGATGAAGATCCTCCAGGGCGGGGCGCGCGACCTCCCTGCCCGGCAGCAGACTATATGGGACACGATCGACTGGAGCTACGAACTGCTCGAGCGAGGAGAACAGCGGTTATTTGAGCTGCTCTCGGTCTTCTCGGGCTGCTCTATCGAAGCGGTCGAGGCAATAGTCGGCAGGATCGACGGTTTCGAAGAAGAGAGGGTAGACGCCCTCGATGGCCTTTCTTCCCTCTTGGGGAAAAGTCTGATCCGGAAGATCGATCAGAATTCCGGCGAACCACGATTTCTGATGCTGGAAACGATCCGCGAGTACGCTGGAAATAGATTGCAGCAGAATCCGGAATTTGCCGCTTACGCCCGGCGGGCTCACGCTGCCTATTACGCCGACTTCGCGCAGAGTCACTGGGAGTGGATGGCAGGGAGCGGTCGAGAATCAGCGCTCCGGGAGATGGAAGTCGATTTAGAGAATCTGCTTGCGGCATGGCGGTTCTGGATTGGGGAAAAGGATCTCGAACAGCTCGGAAAGATGATCGACAGCCTGTGGCTGTTCTACGACGCGCATGGGTGGTACCGCGGGACGATCGAGTTGACCACAAGTTTGTTAGCTGTAGTTGCCTCCCTGCCGCCCTCGCCGGAGCGAACCAGGCAGGAAATCGTCCTGCAAACCAGCCTGGCGCGTGCTTTGCTGGCACTGAAGGGTCCCACAGAGGAGGTGGAACAGGCTTACCAACGTGCTTTGGGAATCAACCAGCACGAAGGTGAAATCCCCCAGGTTTTCCCCGTCCTGCGCGGCCTGTCCAGTTATTATCTCTATCGGGCAGAATATCAGCGAAGCGCCCAGATTGGAGAACAGATCCTGGCTCTCGCCGAGCGCCTCGAAGATCCGGTCATCCGGGTGGAAGGGCACCTGGTCCTGGGAGCCAGCCTTTCATTTACGAACGAGTTAGACCAGGGGATGGAACACCTGGAGAAGGCGATCGCTGAATATGATCCTGACCAACGCCGCGCGTCTCCCTTCCGGCTCGGCAACGACCCCGGGGTGGTCGCGCGGACAACTTCCGCCTTATTATTGTGGATGTATGGTTTTCCAGATCGAGCAGTCAAAAGGTCTGATGAGGCGTTAGCCCTTGCGGAGAGGCTTGGACACCCGATAACCACGTCCTACGCGCTTTTTCACACGGGACTCCTCCGTCTTTGGCGAGGGGAAGTGGATATCGCCCTCGAGCGGGCGCAGGCTCTCTTGGAGCTCGCCAGCCTGCACGAGTTCCAGATCTGGATCGCCCTTGGGAACTGCTTATATGGAGCAGGCCAGGCAGCTACAGCTCGGGCAGCGGAGAGCCTGGATCACATCCAGAAGGGCATGGATCTGTATCAGGGATTGCATACCCCGCCTGTCTTCTGGCCGCTGCTCCTCCATCTCAAAGCAGAGGCGCTAGGACGGGCCGGGGAGCCTCGCGAAGGGCTGGCGGTGCTTGAGGTTGCGATAACCGCGGCCGGCACCGATCCAGGAAATTCGCTGGCGGCAGAATTCTTCCGTCTCAAAGCAGAACTGCTCCTGGCGCTCTCACCTGAAAACCAGGGTGAAGCGGAGGCTTGGTTGATCCAGGGTCTTCATGTCGTTCGAGAATCTGGTGCCAGGATGCTGGAGCTGAGGTCCGCGTTGAGCCTGGCAAAGCTGTGGAGAAGTATAGGAAAATACGATCAAAGCCGAGAATTGCTGCAAGAGGCATATGGGAAAATGACCGAGGGCTTCAATATCCCAAACCTCAGGGAAGCCCGGAGGCTGCTGGAAGAATGGGCATGAGCCTCAACAAACAGGAGTATTCGATGCCAGTCGAAAAGATCCAAAAATCCGAAGAAGAGTGGAAGAAGACGCTCACTCCCGAGCAATATCACGTCATGCGGCAGAAAGGGACGGAACGCGCATTCACCGGGCGGTATTACAACACGAAGGAACCGGGCGTCTATCTTTGCGCGGCCTGCGGACAACAGCTGTTCAGATCCAACCATAAGTACGATTCCGGCACCGGCTGGCCGAGCTTCTGGCAGCCTCTGGACGAGGCTGCCATTGAGACTGAAACTGACCGCAGCCACGGCATGGTCCGCGTCGAAGTGCACTGCAGCCGTTGTGGTGCTCACCTTGGCCACGTATTCGAGGATGGACCCCATCCGACCGGCCTGCGCTACTGCATCAACTCGGTCAGCCTGGATTTCAAACCAGAGTGAAAGATCGGGCGGGATTCCTGCGATGCGAAAGACCTACTTTTTTCTGCTCACGCAGAATTCATTCGCGTGACCCGGCTCTCAGGGGAACAACCTGGCCAACCCGGAGGGAAAATTACCGACTCGGTTGACCATGCTCTGGAAAATCCCGGGGGCGCCCGTGTCTTCGATGCTCCGGTCTACCAACGGCTTCAAGAAGAATGGCGCCGGGCTGTTGTCCGGGACCGGCTCGATGGTGATCACAGCCATCTGGCCGATCAGGCTCATCGGTGGATTGACGAAATCCTGGCCTGGGAACGGGGGTGTTGGATCCGGTCCGGCGTAGGGACCGCCGCCATCGCTGTCGGCCCCACTTGGCGACAGGAAGGCGCCGGTTGAGATCGGGCCGTTCGGACCGACCACCCAGCCTTCATATGTCCATCCGGCGGGAAGGACCGGCAGATTCAATCCCGGCCCAGGGCCCGCTGCCGGGTCAATCCACCAGATGCCGTTCGTGTAAGCCGTGTTTGAATCGGAGGGGACTGCCAGGTTGAATCCGCCGCTGGCCGAGGAGAAGGTGTTCCCCAAAGCCGCCGGGTGGGCGACTGACAGCTTCGCAGCGAACCGGCGAAAATCACCTCCCAGGAGGTGCACATCGCTCGGCCCAGGATCCGAGTCTGGGTCAGGCTCTATGGTTAGCACGAAAGCCTGGACCGCACTCGGATCCGCGGCGACCGGGAAACGACGCATGCTGGCCTGACCGGCTGCATCCACCGTGAAACGGCCCGAGCTGGCCGGGGCACCTCCGACGATCAGCCAGCCCTCGTACACCCAGCCGGGACCCAGGTCCTCGAGACCGTCGAGCGTGAGTACCAATGTGCTTGAGTTTTCCTCGGCGTTCACCAGCCTTACTCCCCCCAGGGGCGCCAGGATCAGCCCGAGCACGACGAAAACGAGAAGTGAATATCGGAATTGGGATTGCTTGAACATAGTTCGTCTCCTTCTGAAAATCGGTTTAGACCCCAACATACTAGCAGGCAGGGATTACAAAATGATTACCTTTGTCTTAAGAAATCCTTATATAATTAGATATAAATTATCCAGAATTCCCACGCAGCTTGCGGAGGATGCGATGGCAGTTTCCCACTCTAAGAAGGACTCGGTTGAAGCCGGGCTTACCAACGCAGTCCAGGAGAACCTGTTTGACCTGTTTCGGGCGATGGCCTCCACTCTACCGGAGAGCGAGATCGTCGAAACCGAAAAACTGAGCTGGCATCTCTGCTTTCCAACCAATCCGATGTTCAAAGGCGTCTGGAAGGCGCGGCTTTCTCCTGGCGAGGCCGACGCGGCCATCGACGAGACCCTGGCCTGGTTTAAAGAACGGAACACCCCTTTCATGTTCTGGTGGACAGGCCCGGGGACGAGGCCAGACGACCTGGGAGAACGCCTGCAGGCGCACGGCCTGCTCGACATGGCCGAACAAACGCAAGAGATGGCTTCCGGGATCGTCTCCACCGCCCGCGGGGCGCCTTGTATGGTGGCTGACTTATCGAAAATGAACGAGGAGGTCCTTACCAAAATCCCTCAGGGCTTTACCATTGCTGAGGTGCAGAACGAAGCCGACCTCCACGATTTCAAGCGCGTCTTGATCGAAGGGTATGAGATCCCCGAACCAATGGCCAATGGCTGGGTCCAGGCAGCATTACGGGTGAAGATTGGAAATACCCCCTGGAAGATGTACCTCGGCCGGCTGGATGGGAAGCCTGTTGCGACGAATATGCTCTTCAACGGTGCAGGTGTGGCCGGGATCTATGGGGTTGCCACAGTCCCCGGCGCCCGGCGCAAAGGTATCGGGGCAGCGATAAGCCTTGCGCCGTTGATGGACGCGCGGGAGATGGGCTATCGGCATGCCGTGCTGTTCTCCACCGATATGGCGACAGGCGTTTATGAACGGATTGGGTTCCAAATGACCGAGACGCGCCTAAACCGTTACCTGTGGCGCAATGGCTGATCGAAGCCCAGAATGGGGAATCCTGGCAGAAGATGCGATTAACTTTATTGTTTCAAACCGAACGTTGAGCCTGTCGCAGGGCCTGCCCTGAGCGATTCCTAAGCTCGCCCTGAGCCTGTCGAAGGGCCTGCCAGTCTATCCCCCGCTGGCTTCGACAGGCTCAGCCAGCGATGCGAAATCGGGCCTGCCCTGGGCTCAGGGCAAAATCCACAACACCGGATCTTCCATTTCCACCCCAGGCTCCAGCCGCTTCAACCTGTCCTTCCGCTCCGCTTCCACCGCCATGACCACGAACTGCGCTGCCGCAGGGAGGTCCTTCGGAGAAAGCGTCACCGGCGCGAACTTTGCTAACGCCCCTTCACTCAAAGATGGCGGATTTCTCAAGAAACCGATCGCACCAGCGAGCAGCTCTTCCAGGGTCGCGGTGTAGGCCGGGAGCACGAACAGTTTCTCTTGACCCCAGAACTCCTCAACTTCCTGGTCGATCTTCCCGGAGTTTCCGGAGTAGCTTTCGCGGCGCAGGCTGACCCGGCCGCGCGCCACCCAAAACGGCTTGCCTGACTGGTTGGGACGGATCTCAGCTGAATAGTGGATTTCGAGCGGTTCCAACCCAACCTTTTCATCCAATACCAGCCCTTGCCCGCATTGCGCACATGCCCAGGCAACCTCTTCCGGTTCGGCTGGCACCGGCGTTTCGCAGCGCACGCAGCGCAGGGGGATGAGCCTGACCTGGGTGATCACCGTGAGAGATCCTTTAGTATCCGCAACCCATCCGTAAGGCTGAACGCGCCTTTAGGAGCCTGGCCGCGCTTCACCTTCCTTCGGAATTCGTAAATCTCGCCGTAGCGGAATTTCCGGTAAGCCTGGACCATCACTCCAATCCCGGCGCCTATCAGGGCCAGGCCGAAGAAAAACAGTCCACCTTCGTCGTCTCCGGCGCTGGCAGCAAAGTAAAAGACGAGCGCGGAGGCATCCACCGCGAGCAGTGCGCCGAGTGCCATGCCCCCGACAAGGATCGCCGCCCGGTAGAGGGTCGAGCCGGGCGCCTTCCCATACAAGACCTGTCCATTGTAGCCATCCACTGCCACCTGGTAAGCGCGCCTCCGGTGTTCATAGCGCAGGACCCACAGGGGATAATAAACGATCCCCATCCGCTGGCGCAGGTAGCGCACAAATATCTGCCCGATGCGGTCCAGGTTGGCTCTGTCTTCCACCTGGCCGCTGAATTCCTGCTCGGCTTCCTTCCTGGCTTCGCTCAGCAGGCCTACAGGTTCGAAGACCATCCCAACGGAGTGCAAAAAATCGGCGTTGAAAGGTTCGAGTTGCGGGTCAATGCGTGGCACCGCCTCCACGCCAAATTCACCCACGTCGCAGGCTGCAGCGTTCCAGGTCATATCTTCGACTACTCGCACTTCGCGCGGCTCGTACCGGGCGTCGTCGCCGCTGCCCACCTTCTTCTCGCCAAAGACCCAGCCCAGCACCCGGCTCCAGGCAACCCAGAAGGGCAGGTAGGCAACAAAGGATTCGGTCAGCTTTGCGCCGCGTACCGCCTGCCCGGCGATCGCCCGGCTGCTGTTCAGAAATCTCCGGAGAACCGCTTCGGCATTATCCCGGTCCACCTTCAGAGGCACCTGGTAGCGGAGCAGGCCGCGCTCCCCCTTGACCATCGAGCGCAGATCGCAGTATGGGCAGCGCACGATGATCTGCCCCTCCGGGATCGGGACCATCCCTCCACAATTGGGACAGGCCAGACCTTGCATGGCCTCGCTCGCCTCTGCAGGGGAGGCGCTCTTCTCGACGAGCAGCTGCCCCTCGACCTGTGATCCTGGCGTGGGGATTTCCTCGACCAGCTCTTCCGTCATACTTTCGCCGCCACCCAAATCGCCAGCATGAACAGGGCCGGCGCCGCGAGTATTCCCAGGCCGGTGCAGCCAATCAACCCAAGGCTGAAGCCTTCGCCGCCGTCGATGATCGCCCCGATCACCGGGAAGGTTGCCAGGCAAAGGAAGACCAGCGCCGAGACTCCCCCCGCCAGGCGGTACGGATGCTCCGCCTTGGCCGGAAAGATATTGGCGAAGACACCCCCGGTGGCTCCCTCCACCAGGGCTGTAAAAGAGGTGCCCTGGAAGGAATATTTAAAGGTGTACAGCGGGATGTGCACGAGCGCCCGCTCGACAAGCTGCTCTTTCGGGATGTTCTGCACAGCCAGCCAGCCCAGGGCGGTCTCCAGAGGTACCGTCGGCGGGTGCGAATGCGCGTCCAGCGATTCGTCGTACCTGCGCAGATCACCTGCGGGCAGCTTCAGCCGGCGGATCTCCGTGACCGAGGTCGCGGCAGCCGGGACCTGCAGGAACTGCTCGCTGCCGTTTTCGAAGCGCCGCTTGAAGTGCCAGACCGGAAAATATTCGAATGAACTCCCCTGCAGCTTCGCCTTCTTGTCCAGGTCTTTGACCGTCTCGTTCCCCGCCATCCAGCGCGCCAGCGATCCGCGCGCCTTATCCTCGTCCAGGGTTGGCGCCAGATACCAGTGGAAGACCACCTGGGATTTATCCAGGTACACCGTGGAACCGCAGAAGGGACACGCGAGGAAGATCTGCCCTTCATCAGGGTGGAGCTCGCCGCCGCATTGGGTGCACCGGAGCCCCGTCATTTGTGGGCTGTCGCTCATTGGGCCAATTATAGCAACCCCCGGAAAAAAACGCTATAATATCCCCCATGCCCGCCGAACGAAGCACTTACCCGATCGAAATTGCCGGGGTCTTCCGCCAGCTGCCCCTCTTCGAAATCCAGCCCGGACTGCGCATCGCGGTGCTTAACATCCTGGGAGATACCGAGCTGGTCGAAGCCTGTGCAGCAGCTCTAGCAAAAAAACTCGACGGCGTGGACTACGATGTCCTGGTCACGGCTGAGGCCAAGAGCATCCCCGTGGCGCACGCCCTCTCCGTGGAGACAGGCAGACCATACGTTGTCCTGCGCAAAATCTACCGCCCCTACATGGGGGAGACCATCCAGGCGGAGACCATCTCCATCACGACCGGGAAACCACAGTCGCTTTACTTGGACGAAAAGGATCGCGACCTGCTGGCAGGGAAGCGCGTCATCCTGCTGGATGACGTGATCAGCACCGGCTCCACCCTGAACGGGATGAAGCAGGTGGTCGAGAAAGCCGGCGCGCGCGTCGTCGCCGAAGCGGCCATTCTGACCGAAGGCGAGTTATCGCGCTGGTCGCATATTGTATCCCTGGGTCACCTGCCGCTGTTTACGGACTGATCACACCCGGATCCCGTCAGGGGGAAAGCAAACCACGACGACAGGCCTGCCTTGCAGGTGAGTTAAAAACACGATCCGCTCCACTTCTCCGCTAAGCTTCAGCTTCCGGAGCAATTCTTCCGGCTGGATAGGCGAGCCGCGCTTCTTCACCACTACCCGGCCCACACCCCTTTCCCTCAAGTAAGACCTAAGCGGTTTGACCCCAAACGGAAACCAGTCTTCGATCTTCCAGACCCGGGCAAAAGGCGTGGCGACCAGGTCATCCCCGGTCAGGTAGGCGATATCCGGGTCGAGCTGGGCGGCGTTCAGGGCCGTCCCCAGGATCGCAACCAGGCCGGCGCGCATGACCGCCGGATCGGGCTCATACAGGTAAGCCCTTGGCTGGCTGATTGGAAGAGGGCCTTCCCGGCCAGAGCCTTTCAGTGTTTGCGCGCCAGGCAGCACCGTTGCCCGCCGGGAGGCAGACCTGAGCGGGCCGAACCACAGGACAGCTTCTTTCAGCTCCCCGTGCAGAGATATGAACTCCACCTCGGCATCGAATCCGGACAGCTCACCCAGGTCAACGCCGGGGGAAATCTTGACCCCCAGCGCAGGAAAATCCACCAGCCAGGACTCTATGACTGCCAGGGGCGGGGAGTAGTCGCGGACCGAGAAGACTCGCCCAGAATCACGCCGCCGGGAGGGATCGAAGAACAGCGCGATATCACGAGATACCCAGAGAGGCAGCTGCCGCTCGAGGTCGGCCTGGACCAGCCTTGCATGGTCGCTCAAGCCCAGAACAGCCAGGTTCTCCCTCGCCATCGCCAGCCTCAGGGGATCCCTGTCTACCCCAAGGGTTCGGGTCACCTGAGCCAGAGCGATCGTGTCCCCGCCGACGGAGCAGCCCAGATCTGCAACCAGGCTGAATTCACGAAAGCGCGTTGCCCGGTGGGACGCCACTTCGTAAGGCGTCGCCTGTTCAAGCGCCTCCCGCGTCAGGTACAGCCGCTCGGCGAACGGGAATTTGTCAGCCGCCTTCCTGCGCAGGATTGCGGTCTCCAGGGCTGCCCGAGCGAGGTCCGGCGGGAAATCCCGCACCAGGTGCTGGAAGCAGGGTAGATATTCTTCTTCACGCGGCGCAAGCGCCATCGCGGCTTCCAGGGCGGCCTGGCCGGCCTCCGTCAGGAGGGATCTAAAGCCCATGATGTCCACACCGATATTTTAGTGGTTTTCTGCAAAATCAGCATTGTAGAGAACTTTCCTGCGGTCTATAATTGGAGTGTTTTTATCTAATATTGACCAGGAGGATTCCTATTATGAAAATTCAATTTGTCCGGTTCGGGGGTTGGAGCGCCTTGATCGTCGGAGTTCTTTCCCTCCTGTACGCATTGTTCTACCTGGTGATCGCCAGGCGGGCCGAGTATGCCGGGAACCTGGGCAGCTGGACCATCCTGGCGGTCAGCGGCATCTTCTCCAGCGCTGTTTATGTCGCCCTGTACCAGATTTTGAAAACGAAGGGAGGAGGCTTTGAGCTGTGGGCGCTGGTTCTCGGAGCAGCCGCCAGCCTGGCAACCCTTCAGCATGGGACCTACGAGGCTTTGCTCGTCCGGACGATGCGGTTCGCCGACGGACCCACCCGTGAGGCGATCGACACGGCTCGGCGGCTCTTCTCGGAAGTCGATCCGGCCGGGTTGAGCGCATTCCTCCTGGTCGGGATCGCGACCTTTCTGTTCAGCTGGCTCATTCTTCGCAGCGGAGAACTGCCCATCGGCCTGGGATACCTTGGCATCATCAACGCGGTTTTGCTGGCGGTGCTCTTTTTCGCAAGCGCAAATGCGATGCGGACGCTGATCCTGATCTCCGGCGGATTGACCTCCGTGGTCGTCGGCCCAGCCTGGTGGATCTGGCTCGGCATTTCGCTTCAGAGAACTTAGCGAAGATGCTTCCGGAGGCAGAGATGATCCTCGCGGTGGTGATCATCGTCTCTCCTTGATAGAGGCAGCCCCTTTCGCAAGGAATCTCGCCAGATGTTTGTATCCCTTAGCGGGCTTTAAACGTGTGACTTCAGGAGAGCGCCGTGACTACCCTCGCCCCAACACGCGAGCGGTCGAAACCGCCTGGCGGGCCGCCAATTAAACTCGGCGGGTACGCCGCCATGGCCGAGAGCGCCTGGATGGGGAGCGTCCAGGCCTCCGAAGTCCTGGAACCGCTGCGGCTGTCTCCGGCTGCCGCTCCAGCCTGGCAAAGGGTGGTCCCGCGATGGCCCTCCATCCGCCTTGCAGGACTCTACCGCCGCGAATTGAACATCGCCGAGGCCAGTTTCGTCCTCATGGTTTCTTTTTTCACCTCAGCCATGCTGGGGGCGCTGCGCCAAGTGTTGTTCAACGCCCAATTCGGCACCGGCCTCGAAGCCAACGCGTATTACGCCGCCTTCCGCCTCCCGGACACCCTGTTCAGCCTGATCGCCGGGGGAGCGCTTTCCAGCGCGATGATCCCGGTGTTGTTGGGCGCCCAGCGAGCAGGCGGAAGCAAGGCGGCCTGGCGTCTGACCAATCTGGTGTTCACGACCCTTTTGGCGGTCTTCGCGCTGGTCGTACTTGCTGGCGAGATTCTCACGCCTGCCTTTGTTAACCATCTGCTGGCCCCAGGTTTTGATCCGGAGACCGCATCCCTGACCGTTCAGTTAACCCGCCTGATGCTCTTTCAGCCGCTGATCCTGGCAATGGGGAGCGTCGCCACGGCCGTTTTGAACAGCCGCAACCAGTTCGTCCCGACCGCCCTCTCCGTGCTCGGCCACAACGTTGCCCTTATTCTCGGCATCCTGGCAGGGAGCGCGTTTCCCAGGCTCGGCATCTATGGCCCGACGCTGGGCGTCGTCGGCGGGGCCATCTTGCAGGTCTTGATCCTCCTGCCAGCTGTCGGAGAAGGAGGTCAGAGTTTTTCCTTCGCTTGGGATCTGGCCGATAAACGCCTGAGGGAGATCGTCCGCTTGCTGGTCCCGAATGGGCTTTCCGTCAGCATCAATTACGCTGGATTTATCGTCGATACCGCCTTCGCATCGAAAGCCGCCGAGCTGGCTGGTCTCCCGGCCCTCTACAACGCCTGGCTCCTGGTGGGACTGCCCATCGCCCTGCTCGGCCAGGCTATCGGCCAGGCAGCTTTCCCCCGGCTGGCGGCGCACGCCGAGGCAGCCGATTGGGTCCAGATGCGCCGCGCGCTCTACCGCTCCCTGGGGGCTGCCATCGGGCTGGCGATCCCGGCTGCGGCTGTTCTGATCCTGGTCGGGAGGTTCGCCATCCGCATCCTCTTCGAGCGGGGGAAGTTCAACGCCGCGGCGGGAGATCTGACCTACAGCGCGCTGGTGGTGTACGCCCTGGCGCTGCCAGCCTACGTGGCGACGGAGCTGGTCACGCGCGGGTTGATCGCCTTGCGCGACACCCGGACTCCCCTCGCCACGAACACCCTGCAGCTCCTGGGCCGCGCGGCATTAATGGCAGCTTACATCCCGGGCGTGGGTGTGGTCGCAGTCCCGGCGGCATTTGCAGTCACCGCCACCCTCGAAACGCTGACCTTGACATCTGCGCTTCTCATCAAACTTCGCGGATTGATCAACTTCCAACCAGGGGAAAGGGGATAGGGAAACCCCATGCCCTTGTCCCCCTATCCCCTCTGCCCCAGCATGACCTTCGCCGCCCTCCGCCCGATCTCGACAGCAAAATTCGTCCCTCGGTCCCAGGGATAAACCTGGCTCATGCTGGCGAAGTACAACCCCAGGATGGGAGTCTGGATGGCCGGGATCTTCCGGGAATGGTCCACTTCGGGGATGGGTTGGGCGTAGCTGGTTCGGAACAGCCAGCTCTCCTTCACCCAGGACGGATCGAACGCCGGATTGAAGCGCGGCAGGGTGGGCAGAAAACGGTCCAGCAGTTCTCCCTTGCTCAAGCGGAAGTACTCGTGGTCGGGGTCCAGGTAATCGCCGATGTAAACGATGTGCTCCCCCCCAAAATACCTCGCCGGGACGAAATTCGTGTGTTCGACCAGCGCCAGGTAAGGATACCCGGCGGATTTGGGGAGGTTGAACCAGTAGTATCCTTCCTCGGAAAGCTGCCGGCTGAGCGCCAGGATCAGCACGACCGCCCCCATACTCTTGAGCTCCAGCAATTCGCGCAGGTAGCCCTCCGGCAGATCAGGGGCCAGACGCGCCAGGAGGGCAGGGGACGTCGTCACCAGGCATTGATCGAATGGCTGGCTTCCCCCCGCGAGCGAGAGCGTGATGGTCCCGGCCGGCTCTCCCTGGATGTGGTCCACCGGGGTCGAGAGATGGATCGTCACCCCCAGTTCCCGCAACCGGCCGGCAAAGGCATCGGCGAACGCCTGGAACCCACCCTCGAAAGTCCCCAGGCGGGTGGTGCGCGCTTTGAGGCGCGCCCACATCCAGGCCATATTGACGTTTTTGTAGTGCGGTCCAAATTTGCCGACCAGGAGGGGTTGCCACATCAGCTCGTACACCCGGTCCCCCGCCCACCTGCGCATCCAGCTGTCGGCGGTCACGCGTTCCAGCGACCGCCAGTTGTTCGTCAGGCGCAGGTACAGCCCGACCAGCCCAAACCGCGCCTTGCCGATCCCCCAGCCAAGGCCGGGGAAGAGCAGAGCCGTCCGGATCGAATCGAAGGGGTAGAACTTCCCCGCGTGATAGACCACCGTGTAAGGCCGTGGGAAGAGCACCTTTTCCCGCCAACCCAGCTCTTCGATGAGTCCCAGGATGTGGCGGTCCGTGGCAAACCAGTGGTGGTAGTATTTCTCGACCGACCACTCCCAGTGCGGCTGCTTGAAACCGCTCGCCAGCCCACCCACATAATCGCTTCCCTCGAAGATCGAGACGCGGCTCCCGGCGCGCGCCAGGTCATAGGCAGCCGCCATCCCCCCTATCCCCGCTCCGATGATCGCGATCCGTTTACCTTCCATCAGCGCCTCTCTTCAGTGAAATCGGATATGCCAGGCAGCCGGCTTCTCACCAGGAGGCGTGAATGGGCCTGAGCCGATTTACCCTGACGCCGGCCCCTTCCTAGTCCTCAGCGCCAGGCACACTGCCGGCCTCGCCGCGCAGCTTCCGGACCTCCGTCTGCCAGCCGATGCCGGCGCGCGCGAGATAATACGCCCCCAGCGCAGTGATGGGCAGCCAGAGGGCCACGTGCAGGATCAGAGTATAACCAGTTGCGATGGCGTGGTCCACGCCGTACGCCACAAGGACGGCGATCCCGGGGGCGTCGAAGGTGCCCACGTAGCCCGGAGCCGATGGGATCGTCGTCGCCAGGTTGACGATCCCATTCATCAGCATGAGCGTGAAGAAGCTGACATCGAACGGGAAAGCCTGCATGACCAGCCAGTACTTGGCCGTCTCGAGCAGCCAGATCACCCCCGAGGTGAGGAAGATCATCAGCGCATCGCGGGATGAGCGCAGACCGGCCAGGCCGCCCAGGAACTGCTCGGCCAGGCCCAGCACTCGATCCCGGAACCTGCCGGGGATTGTCCGCTCGCAAACCCAATCGACGATGTGCAGCGCCCGGACCGGGAACATGGCCCCAGCCAGGAAGAGGACCAATGCACCGAGGAACACTCCTGCCCCAAAAAGGGCCAGGGACTGGATATTCCCAATGAAACCCGACGATACAGTTAAACGGGCCAGCTCGGGCAGGTTGAGGAAGACGAACCCAAGCATGACCACGCCGTCGAAAACACGCTCGGCGATGATCGTCGCCAGGGAGGCCGAGATAGGCACCCGCTCAAAACGCCTCAGCACCAGGGCGCGCAAGACCTCGCCCGCGCGCGCCGGATAAACGTTGTTGCCCATGTACCCGATGGCTGTGATCGGAAACAGGACCGGAGTGGAGATTGTCTTCACCGGGCGCAGCAGGTAGTGCCAGCGCCAGGCACGGATCCACACCGCAATGAAGTAAACCGCCACCCCAGGAAACAGCCACCAATAATTGGCGCCCTCCAACGCGACCCACACTTCCCCAAGGTGCAGGCCCCGCAGCGCCAGGTAAAGAAAGACCGCGCTGACCGCGACCCCGAACCACAAATGCCAGCGTCTCATTGCGCGAATTCTACCACCTTCACTATAATAACCACATGGAAACCATCCCAACACCCCAGATAAACCAGCCAGCCCCGCCCTTCCAGCTCCCGGACCTGGAAGGCCGCCTGCACGCCCTGATGGACTTCCGGGGAAAGGTCGTCATCCTCAATTTCTGGTCCGCAGAGTGTCCCTGGTCGGAGCGGGTGGATCGGGACCTGTTTGATCTCGTAATGAGCTGGGGGACCGCTGTAGTCTTGCTTCCGATTGCGTCAAACGCCAACGAAGGGCTGGAATTACTGTCCACCACAGCGGCGGCGCGCGGTATCCCGCGCGTCCTGATCGATGCGGACCATCGGGTTGCTGACCTGTACGGGGCGCAGACGACCCCCCATTTTTTTGTCATCGATCGAGAGGGGGACCTGCGATACAAGGGCGCCTTCGATGACGTCACCTTCCGCCAGCGCACACCACGCGTACAATATCTGAAATCGGCGGTCGAAGCGGTCTTGGCTGGCCGTCAGCCCGAGCCGGCGGAAACGCCTCCCTACGGCTGCGCCCTGGTCCGATTTTCACTCTAGAAGCTATCTCAAGAATAATGGGAGGATGGTGTTTTCAGCGGCTCCGCCGCCGAGAACACCACAACAACCCATTTTTGAGACAACCGCTAGAAACTAACTTCGCCCCTAGCGCGTAATTCTTGGGGGAGCAAGCAGGCATAGAGAAATTCATTCACCGGCGTCGGTACGTCCTTTTTCTTTCCCAGGCGGACAACGGCGCCGGCCTGGGCAGCCAGTTCTGAAGGCCTCCCCTCAATGATGTCGCGCTGCATCGAAGCCTGTACACCCGCCGGGATCCCATCGATAAACTTCATGGTGCGGGCGACCGAATCCGGGGGAAGGTTCACCCCCTGCGCCACCGCGACAGCCAGGATCTCTTGCAGCGCCATCTCCAGCACAGCCCGGACTTCGGGTACGCTGCGCAGCACGCCCGCGGGCGCTCGCGTCACCGCTCCCACTCCGCTGAAGGCGGCGATGAACAGGAATTTCTCCCACATGGCTGCGCGGATATCGGGAGGGATCTCAGCCTTAACGCCGGCGCGTTCGAAAGCTTCCAGGAGGGACTGGCAGCGCTGAGTGGGGCGGTTGTCCAGCTCGCCGAATATCACATAGGGTTCAATACCGACATGCCGGATGTAGCCAGGTGCAGCAAGGATACTCGAGATCCGGCAGAGCCCACCGCCAACATGAGCATCGCCCAGGACTTCGGCCAACTGGTCCGGGGCTTCGACTCCGTTGAGCAGCGGGACGACCAGGGTATCGGACCCGACCAGTGGGCGCATCTCTTGCGCAGCAGATGATACCTGCCAGGCTTTCACCGCGACCAATACCACGTCCACCGGTCCGATGCGGCCCGGGTCGTCGGTGGCATTCACGGGCTGCAGAGTGAAATCGCCGTTAATGCTTTCAACTTTCAACCCCTGGTGCCGCAACGCCTGCAGGTGCTCTCCTCTGGCGATGAATGTCACCGCTTCTCCGGCTTGCGCCAGCCGGCCCCCGAAGTAACCTCCTACAGCCCCCGCTCCAAATACGGCGATTCTCATCCGCTATACCTCCTGTAAAGTTGTGATTACCCTGCGGTTGTGGGCTGACAAAACGCGCATCCGGGATTATATCCTAACCGGCGCGGCCTACCGGCTGTCGGGCGATCGACTCAAGACGGCTCTTTGGTTGCCTTTTGAAAAATAGGGTAGAATTTAAACCAGTGTTCTGCTTTTTGAGCAGGCCCTGTGAAGAGGACAAATTATGAGCGACAAAGACTCAGCCCAAAATGTGATCGAGTCCTACCGGAAGAGACGGCAGCAGACTGCGCCCTTTCTAATCGGGGGGCTGGCGATCGTGCTGGTAGCGGTCGGCATCGTCGCCCTGGTCCTGTGGCTTTCCGGCGGGAACCTGCCGGCGATCTCACTGTTCGCCAGCCCGACCCCAACTGCCACCGAGACAGCCACTCCCACCGCGACAGGTACTGCCACCCCCACGCCGACAGATACCCCCACGGTGACCGAAACGCCCACCGTTTCCACCACTCCCACGGCGGCTGGACCCTTCGTGTACGTCGTCGTTGAGGGCGATACCCTCGATACGATCGCCACGAAGTTCGGCGTGGACGTCCTGGTGCTGATGGCATTGAACAATATGACTGACAGCCTGATCCGGGTCGGCGACGAGCTCCTGATCCCGAACCCGGACCTTTCCCTGGCATCTCCCACGCCCATCCCCACCGGTTTCCGAGGGAACATTGAATACCGCGTCGCACTCGGCGACACGCTGGAGATCATCGCCGCCAGGTTCTTCAGCACGGTGGACGCCATCCTGGATGCCAACGATGAGCTGGAGAACGCCAACGAGATCTTCGTGGGACAGGTCCTGATCATCCCCTACGGCATTGCCACTCCGGTGCCCACCAGCACGCCGCGCCCCTCCCTGACCCTGACCGCCGGCGCGATCTTGACGCCCTCAGCAACGCCGGGGGTGACAGCCACTCCCACCCAATAGGTTTTCTTCCTTCACATAGATCTTCATGTTGCCGCGCTTGACTGCGCGGCACAGCCTTTTAATCCCCCAGCTGCCGGCTCACCGCTTCGATTCGGTCCAGGATCTCCGCCGCCTCTTCTTCCCCGGCAATATGCACGCGTCCATCGGGATCGACGTGCGTCGGGATCAGCCTGTAGTCGATCAGGCGCTCCGCCCGGAAGTTGACCAACAAGATCACACCCTGCTGGTGATCGGATGCCCAATCCTGGTCGAAGACGAAATTGCCCAGCCCGTAAAAGACAGGCACGCCTTCGATCTCCTGGATCGCCTGCACGACGTGGGTATGGTTGCCGACGACCAGGTCCGCCCCAGCCCGGACCGCCACCTGCGCCAGTTCGCGCTGGATGTAATTCGGCGTCGGCACGTCCTCCGGCCCCCAATGGGGCATGGCAATCACAACATCCGAAACGCGCCGGGCGTTCCGGATCGCCGCGTGTAAATTCTCCGGGTTCAAGATGGCGATCCCGGGGGACTCCTCTCCAGCGAAAGCCATCGGTTCGATCTGTCCGAGCGAAACAAACCCAAATCGCACCCCGTTGATCTCGACGACGACCGGCCGCAGGGCCTCCTGGTGGTCTGATCCTGCACCTACCGGGAGGATGCCGACGCGGTTAAGGTTGTCCAAGGTATCGAAGAACGCCCTGTCGCCGCAATTACTCAGGTTGCAGTTTTTGATGTGGTTGGTGGCGACGCTCAACAAGTCAAAACCGGCCCGGGCCAGGGCATCTGCATTCTCGGAACCGCCTGTCAATACGTAAGTTGGCACGCAGCCAGTGCGCGGCGAATAGTCCGTGATCGTCGCATTGAGCGTTCCGACTGCCAGGTCAGCCGCGCGGATCACTTCGGAGACTTCGGCATACGGGTAGTCGCTGTCACCGCGCGAGTCGATGGCGGCCTGCACGCAGCGGGCTGGAACGATCACTCCCGTAAACAGCAAGGTCGTAGTGGGTGCCGAGAAAGGTGTCGGGGGATCAGGGACGGCCGTGGTCAAGGCAGGTTGAATCACGATCGTGGGGAGAGGCGTGCCGCTCCTGGGAGCGGGAGGTGGGGATATCGGGGGGCTGCTGACGACAGATGGCGTCTCCTCCAAATTCCCGCCGGGAGACAGGCAGGCTGTGAGGCTAAAGATGAGAAACAAGAGCAGGGGCTGGCAGCAGCGCACACGAAGTCTCACAAGACACCATTTTACTTGCCCAGAGCTGCCTCGATCTCTTTCAGGACCTCCGGGTCACGCTCGATCCCCCTCGCCTTCTCCAGGGCCTGCCAGGCCGGCTCTCCACCGATCTGGCCGAGCGCCCAGGCAGCGTGAGCGCGCACGAGCGGCTCGGGTTCTTCTTTGAGAACCCGAGCCAGGACCGGGATGGCAGCAGGGTCTTTCCGGTTGCCCAGCGCGACTGCGATGTTGCGCAGGTAGCCGCGCCGCCGAGGGCGCTCGACCGGGCTGCCCTTGAACTTCCGGTTGAAAGATTCCGGCGTGAGCCCCATTTCTCGGATCAGGTCAGGCTTTGGCACACCCGGGCGGGGAGCCAACGCCGGATGGCCGTGAGAAGGCGCAAACCGCAGGTTCCAGGGGCAGACCAGCTGGCAGATGTCGCAGCCGAACACCCAATCACCCATCTGCGGCCGCAGGTCCAGAGGTATCGGGCCTTTCAGCTCGATCGTCAGGTAGGAGATGCACCTCTGGGCGTCGAGCGTGCGATCGGGCCGGATGCAGCTTGTCGGGCAGGCTTCCAGACAGCGCGTGCACGCGCCGCAGTGGTCGGAGGTGAAGGGCAGGTCGGGTTCCAGCTCGATCCCGAGCAGGATTTCGGCGAGCAGCAGGTACGAGCCCTGCCGCGGGTGGATCAGACAGGTGTTTTTGCCGATCCAGCCCAGCCCGGCGCGCTGGGCCAGGTCGCGCTCCATGATCGGACCGGTATCCGTGTACCAGCGGTGCGGGACCGCTTGACCAACCTGCGCCTCGATGAACGCGACCAGAGCCTCAAGCTTTGACCTCAGTACGGTGTGGTAGTCTTTCCCCCAGGCATAGGCGGCGACTCTGCCATAGATCTTCGAATCCGGGTCGTCAGCAGCACGAATTCCGGCGGCTGGGCTTGCCGGGGGATCGTGCGGCAGGCCAAGCACCAGGATAGACCGGCATTCGGGGAGGATGAGACGCGGATCCGCGCGCCTCTGGCGAGCGCGCTCAGTTGCCAGGTAGCTCATCTGACCGTGGCGGTCCGCGGCAAGCCAGTCCTGGTAGACATCGAAGTGCGTCGGGGGGTCCGGAGTGGTGACCCCCGCCAGGGTAAAGCCCAGGCGGCGGGTTTCGGATTTGATCCGGTCTTTCAGGGAAACGCTGCTCATGGATCGGTTGTAGGCCGGGTTTCCGTAGCCGGCGGCAGCCGAGAAGCCGCTCTACATATCCAGATATCTACTCACAGGTCAGCGCGATCCCCACCTGGTCCGAGACCACTTCCGTGGGGGCGGTGATGTGGAACTGGACCCAGCCCTCGACGGTGCTCGTGATATTCAAGGAAAAGGCAAGCGAATGGGTCCCGGCATCAAAGGATTGCGTTGCTTCTCCAGGCAGATCAAAGATAAATCCCGGCGTGTCGCTGCCGGCGTCCAATCGGTAGGTGACGGTCGCGGCCGAGCTCAGCGTGAATGAGGCGGTGAAGTTGAAGATGTGCGGGCAGTCCTCCGGTGAGGCGTCGTCCACAGTCAGAGAGACGTTGGTGACTGCGCCGCCCCCACCGCCGCCTGGGGTGGCCGTCGGCGCCGTTTCCCCGCCGACCACGTTGATCTCCACAAACACCGCGAAATCGAAGTATTCTCCTGCGGCGTTGCGCATCTTCCAGAACCCGCGGTAATTGCCGGATATCTCCGGTGAGACCAGGTCCACCGAAATATCCACGGTATCACCGGGAGCGACGCTGGTCGTCAGGTTCACCGAAGGGGGGCCGGCCATTTGCACGCCGCCGAAGAAAGCCAGGGAATATTCTGGTGTCCAGGTCGTCGTGCCAGTGTTGATCAGCCGCCAGGTCTTGGTGAACGCCTCGCCGGGTCCAAAATTAGTCCCATCAGGGATGGTGATATCCGCCCAGTATTCAGCCCGATCTCCCGACACACCGGAAGGAGGCTGCGTGAGCGCCGGAACCGTCCCCGTTGCAGGCGTCAATGTCGTAGACAGGGTAGGCGTGGCAGTTGCCGGCAGCAGGGTTACCGCAGGGGTCGCCGTCAGGGTTGAGGTCGCCGATGGTTGTGCCAGCTCGGTCAGCCGGGCTTCCGCAGTCTGAGCGGCAGCTGTCAGCACCGCTTCAGGGGAGGTCGTTGGAGTCGCCTCTCCCGCGGTGGACCGGCAGGCAGCCAGAACCAGGCCAGTCGCCAGCAGCAGAATCATGGTAAACATGCGTGGTCTTTTCATGCAAGCTTCCTCTCTCAATCAGTCCGTTCGATGCGCGCCGATCCCCAGACGACCAGGTCGTCCTCCGGCGAGCCATCTGCCAGGACGACCAGTACGAACTGCGCCACGCGGCCTTTATATCCCGATAAATCGAGTTCTGGCAAAAGCAGCGTACCATCACAGGACTTCTTCCATTCCGCCAGGATCTGCACGGCATCTGTTTCTTTAATCCCGAACTGGAAGACAACCTGCCCACCCCCGCAGTTTTCCATAAAACCCAGCTTCGCCTTGAAGCGGTCGCCATCCTGGATGGTAAACTGGGGAAAGACGCCTGTGATCCGCCCGTCGGCTGCGTGCCGGGGACCGGTGACGAGCGCCACGCCGGAGCGCCGGCCGTTCTCCAGGATGAAATCGTCCTTCAGTTTGGCGACGCCGTTTGGATCGTCGTCCGCGCCGCCGAAGGCCAGGTACGTATCCCCGACGCCGCCGCCGCTGCCAACCCAGGTCGCAGCCTTGGCCTGGATGTTGAAATCGTACACGATAGGGCTGCCGGTCCCCACCTGGATCTTCACCCAGAAGTTCTTGTCCGCCTGGCTGCCCAGGCCGAAGACCTGGCCAGCCGGGTTGCGCAGCATCCAGTAGCCCTGGTAGGTCCCCGGCTCATGAGGAGCCTGGAGGTTCACCGAGACGTCGACCGTCTCGCCGGGAAGGACGGTCCCGCTGGTCAGGGGAACCGCAGGCGGACCGCCCAGGGAATCTCCTTCCTGGAAGACGACCGCGTAGCTCGAATTCCAGGCGCAGGCGCCGGTATTGCGCAGCTGCCAGGTCTTGGTGAACAGCTCGCCCGGATCGAGCACTGTGCCGTCGGGGATGGTGATATCCTTTTCAAAACCACCCCGGTCGCAGAACGCCTGGGTCTGCGTAGCGCCAGGTACCGGCGATCCGGTCCCTGGGACTTCGGGCGTGGCAGCCGGGGGTGTGGAAGTCAAGCCGGGAGGTCCCGGCGTGAAAGTCCCAAGCAGGCCGGTAGGGGCCTGCGTGAGCCGCGCCTGGACCGTCTGTGCTGCGTATGTGAGGACCAACCCATGGCCGGAAACCGTAGGTGTTCCCCCCTGAGGGAAATTGCATGCCGCAGCCAGGAAAGTGACGACCCCCAGTGTTACCCCGGTTCGCAAGGTGCAGGTCATATCCATGGCTGATATTTCCTGGTCTGCCGGAATCAATCACGTCGGTGCTCCCTTCTTCCCGGCAGGCAAGTACTATACTTGTCTTTGGCAGGCGTGTCAAGTTGGATCGCTAACCACCCGAGGGCAGTGAATTGCCGGGGTGCCGGGTAAAATTGCAGATACGTAACTGTTGAGAGCAGGGACTCTATCCTGGTTGGAGGATGATCAAATGGACGCAAATGCCTTTCGCCACCTCTACGAATATCACTTCACTGAAAATCGCAAGCTGTGGGATAGTTATATCACTCAACTATCCCAGGAACAGTTCACGCAAAATCCGGGCTACTCGCATGGATCGGTTCGAGACCAAGTCGTTCATCTCATGAGCGTGGATGATGCATGGTTCAGCGAATTGCGAGGCGTCGAACCTTCAGAAGCGGTCCCTCCCGCGAATCACGACGATCGGAATATCCTTCGCGCGCACTGGGATAGCATTGTACAAAGAATGCGGGATTATCTTGCAGATTTGCGGGACGATATGTTGTTCGAGAAGCCGATAGAAGAACCAGAAGAAGACAAAGACCTCCTCCTGTGGCAGGTGCTTCTCCATGTGGTCAATCACGGTACAGATCACCGCGCCCAAATTCTCAGATTGCTAAACGATCTGGGAGTCAAGACAACGTCTCAGGATTACATTTTCTTCGTTTATGACAGCTTACCACGTTAAGACACCATCCTGGCCATCGACGGCGATGCCATGACGGGCCACCGGGGGAACAAGGAGGGGTGGTGAGGGGAGTTTCCGAATGCTCTCACAAATAGCTAGACCGCCGCTGGAATGGCGTCCAGCGCGAGGGGGGATTCTCTAACCAGGGGCAGCCGCCCTTGCATCGACCACGGTCCCGCCCAGGTGATATTCACCGGGAGGACCTGGCCGCGCAGCGAGCGTTCCGATTCGACGAAGACCAGCTTGTTGGTCGTGGTGCGCCCTTTCCAGCGGCCGCGCACCTGCTCCTCGAAGAGCACTTCGACTGTCCGGCCCAGGTAGCCGGCGTTGATCTCCCCCGCAATGCGCTCCTGTAGCGCTTCCAGCGCCCTGAAGCGCGCCATCTTCTCTTCCTCCGGCACGTCGTCGGGCAGGCGCCGCGCGGCGACGGTCCCCGGGCGGGGTGAGTACCGCGCCAGGTGCGCCACGTCCAGTCTCAACGTCTCCAGCAGGTCGTAAGTCCGCTGGAACTGCTCCCGAGTCTCGCCGGGGAACCCGACGATCACGTCCGTGGCGATGGAGACGCCGGGAAAGCCGCCGTCGAGCCGTTCCCGGATCCGCTCGACCAGTCGGATGTAATCCTCGCCGGTGTAGCCGCGACGCATCTCGTCCAGCAAGTGATCGTCTCCCGCCTGTACGGGTACCTCGATGTGCGGCATGACCTTGGGCAGCCCGGCTACCGCATCTAGCAGTGCATCGCTCATCCAATTGGGGTGGGAAGTCAGGAAACGGATGCGCTCCAGGCCCTCCACTTCGTGCACCACTCGCAGCAGGTCTGCCAGGCCCGGTCCATCCGGCACATCCCTGCCGTAGCGGTCGACGATCTGGCCCAGGAGTGTGATCTCCTTGACGCCCTGCGCCACGAGCGACCTCACTTCGGCGACGATCTCCCCCACAGGACGGCTGCGCTCTGCGCCGCGCCGATAAGGGATGATGCAGAACGTGCAGGCGTGCGAGCAGCCCAATACGACCGGAACATGCGCCGAGACCAGGCGCCCACGCTCGCCCTCCGGCAGGACCAGCTCGCCGTCCATCAGGGCAAAGCGGCGGCTGGTTTCGGCCTCCTCTAACGCCTGGCTCTCCCCCTGGGTCAGGAAGGAGACCAGCGGTCCTGGATCGGAGGGCGGGGAGAACACGTCGACGAACGGGAAGCGGCTCCGGAGCGCCTCTGCGCCTTTGACGCCCACCATGCATCCCATGAGATTGATCACCAGGTCGGGGCGGACGAGCTTCAGAGGCCTCAGGGAGGACAACCGTCCGACTGCCTTATCCTCGGCGCTTTGGCGCACGACGCAGGTGTTCAGCACAATCACGTCCGCCTCCGCGGGGAGGGGAGTGGACCGGTAGCCGAGGCGCTCCAGCGCGGAAGCCACACGCTGCGAATCGGCGACGTTCATCTGGCAGCCCTCGGTCCAAATGTGATACTTCATGTCCGCAATTATAACAGGGAGGCGGTTGGTTTGTTTCCATACCCGTTCCTAATCAATGATTAACGTAGTGCTGGTACAATGTCCCCCATGCCCAGGTCGACCCTGGCCAGGATTTCTCTCCTCGTGCTCGCGCTGCCGGTCCTGGCCGTGCTGCTTTACCAGCTGCCCCCCCTCAAGACCCGCCTGGACTGGCGGGTGGAGGTGGCGCTGACCTACCTGAGGAATGTGATGGACCCGGCCGGGGAAATGCCCACGCCTTTACCCCAGCCGGCGCTGGCGATAACCTTCAACCCGACGGCGTCCCCCACGGGGGGCGAGGCGGCAGAAACCTCCACCCCGACGACCGGGCCAACTCCGACCCGCACTCCCTCTCCGCCTCCGCTCCCCCAGTCGGTAAACCTGGGGTCTCCCAAGTGGGAAAAACAGACGCCAAACAACTGTGGACCGGCGACCCTTTCCCTCTACCTGAAGACCTTCGGCTGGGAAGGCAACCAGGAGGACATCTCGTCATTGCTCAAACCGCAAACCGACGACCGGAACGTCAATGTTGATGAGCTGATCTATTTCGTGCGCACCCAGGCTGGGTGGTTGAACGCCGAGTTCCGGGTCGGCGGGGACATCGAACTGCTCAAACGCTTCCTGGCTGCCGGCCTGCCGGTCGTCATCGAAGAAGGCATGCGGCTGGACTCCGACTACTGGCCGAACGACGACCGCTGGGCGGGACACTACCTGCTCCTGACCGGCTATGACGACCAGGCGCAGGCATTCACCGCCCAGGACACCTTCGTGGGACCCGACCGCACCGTACCATACCAGTCGGTCGAAGAAAACTGGCAGGCGTTCAACTACGTGTACATCCTGCTCTTCAAGCCGGAGCAGGCCGGGATGGTCCAGGCCATTTTGGGAGAGGACTGGGACCCGGACACGAACCGCCAGCGCGCCCTGGAGAAAGCCCAACAACAGACGGAGAGGCAGCCGGACAACGCGTTCGCCTGGTTCAACTTGGGCAGCAACCTGGTCTACTTCGAGCGCTACAACGAGGCCGCCCGGGCGTTCGACGCCGCCCGCCAGCTGGGTCTGCCGCAGCGCATGCTGCGCTACCAGTTCGGTCCGTTCTTCGCTTACTTCTTCAGCGGGCGGAACGAGGATCTGCTCGCAGTGGTGGATTACGCCCTCCAGCGCACTCCAAACTCGGAAGAAGCTCTGCTGTGGCGCGGCTGGGGAAAATACCGCGCTGGCGACCGGAGTGGGGCGCTGGCAGATTTCCAGGCTGCCCTGGATGAAAACCCTTACTACCAGGACGCCCAGTACGCCTTGGACTTCGTTTACGCAAACCCTTAGGATCGGGACAGGCTCATTGCCTGTTGCCTCTTCACGCGTCAATCCCCCTCGTAACGCGGTCGATCTCTCGCTCCGCATCTACCAGCGACCGCTGGAAACCTGTGGCGGGGACTTCCAGATTGTAATCGCGGATGCGCCTGTTGAGCGCGGCAGCCTCCTCCCGGAAGGCTGCCTGTGCTCGCTCCCATTCCGCTTCAACCCAGTCCACGTTGCCGTGAGACACCTGGTTTTCCTGCCTCCACGCCCAGGCTCGCCGGAGCAAAGCAAGCGCTGCCTCAAACGCTGCATCGATCTCCCGGCGGGTCTCGATCCAGGGCAGGGAATAGCCGCTCGATTTCAGTATGCGGTGGGCGGCGCGCCATTCGGGATCTGTAAGCGGGTTTTCGTCCAGATTCAAAGGTTTGCCTCTGCCAGGGAGGTCGTCGAACTTCCCCTCTTCCATGGCGCGACGGAGGATTTCCTCAATCGATTTTCCGGGCACGACCGCCTCCCTGTTCCCTGTTCGGGTTGGATCAGGCTGTCAGGGAATGATGTAGGTGGCGTGCACCTTGCCATCCTGGTCGAGCAAGGTGACCGTCTCGCCCGGCTCCCAGACAGCTTCGTCCAGACCCCAATACAGGGCGATCACTGTGTTCTGCCCGCTCTTGGTGTAGAGGTTGACCGCCCCGGCTTCGAAGAGCGTCAGCTGCGGGAAAATGAAGGTGTTCCCATCCCCGTCCTCGAGCTGCCAGCCCTCCAAGGAGAGCTCACCTCCGCCGGCCCCGGTGGCTCGCTTCAGGAGCACGCGCTCGGTCGCCAGGTCGCCCACGCCGACCACACTGTCGATCAGCACCTGACCGCTCCCAGGAATGGGTGGTTCGCCCGTCGCCGGGGGTTGAGTTGCTTCTGCAGTCGGCGACTCGGACGGTCCTTCATCCGGCGGCGGCTCTGTCTCGTCAGGCTGCGGTTCCGTCCCGCCGGGGATGATCAGCACCTGGCCCACATCCAGGTTGTCTGGATCCTCCAGGTTGTTCGCTTCGACGATCTCAGCCACTGTCACGTCGAAACGAACAGCGATCTCCCCCAACACATCACCGGCCTGGACGACGTATTCGAGCGCGCCAGATTCGGCTTCCGTTGGCTGGATCTCCGATGGAGAGACGGGTGTGCCGGCGGGTGCCAGCGTTGCCGGGCTGGTAGGACCCGGGGTGCCAGCCGTGGATTGAAGGGCCGACCCCTGGACAACCGCTGGGTTCCCCGAGAGCGGCGGGACCTGCTCCATGAGCCGGGACCCTGACCGCGCCCGGTCCCAGAGGACCAGCACCGTCACCACTGTGCAGGTCGAGACCAGGATGTTAATAAAAAGGTAGTAGAACAGGCGCTTCCAGTTTCTCATCGCAATACCCTGCCATCTGATACAGCCCGCGTCCTGCCCTGCTTTGTCAAAAAGGCTTCTAAATCATAGCACAGATCGCAGGTTGACGCATCCGGCTTTAGAAACTAAAATGAACCTCATGCCGTACCTCATCGACGGTCACAACCTGATCCCCAAGATTCCGGGGCTGGCGCTTGACGAGATCGACGATGAACTGCACCTGGTCGAACTGTTGCAAGATTTTTGCCGTCGCACCCAAAAACGGGTCGAAGTCTACTTCGACAACGCCCCGCCCGGGCAGCCGCCGGCGCGCAGTTTTGGAAACGTGCTCGCCCGCTTCGTCCGCCAGGGGAGCAGCGCCGACCGGGCCATCCGCAACCGGCTGGCTCGCCTCGGCCGGGAGGCGCGCAACTGGATAGTTGTCAGCTCGGATCACGAGGTGCAGGCCGCGGGGCGCGCCGCGCGGGCGGCAGTGATCTCATCCGAGGATTTTGCCTCCCTGCTCCAGGGCAAGCCGGCGACAGGGACCGGCGGTCAGGGCGCGCGGCCAGACGGCCTGGCTCCGGAAGAGATCGATGACTGGATGGACTTCTTCGGCTTCGACGACGAATCCTCCAAAAAGCGTAATCCCTGAGACCGGGTAGAATAATTGGATAGGGTTAGTCCTAAAACTCTAATTCAAGATTAATGCATTTCGGAGAAACCTGGTGTATATTTTAGAAACAGACATCTGCCCTCCCTTTTACTGGTATCCAGGTGTCTCGTCGCCGGACTTGTGCCGGTGGCCCTCCTTAGATTGCCGGGCGTGCCCCCCTCACGTCCGGCATCTACTTAAAAGAGATCTTCTCTTTCATCCGCCACGATGCCAGCGGTTTCGTGCCAGCAAGCCTCTGTTCCCGGTAGAATCCACCGGCAATCTCTGGAGGTAAAGCTTTGCAACCCCATTTCTCTGACGATCTCAAGCCGGCTGATCCCTTCACCGGACACGCCGGGCAACCAGTCCTGGCCTATGGCAGGCAACCGGCCGAGGCGCGCGCCGCCATGATCCTGCTCCATGGGCGGGGTGCACAGGCCAGCGACATCCTGGCGCTGGCCGCCGAGCTCGGAGAGCCGGAATTCACCTTCCTCGCCCCCCAGGCAGCGGGGAATGCCTGGTATCCCAACCGCTTCCTCGCCCCGCTGGAAACTAACGAACCCTGGCTGAGTTCGGCGCTTTCCATCGTCGGCGACCTGCTCAATGAGCTGGAATCCCAGGGCATCTCGCCGGATCGCACAGTCCTGCTTGGTTTTTCACAGGGTGCGTGCCTGGCATTGGAATATGCTGTCCGCAACCCACGCCGCTTCGGTGGGCTGGTGGGGCTGAGCGGCGGGCTGATCGGACCGCCTGGCATCACCTGGGATTTCCCTGGATCCCTGGATGGCACGCCCGTCTTTCTCGGCTGCGGCGACCCGGACCCGCACATCCCCCGTGCGCGTTTCCGAGAGACCGAGACCGTCCTCGCCGCGAAGGGCGCTGCAGTGACCGCCAGCCTATATCCTGGCCTCGGTCACACCGTCAACCGCGACGAGCTCCAGCAGATCAGGAAACTGGCCGCGGCCATCTCGTAAATGGCTTTCACGCTGGACTCGGATTGAGTGGACCATTTCGACACCCTTGCCCCTATCTACGATAAAATCATCCGGCCTAAATCACCGGCGCAGCTTATCTCCCTCGCCGGACTGCCGGTGGAGGGCGCATTGCTGGACGCAGGCGGCGGCACCGGGCGCATCTCCCAATTCCTGGGCCGCCTCGCCGGCCGGGTCGTGGTGGCCGACCCCGCTTTCGGAATGCTCAGGCAGGCCAGGAAAAAGAACAGCCTTTCACCGGTCTGCGCGCACGCGGAGCGCCTGCCCTTCCCGGATGGCTGTTTTGAACGTGTGATCATGGTGGACGCCCTCCACCACGTCTGCGACCAGGGGATGACTGCGAGCGAGTTATGGCGCGTCCTGAGATCCGGAGGCCGGCTTCTGATCGAAGAACCAGACGTTCGCAACTTCTTTGTAAAGCTGGTCGCCCTCGCCGAGAAGGCCGCCATAATGCGCAGCCGCTTCCTCGACCCTCCGCGCATCGCCGCGCTGTTCCCTGCTCCATCAGCCCGAGTAGAGGTGGTCAAGAATGGCTATATCGCCTGGATCGTTGTGGACAAAGTATGAAGACGAGGGCAGTTACATCTGTACGATATGCCTGTGCTGGGAGAGGGAAACGTCTGAGGGGTTCGTGCGCGTGCCAACTCCTGCCGGATGGTATAATCCTCGAGAAGGATTTCCACCCCTTTATTACGTACCTGGTGATTAAAACCAATCCTATACACAGAGTCAGCAAGGGAGATGCCTGCCATGCCAGCGAATTATGTTGTGAAGATGTCATCAGACCAGCAGTACTATTTCACCCTGACCGCTGAGAACAACGAGACCATCTTGACCAGCGAGATGTACAGGGCGAAAGCCAACATGGAAAACGGGATCCGATCGGTTCGAGAAAATTCACCGCACGACGAACGCTACGAACGCAAGATGTCGTCGAGCGGGAGACACTATTTCGTCCTCAGGGCCGCCAATAACCAGGTGATTGGCAACAGCGAGATGTACTCCTCGGAAGACGCCATGGAGAACGGCATTGCGGCGGTGAAGCGCGTGGGACCCAGCGCCCCCATAAAAGACACAACAGTATCATAGGGTTGACAGCGCACGAACTGCGATCCCCAACCCAACCAAAGTGATAAACAACGCGCTGACAACCGGCACGAAACGGAAAACTTTTTTCTGAACCGGCAGCCGCTCGAACAGCCGGCCCGCGTAGAGGAAGGCCAACCCGATAATCGTCAGCACACTCGCCAGGCCGAGGCTGAACGCGACCACCAGTACCAGGCCAAACCCAATCCGATCCAGCGCGATCGCTCCCAGCATCACGACCAGGGCCGAGGGACAGGGCAACAGACCACCTGAGACACCCAGGGCGAGCAGGCTGCGCCATGCCGCCCGGGGACCATCTGCGCCTGGAGGCAGGTGGGTGTGATGGGTATGTCCGCCATCATGCGTGTGAACATGGTCGTGGAAGTGTTCACCGTCGGGGAGAAGCTCATGGACACCGGCGTGCTCGTGGTGGTGGGTCTCATCGTGAGCCCGTCTGGCGCTCCTCAACCTGTTCAGGAACAGGCTCAGCCCGATACCAATCACCAATAATCCCGAAAGTAAATTCAACCAGGGGAACAGCTTCTCCGAGAGCAGATACTGGGAGGCGAGCAGGGTAATCCCTCCCAGGATTAGCACTCCCGCCGTGTGCGTGATCGTCGTTGTGATCCCAAGGTAGACGGCATGGATCGGGGTACCCCGGGATCCAACCAGGTAAGCCCCCACGATCGTCTTCCCATGGCCCGGCGTCAAGGCGTGCAGTCCCCCCCAGGCAAATGCGATCACGAGGGCGACCAGGAGCGAGGCGATTGACAGCTGCTCTATCAGGAGAATGCGTGTGAACGGATCATTCCTGTCCAGGCCGGATGCGCTCACAGGCAGTTCATCTGTCTCAGGCGCAGGGATCGCTCCGGGACCTCCTGGGAGTGCTTCGAGTTCGATTAATCGCTGGTCGAGCGGGCTGGAAAGCATATCGTCCGGGTAAGTCCGCAAACGATCGCTTTCGCTTTCCTGAGGCCAATCACCCGTCAGGACCACCCCTTCGCCAGAGACGACGATCTCCCGCCAGCCCAATCTCTCCGGGTAAGCGCGGTTTTCGAAAACGATCCTGGCAGCTGCACCCTTGTTTTCGTACAATCCCAGGAATTTACACTCCAGCCTCATGGTGGTAAGCCCTCCCTGCCCCGGCGGGAAGCCAAGGGTTTCTCGCTCCAGGGCGAGGCTGACCGGTACACCCGCCGCTGAGAGGGAAAGGCTCGACCCAAGAGTCTTGCATTGTTTTTCCGAGTACGCATTGTTCTCGTTAGGGTCGACCATCCTGTCGCCATCGAGGTCGATCTTCATGATCTCCTGGAAAGCTGGGATCTCTGCCATGTCGACGACGAAGTCGATCTCGATCTCACCCGGGCGGATCACAAGACCTGCGTACTGGTTGACCGAAAAATTGCCCAGGGGGTGGGCCCAGGCCGCAGGCGCTTTTACCAGAGCCACAGAGAGCAATATGCAGACGAGAGTGATTCGGTGAGATTTCCTCATTCCATCCTCCAGAATCCTGGATGACCCGCACTAATATCTCGCGGTCAAATCTTCTAAAGTCCGCCTGGCTTCCTGGCTGTAGCGAAGTGAGAAATACGGGTTGATTTCCAGCGCCTGCTGGAGATGCCCGACCGCCAGATCATCATTCCCGAGGCAATGCTCTATCATCCCGGCATGAAAGAAAAAAAGCGCATGGCGCGTGCCGAGGTTTAACGCCTCTGCTGCATAAGCCCGGGCTTCCTGGCAGCGTCCGGTTGTATAAAGCACCCAGGCCAGGACATCAGCGGCGAATACGCTGGGTCGCCGGGCATACACCTGCCTGGCATTTTTCAGGGTGTCGTCCAGGTCGATTCTGTGATCGGCGTTGAATAACGCCACCTCGAGATCCAGGTCCACTCCATTGGCCTCATACAGCTGCTGGATTGCTTTGAGCAATTCTATTTGCTTCTCGGCTGCCCCGGTATTTCCGGCGCGCTGGTAAACGTCTATGAGGCTGATGATGAACTCCGGGATGGGCGCAGCCTGGCTCGCCCCCTCCAGGTAACCAATAGCTGCACCGAAATTCCCTCTCGCGGCCTGGACCTTTCCCATTCCCGCCAGCGCGTACACGTATCCAGGATGATTCGCCAGGGTCAGGGCGTATTGTTTTTCAGCAGTCTCAAGGCCTCCCCTATTGAAGTACAGGTTGCCCAGCTGGGTGCGCGTCCAGGCCGCGTTCTCCTGGTTCGGTTGGCCAGCATCGACCGCCCACTGCATCATAAGAACTGCACCTTCCAGGTCGCCGTACAATTCCCTCAAGTAAGAGATGCGTGAGTAAGAATTCAAATCCGGACGAATGTCGACCATAGCCTGCAGGCTGATTGCAGCTTCATCGTATTTGCCGAGCTCGACCTGGGCATCGGCAATCACTCCGAACGCCATGGGGGAGTCCGGAACCTCTCGGCGGGCGCGCTCTCCCCACTCCAGGGCTTCCTGGAACTGGTGGCGCGCCAAGGCAAGCATCCCCATCCCCACCAGGGAAGCGTAATCGTCGGGTATGGCGTTAAGCGCTTCCCGGAGGACCTTTTCCGCCTTCAAGTAGTACGCTGGATCCCCCGTCTCCCGCGCCCGCTGGAGGTAGGCCAAACCGAGCTGGCTGTAGACTTCCCATGCTCCTGGGTTTGCTCTCAGCTGGCTCTGAAATTGTTCGATCTGTTCTTCGGTCGAAGTTGCATCCCTTCCAGCTCCCCTGGTGAAAAAATCCACCGCCTGCGGTGTCGAGAGCTGTGTGTCTTCGGAGAACAGATGCGAGAGGAATACGATCACACCAGCACAGAGGATGAATAACAACTCCCGGCTCAACTTCGGGAAGGTTCGAAACACGGCTTGCATAAGATTTATTCCTCCAAAGTCAGGCGCATCTTCCCTGTGTCCTTATCGGGGGTTGGATTGGAGCGAACCGGTCTAGCAACGGGAGAGCCGGTTCGCTCCAGGATGCCCCCGGCCTGCCTTCAGGAACCTCACCAGCTAATCCGAAGGCCGGCCACTCCCTCAGATCACGGGTTTTCGTGGAAACGCTCGCGACCATCCCACGGGGAAGGGATGAAAGGAAACGCTTCCGGAAGCGGCTTGTCATTGATGTCGACGCTGTCACCAGCGCCGGCGAAGTTCGATCCGCCGATCACCTGCACTGCGATGTCGGTGACGTCATCGAGCGGGCGCCGCCCGTTCGGCCAACCGGCGTTATCGCCGGCCAGCACGGTCAGGCGCTCCTGGTCAGCAAGCGGAGTCGGAGGGACGCTGAGATTCAGCCGCAGCAGTTCGGAGAGCATGCTGTAATCGCCCGGCTGGTAGGTCAGGAGCACATCCCGGAGATCCAGCAGCGGCGTTGCCGGCACGCCGAACACCAGGGATAGCGCTGTCGCTAACCGTGGATTCGTATAGTACTCTTCGAAATCTTTCTCCATGGCTGGATTTTTCCGGTTCCAGAGGTCTTTATCCTCCGTACCGATGATCGCCTCATTCACCAGAGGATTCGCCAGGCGCTGGACCTGTACCCACTTGCCGCTCCCCTGCAGATCGAGCCCCTTGCTGAGCACCCGGACGTTGCGCCGGCTCGTATTGGCATAGGCGCCGATGACCGGGAAGGCCGTTGAACCGATACTCTTTCCGTCCTTCGTCAACCATTTCGCCGGCACTTCGAGGGCGATGGTGTGAACGTTGAAACCGGAGAGCATGTCCGTCCCAGGGCTGCGGAGGTTAAGAGTATCGAAGACTGCGCCGAGATCGATGTAAAAGGGATCGTCCCTTTGACCGGCGAATACCCGCGCCCCGCTCCCCAGGTCATACACTCCTTGCGCTGCAAGAGCAGCGTAATCAGGCATGGTGCGCGGCCCGACGTTGGATGGCACAGCGATCAGTCCGTCCGCGAGGACGGTCGTTTTACCATCTTTGACCATCTTCACGGAATAACGCTGGCGCATGCCCATCCCCTCCGATCCGGGACCCTCGAGCGCGGTGATTGGGGGCACAATGGACCCATCGGTGGGCGGGACATTCCCCAGATAAGCCAGGAACAGGTCCAGTGCTTCCGGGACTCCGCCGAACTCATTCCTGAAGCTGAATTCGAAGCGCACGTCGTTTGCCCTGCCGTTCTTATCGTTGTCTATGTTGAAGGCATACAGGACATTCGGATCGAAATTGAAGTAGTTGGGGCCTGAACTTGGTTCTTCTCCAGGGATCACGTCCATGATGAGGATGACATTGCCCTCATGACCCGGCTCGTAACTGCGGAACATGAAGAAATCCGTGATGTCGGCAGTCGGGTCCAGGGCTATCATCGGTGCTTCGCGATGGCTTGCCGCCTGGGAGTAGCCTGGGGCCAGCCCACCGAGGAGCAAGGCGAAGCCCAGGAATCCACCCAGGATGCGCAATATGAACATACGTTTCTTTAACATGGCTGTTTACTCCTAAGGCACTAACTGGAAGGATTGATCTGTTCTTCAGGAACAGACTTGGGATTCTGAGTGAATCCCAGATACCGTTGGTTTACCAGCTTCAGTGGATAAGCATCACCTCCTCCTGCCGCATCGATCTCGCAGCGCCAGTGCGCTCATGTCCCTCCCTGCGCTCTCCCCGGGCCGCCTGACCTGTACTTAATACGCAGCAGGAGAAGAATTGAATCTAAAGAGCGAAGCCCCAAACTTGGGATTCCACCCAATCGTGTGCTAAGTGTCTTCAGTCAGCGAGCCCAATAAGACGATATCGCCTGTGGGCTGCAAGCTCCCCCCGGTGGGCTCGATGGACACCCCCAAGGCGTCGAACTCGGCGATGGCTTTCGCCGCCGCAAGCGGGACAACCGCCTGCCCGCTGGCATCCACATTAAACGTGCCAGCGCTCTGCGGCGTCTCCCCTTCGATTAACCAAAGCTGATACACCAGGCCGGATTCGAGGGGAACCAGCCCCTTGATCAGCAATCCGCCCACGCTCTCCTCCGGCGCGAAGATCACGTTGCCCCGCGCCTCTGGCCGGTGTTCGGTTCCGGCGATCACGACCGATCGGCTGTTGGGATTCGACAGGTAGAGGATGATCTGCTCCTGGTTCGCCACGCTCGCCTGTAGATCGCCGACCTCGTGCCGGAGGCGAGAAATCTCTCGGCTGATCGACAACGCCCAGCCCAGAGACAGCAGGGCGATAAACAGGCTGATCGAGACGACCAGAGTTTCCAGCCGCATCCGGCTGGGAGATGCTGCCAGCTGCCTCAGGCGCTCCAGAAAGCCGAATCGCCTCGCAGGGAGTTCCTGCGACGCCTGTTCCGCCCGTATCCGTTTCAACAAATTTCGCTTTGTGGCTGGAACAGGTTCCATTGGTTCCACGGATAGCGCCAGAGCTTCTGCGACCGGCCTCATTTCGTCCACCCACATCCTGGCTTCCGAATTCGTCCGCAGGTAAGCCTCGACTCTGGCGATTTCGTCAGCGGTCAGAGTTCCCAAGATATAAAAGGGTAGAAGATCTTCCAGGTTCGCTTCAGTTTCCTTCATGCTTGATACCTCTGGCGGATAATGCCAGTTTTAACTTTTGCAGGCCCAGGCGGGCCCGGGTGTGCACCGTCCCCAGGGGGACCCCAACCTTTGCCGCGATCTCCTGGCGGGTCAACCCGCCTAAGAACGCCAGTTCGATCACCTCGCGTTGTTCAGGCGGCAGGTCCTCCAATGCCGCCAGGACCTGTCGGCGTTCGATGCCTGATGCCACCTGAGCATCCAGGTCAGGAGCTCCTGGGCTGTTCCGCTCAACTTGCTGTTCATCGATCAAAGTATGTTCTACCTTCCTGCGCCGCAGCTCATCGATACAGGCGTTGTGTGCGATTGCGAATAACCAGCTCTGGACCGAGCCGCGTTCAGCCTGGTACTGTCCGGCCTTCTGCCAGACCCTCCAAAAGGTCTCCTGGAGGACCTCTTCGGCCGTGGCCCTGTCGCTCAACAGCTTATAAGCCAGGCCTAACACGGATGGCGAAAAACGGTCGTAGAGGACCGCGAGCGCCGCCTCATCTCTGGCTGCTACCCGCCCCATCAGCTGCTCATCACTCAGATCAAAGAGACTATTCAACCGGGCCACCTGTTGTGGGAGCCAGGCGATTTAATCAGAATACGTAACCCGGCACACGTATCATTCATCAGCAGGTCAAGATTTCAGTTGGATTAGAGGTTGGAGGTTTTCCAAGTATAACTCGATCCCTTGCGAAATAAAAAAGCAAAAGCGGAATTTCGAGGCAGTTTAGAGAGATCCTGCTCACCTCATGCTATCTGCCTGACTCTCTGGGCCTCGATGATCGGCTCTCCGCCTTCTGCATCCAGTTTCACTGTCCCCTCGACAATGAGCGGCTGCCTGCCCACAAGCGCTTGCCGGTCGCGGTGGTACACCTGGGCTGGCAGGATCACGTCCAGCATGCCCACCAGGTCTTCCAGGGAAAGGACGTACACCAGGCCGCCGCGTTCGTCCCGCCCCCGTCGCCCGGCGAACCTCGTCCCGGCGATCCGCACCTGTGCCCCCAGCCTCCCGGCCGCCTCCACGGTCGTGATCGCTCCCGCGGAGGCGATCTGGTCTGCGGCGAGCTCCAGACGGTGGGCATCCACTCCCACCCCCAGGATCGCCTCCTGCGCTGCCACCTTTTCCTGGAGCGTCCAGTCCTCTTCCAGGTCACTGTCCTCGGGAGCAGCTGCCGCCTCCACCGGGAAGAGCGGCAACTGCCCGGTGCTTGATTGGCGCCCCCCGGCCATGCGCCGGAGCAGGCGCGGGATGCTCCCGAATCCTGCCAGAGCGCCGCAGCGGATCAGGTTCTCGGCCTCGGCTGGGCGCGGATCGGCGCGCGCCAGGAAATCCTCCAATGATCGGAAAGGCCGTTCGCTCAGGATGCGCCCCTGCGTCCGGCGGGTCAGGCCCCGCACCTGGTCGAGGCCCATGAACAGGGTCTGCTTCCCAGCCAGGTCCTGCACGCTGAACTCCCGCCGGGCATAATTGACGTGCGGCGGGCGCAGCGGCAGGCCCAACCGGCGCGCTTCGTTCAGGTAGATCTGCTGTCCGTAATAGCCGCCCCAGTTCGCCAGCACCGCTGCCATGAAGATACCCGGTTCGTGTGCCTTGCACCAGGCAGACTGCCACGCGATCAGGGCATAGGAGGCCGCATGCGCCTTGGGAAAGCCGTAGCCAGCGAAGGCCGCCATCATCTCCCAGATCCTTTCCGCGGTCTCTTCTGGCACATGGTGACGCATCCGGGCGCCTGTGATGAAGCGTTCCTTCAAGGTGCGCATCTGTTCACCGGGATCGAAGTGGCTCATGGCGCGCCTGAGCAGGTCGGCATCAGCCAGGCTGAGCCCGGCCAGCTCGTGAGCGATGCGCAGCACCTGCTCCTGGTACAGGATGACTCCGTGGGTGTCGTCCAGCAGAGTGGAAAGCGACGGGTGCAAGTGGGCGACGCTCTCTACGCCGCGGTGACGGCGCACGAACGCGTCTTTCAAGCCACCGGTCAGCGGGCCCGGTCGATAGAGCGCTAAAGCGACCATCACGTCGTCGATGCTGCGCGCCTGGATCTCCTTGAGCGTGGCCTGCATCCCGGGGCTCTCGATCTGGAAGCATCCGATCGTGCGCCCGGCTCGCACCAGCTCTGCTGTTTGGAGATCCTTGTCTTCTATCGCTTTCAGCGGGCCGAGGGGTTCGCGATTGGCCGCCGGGTTTCGGGAGCAGATCGCGGCTGCCACATCCCCCAGCACGGTGAGCCCCCGGATACCCAGGAGATCGATCTTGACCAGGCCCAGGTGGGAGACCGACTCCAGGTCTAATTGGGTGATCACGATCCCTTTGGCCGCCAGCTGGATAGGGACCAGGTCTGTGAGCCTGGCCGGAGCGATCACCACCCCGCCGGCATGCACAGACAGGTGGCGTGGAGAACCGATCAATTTTGCCGCATCTGAGAAGACCGCCTGGTACCGGGCAGCCCGATAGCGGCCGCTGAGTTCCGCAAAGGGGGAAATGCCCGGCTCAGCGGAATGTCTGCGCCAGCCCCAGGGCAGCTCATCCACCAGGCGGCTGATCTCGCTCGCCAGGAACCCGTGAGCCTTGGCGGTCTCGCGCAAGGCGGAGCGCCGCCGGAACCGGTTGATGGTGCTCACCATAGCAACCCGATCAGCCCCATACCGCTTGTAGACAAACTGGATGACCTCGTCCCGTCGGCGGGAACACAGGTCGGTGTCGATGTCTGGGGGGCTGGCCCGGGCCGGGTTGAGAAAGCGTTCAAAGTACAGGTTGAGCCGGAGCGGGTCCGGGTTCGTGATACCCAGGCAATAAGCCACCAGGGAAGACGCTGCAGAGCCGCGAGAGGAGACCGGTACCCCGCGCTGGCGGGCGTAATCCAAGATCTCCTCCATGATCAGAAACAGGGGGGCGTATCCCCTGGCTTCGATCACCTGCAGTTCGGATTCCAGCCGCTCCCGGATTTGTTCATTCACCTCCCCATAGCGCTGTCGAGCGCCGGCTTCCGCTTTCTGGCGCAGAACCTGCATTGCATCCTGCCCTGGAGGCAGGGGGATCTCCGGGAAGACCGGTACGCCGATCGGCAGTTCCAGGCTGCACCGGTCAGCGATCTCCCGAGTCGCCTCGATCGCTTCCGGGTGATCAGCAAAGCGTGCCGCCATCTCCGCCGGTGAGACGAAGAACGAGCCCGGCGGCGCGGCTTCCTGGTCGGCGACCGCGGCCAGCCGCTTGTTCAGCCGCACTGCTGTCGCCAGCCTCTGCAGGCGCTCCTGGCCCGCTTCCAGGTAGTAAATGCTGTGCAGCGCGGCGACTGGCAGTTTCAGCTTCTCTCCGGCGCTGGCCAGGATCTCGACCAGTCGCCGATCACCGGCTTCGGTGCTCCGAAGGGCCACATACAGCCTGCCCGGGAAGACTTCGGCAAGCCTTGCCAGGTAGCTGGCTGCCTCCCGCTCCCCCTCTCCGCTGGTAAGCTTCCCGGGTGACTCGGGGAAGCCAGCCAGGCACAGCAGGCCAGCCGCCTCCTTGCCAAGAATCTCCCAGGGGATGCGCGGGAGGGGATCGCCGGCTCGATCGACCAGCAGGGCGCTGCTCAACCTGCACAGGCTGGCCCACCCTTCCCGGTCCATCGCCAGCAGGACCACCTCCCCCGGCGCCTGAACCAGGTCCGGGGGCGGATCGATGGGTAAATGCAGCCCGAGGACCGGCTTGATCCCCGCGTCCTTACAGGCGAGGTAGAACTCGACCGCGCCGCTCAATCCGACCCGGTCCGTGAGGGCAAGCGCAGGCATTTCGAAGCGAACCGCTGCCTGGACCAGTTCGGCAGGGGAAGCCAGACCTTCCAGGAAGGAGTAATATGAATGCGCGTGAAGGTGGGCGAATTTTTCCGGCATGCCCTCCCTATTGTAAACGGTCTCTCCCCTCCATGTAACCTTCCAAGCCTGAACGCTTATGACATCCTCAACCTCAGAAGTTTTTGCTCCGGGTTTCCCGGTGAAGCGTCCAGAGCGGAGCATCGTGAAGTGTTTACTCCCAACATGGGGCGAAGGACGCCTCGCGATGACGCTCACTCGCGTCTTCGAGAAAGCCTTTCATCGGCGCTCCTTTCCGGGACGGTATAATATTGGCTGGTCTCATGCAGTCCCTGCAGAGGCAGAAGAGCCAGCCAACCGGCACCCTCGTTGTCCTGAAAGCACATCACCCCGATAGGAGGTCTTCAGAATGGTGTATCAGATCCTGAAATGGATTCACATCCTGGCTGCAATCATCGCCGTCGGTGCGAACGTCACTTATGGGATGTGGCTCTCACACGCCGCTCGCAAATCCGAAGCCCTGCCGTTCACCCTCCGGGGCATCAAGCAAATCGACGACCGCCTCGCCAACCCGGCCTATGGCCTGCTGTTCATCACTGGCATCGCGATGGTCTTCCTGGTGGACATGCCCCTGACCACCCCGTGGTTGCTGACCTCGCTCGTCCTGTACGTCTTGCTGGTGCTGTTCGGGATGCTCGGATACACGCCAACCCTCCGCAGGCAGATCGAGCTTGCCGAGAGCGAGGGCGGCGATTCGACCGCCTACCAGGCGGCGGCGAGGAGAGGCAAATTGATCGGAATGATCCTCGCAGTCCTGGCGGTTGCCATTGTTTCCCTGATGGTGATTAAACCCGCACTCTGGGATTGAGACAGGCAGGAGCATGATTTCCGCAGATCCGGTCCTTTGAGGTCAGATTGGAACTCGATTACAAACTCAACGCAATCCATTCGCTGCTCGCTGAGAACGACCTGGACGCCCTCCTGCTCCGCCGGGTGAGCAGCTTCGCCTGGGCTACCTGCGGCGCAGCCTCCTATGTGAACACCGCTGCCGTCGAAGGCGTGGCTGCGCTGCTGATCACAGGAGCTGGACGTTATCTGATCACCGATAACATCGAAGCGCCGCGCTTGGAGAAAGAAGAAAAACTCGCCGCACAGGGCTGGGAGTTCCGGGTCCACATCTGGCACGAGCACCCGCAGATCATCAGCCAGCTGGCCGGCGGGTTAAAGCTCGGCGCCGACGCGCCCTACACCGGAGTGGTGGACCTCTCCCAACAGGTAGCTCGCCTGCGGAGTCATCTGACCGTTGAAGAGGTCCAACGTTTTCGGAGCGTTGGCCGGCTCGCCGCCCAGGCAATGGAGGCCGCCGCCCGAGCGATCAGGCCGGGTATGACCGAGCACGAGATCGCCGGCCGGCTCAGCTTTGAGTCGGAGAAGCGCGGCGTCCAGCCGATCGTCAACCTGGTCGCCGCTGACGAGCGCATATTCAATTTCCGCCACCCCCTCCCGACGGCCAGGATTCTGGAGCGCTTCGCCATGCTCGTCCTCTGCGGACGCAGGTGGGGACTGGTCGCCAACCTGACCCGCCTGGTGCACTTCGGGCTTTTGCCGGACGAGATACGGCGCCGATCGGAAGCGGTCGCCCGCGTCGACGCGGCATTTATCGCCGCGACCCGGCCTGGAAGCACGTTAGGAGAGGTCCTCCAGGCCGGGATCAACGCCTACGCCGCCGTGGGTTACCCGGATGAGTGGAACCTGCATCACCAGGGCGGCGTTGCCGGATACGAAGGGCGCGAGGTGATCGCCGTGCCCGGCATGCCAGAACTGGTCCACGCAAACCAGGCGTACGCATGGAACCCATCGATAACCGGGACGAAGTCGGAAGACACAATCCTGGTGAGGGAAGACCAGAACGAGGTCCTGACTGCTATTGAAGGCTGGCCGACCCTGGAGGTCGAAGCAGCAGACGCGACATTCGAACGCCCGGCGATCCTCGAAATCGATTAGCGTTCAGGGCAGCTCCGAGCGATCCGCTGCGCCTCAGGTGTGCAGCTCAACAATATCGCCGTCGTGGAGGACGTAATCGCGTTGCACCATCTGCCCGTCGAATGCAGTGCTTCCCCATACCCTGGCAAACTTGAGGTTCTCAAGGATATCTTTGTGCACTCGACCGGCCAGATCTTCCACGGTCGCTCCCTTTCTTAACACAAACGGTGCTTCCAGATCAGCCGGTCTACCCGGCGGTTTGGCGTAGATGCGCACCAGCCCCAATTGATCGAAGACGACCTGCTTGAGCCGGTCCAGGTTTCGCCCGGTCCGCGCCGAGACAGCTTCCAGGAGCCATTCCGCGTCGAGCATCTCCCGGAAAATCGCGCACAGCTCGTCCAGGCTTTCGTCATCGCATTTGTTGGCCACGACCAGCACGGGGTGATAAGTCGCGAGGCGGGATTCCAGCTGGGCACTGACCGCAGCATCCACGCCCTTCGACCGCATTTTCAGGGATGGCTGACGCTCCTCCCCACTGCCGTGGTACTTGGCCCGTCGGTGCGCTGGGATGATCGCATTGTCCTCCAGGATGGCAACCACCTTCTCCAGCTGCTCGACCGGATCGGCCTGGAGGTCCACGACCAGCAAGATTAGGTCCGCCCGGCGGATCAGGTCGATCAGCTCGGGCTCAAGGCGCCAGTTGCGGTCGAGGGGCGGCGTGTCGATGAGCTGGATCGGGGCGCCTCCGGCAGCCATCATCCCCGGTAACGGTCGGCGAGTCGTGTAGGGCATTTCTGAAATTTCTGGTTCAGCATTGGTCAGGGCCGCGACCAGGGAGGATTTGCCCGTGTTTGTCGCCCCAATCACGGCTATCTGGCCAGCCCCCTCCCGAGGGATCCGGAATGCTGAGGGCTGCGTCCCGGTCTTCTTATGTGTCTGCGCGGAAGATTTCAACTTCGAGAGCTGCCGCCGATAATCCGCGCGCAGGTGGTCAGTGCCCTTGTGCTTGGGGATCAGGCTGAGCATCTCTTCCAGGCAGGCGATCTTCTCCGCCGGGGACCTCGCCAGCCGGAAGCGCTTTTCAGCTTCGAAGTATTCAGGAGGTAAGTTCGTCGGCATTACGCTTCATCCACGAAACCAGTTCGTAATCGAAGGCAAGATTACCGAACAGGACGCATCCAGCAACGATATTATACAAACCGATTCTGGTATTGGGGTAATTTTTGATCCATGCCTTTGGCGCCGGGAGCCAGCAATTTGGCGCTGCAAGATGAAAGTAAATCTGCTACCCGGACTGAAAAAGCTGACATCCACGAACGGGAAATTGACGGCTTGACATTTCTAAAAAGGGAGGATATACTCAACTTTGTAAGTCCAATGGATTAACAAAGTCTCGATCTACTCGTCCTTTTATTACGCTCAGATGAAAAAAGCCACCCAGCAGCAAACCAAGGAACACAATCGCAACCTGGTGCTGAAAACGATCTTCGAGCATGCGGAAATCAGCCGGGCGGAGATCGCTCGCATCACCAAATTGACCCGCACAACCGTCTCGGATATCGTTGCCGACCTGATCGCCGAAGGCCTGGTCGCGGAGATCGGGATCGGGTCCTCGATCGGCGGCAAATCCCCTATTCTCCTCAGCCTGGTCGAAGATTCGCGCTGTGTGATCGGCCTCAACCTGGCGCAGGACCAGTTTCGCGGGGCTGTCGTCAACCTGCGCGGCCGCATCCGCGAGATGGTCTCCCTGCCGGTGGATGACCGGAATGGGAATGAAGCCTTGAGCCTGGTGTACGACATCCTCGACCGGTTGCTGCTCTCTGCCTGCCAGCCAGTGGTCGGGATCGGCGTCGGGACGCCGGGCCTGGTGAACACCAGGGAGGGGATCGTCGTGAACGCCGTCAACCTCGACTGGAAGAATCTGCCTTTGGCTGACCTGTTGAAAGATCGCTACTATCTCCCCGTGTACGTGCTCAACGACAGCCAGGCGGCTGCGATGGGGGAATTCACTTACGGAGGAAACTATCAATCCGACGATCACCTGATTGTCATCAACATCCGGCACGGCATCGGAGCTGGCATCATCATCAACGGACGCCTGTTTCAGGGAGATGGCGGCGGCGCCGGCGAGATCGGTCACATAGTGGTTGTCCCGGAGGGAGGGCTCCCCTGTCGGTGTGGGAAACGCGGGTGCCTGGAGACCGTCGCCAGCGCCCAGGCAGTCCTCAAACAGATCCGTGCATTATCCAATGGGCTGCGCATGCCGCTCACGATCCCCTCCCAACAAACAAGCGCCCTCGAGGCAATCAAGGAAGCGTTCGCCGCCGGCGATCCCCGTGTACGCCGGGTGGTCTTGGAAGCAGCCCGCTACCTCGGACTCGGGATCTCAAGCCTGGTCGGGACGCTCAACATACGAAAGATCATCCTGACAGGGGATATGACCCGGTTTGGTGAACCCTGGTTGAACGCGGTGAGAGAATCGGCGGCGCAGTTCTCGCTCGCCGGGCTCGCCGCAGACACCCGGATCGAAATCGGGCAACTGGCCGAATACGGGATCATTCAGGGCGCTTCAGCGATGCTGGCGAGCAATTATTCCCTGCTCTTGTTTCAGCCGTCCAGGCTGTCCGGCTGAAGGCATGGAGAAAGTCTGAAACCTGTGATCGCCCTGAGCGAAGGCCTCTATCTGGTCCCCCCGAAGATCACCCCGCCCCTGGACAGCGGGTTCCGGCCCGCAGTGCTCGCAAACCGGGCTTTTCAGGAGGAGGTCGGACAGGCTGGGATTCCGCTGGTCATTGGTCTGGAAAGAGAAGGTGGGAATCTCTCTCGGTTCGAGACACAGGTACTCCCGATAGAGCATCCTCGATCGACCGCCAGCCTGAGCTATATCGAACGCCTGCTCAAGTTCCTACTCTGGCAGCGCGGCGGATACAGGGTCTATATCGGCGGACCCCAAAGCCTTGGAAAATACCTGCGGGAGTGTTATGGGCTCGCCGGCGCTCGCCAGTTCGACAATCACTTCCTAGGTGAGACCGTGTACGAACGGGAATTCGAGGTCGTCCCCTGCGATCCGGATGAGGTCCCACCTGCCAGGACGACCGGCAGACCTCTCGGTCGCCACCTGAACGGCTGCCGGATCGGATTCGACCTGGGCGCTTCAGACCGGAAAGTGAGCGCCGTTATAGATGGGGAAGTGGTCTTCAGTGAAGAGGTGGTTTGGGAGCCACGGAAACAGTCCGATCCGGAATATCATTACCGGGAGATCATGGCTTGTCTGGGCGCCGCGGCAGCGAGACTCCCCCGTGTAGACGCGGTCGGCGGCAGCTCCGCAGGAATCTATATCGACAATCGCCCAATGGTCGCCTCCCTCTTCCGGGGTATCCCTCCAGACCGTTACCACGAGATCAGGGACCTCTTCATCCGCATTGGCACCGAACTGGGCGTACCCCTGGTAGTGATCAATGACGGAGACGTCACTGCCATGGCAGGGTCGATGTCGCTGGATGAGAACGGCGTGCTCGGGCTGGCGCTGGGATCCAGCGAGGCGGCAGGCTACGTGGACATGGAGGGTCGCATCCTGGGCTGGTTGAACGAGCTCGCCTTCGCGCCCATCGACTATTCCCCCGACGCACCCACTGACGAATGGTCGGGCGACACCGGCTGCGGCTCCATGTATCTGTCTCAGCAGTGCGTCTTTCGGCTGGCACCCCAGGCTGGCATCCAGATCCCTGAGGATATCACCGATGCCGGGAAGCTCGAGTTCGTTTATGAAATACTTGAAGCCGGGCACGAGGGCGCGGTGAAGATCTGGCAGACCATAGGAGTGTACCTGGGATACGCGCTGGCCCACTACGCCGATTTTTATGAATTCAAACACGTGCTGATCCTGGGGCGCTGCACCTCCGGAAGCGGCGGTCGACTGCTCCTGGAGGGCGCCAGCGCAGTCCTCCAGGCCGAGTTTCCCGAGCTGGCAGGCCAGTTTCAGATCCAACTGCCGGACGAGAAGACCCGCCGCGTGGGACAGGCCATCGCCGCGGCAAGCCTGCCAGCGATCAGCCGGCCAAAGCGGTCCAATGGATAACCGGATGTGCTTTCACCTGCCCTCTGCTGAGATCTTTATCCCCGACGGCTCCCCTGCCGAAGAAGCCCTGGCGCGCACCACCCACATGGCAATCGGCGCCCACCAGGACGACATCGAGATCATGGCGGTCTATCCAATCCTCGAATGCTACCAGCAGCCAGAACGCTGGTTCACCGGGGTGGTGATCACGGATGGGCGCGGATCTCCTCGCAGCGGCATATACAAAAGCTTTACGGATGAAGACATGCACACCGTAAGGGTGAAGGAGCAGAAAAAAGCCGCCGTGGTCGGGGAGTACGTTGCCCAGGTGATGCTAGAGTACCCCAGCCAGGCTGTAAAGGACCCGGCAGAATTAAGGATCATCGAAGACCTCGTGAGACTCCTGGAGGTTGCTCGTCCCCGCTTCGTCTACACACACAACCTTGCGGATAAACATGATACCCACGTCGCCGTGGCGCTGCGGGTCATTTCCGCGGTCCGAAACCTCCCGCCGGCGCTGCGCCCACAGAAACTGTACGGCTGTGAGGTCTGGCGGGACCTGGACTGGCTGGTCGACAGGGACAAGGTCCGGTTTGACCTCACCGCCCACGAGAACCTGCAAGCGGCCCTGCTGGGGATCTTCGATTCACAGGTCGCTGGCGGAAAGCGATACGACCTGGCCAGCCTGGGGCGGCGGCGCGCCAATGCCACGTACGCCGAGTCCCACGGGGTCGATGTGAGCAGCGGGATGTCCTTTGCGATGGATTTGACCCCGCTGGTCCTCGACCCTGCGGGAGAGATTGGTCCGTTCGTGCAGGAACACATTGAACGGTTTTCACGCGATGTCGCGGACCGCATCCGGAGGTTGTCGGACTCATGACGGTCGCTAAAGAAGAGAAAGGAGATGAGCAGAAGATCGATATCCCATCCAGACTCTCCCCTTATTTTATTCGCCTCAACCAATCCTGCTTTTAGGAGAAGAAAACATGCGTACTAAATTGTTGGCTCTGTTCTTACTGGGGGGACTCCTGCTCGCCGCCTGTGCGCAGCCCGCCGCGGGGACCCCTGCGGAACCCGTTACCGAGACGGTGGTGGTGACCGTCGAGGTTCCTGGTGAAGTCCAGGTAACCACAGTCGTCGAGGAAGTCCTCGTCACCCCGGAGCCAGAACCCAACCCGGAGGCCGTCATTGAGGGCGTCGAGCCGGGCGCCGAGATCACGCTCTGGACATTCTGGCTTTCACCGACCTTCGACGAATACATCCTGAGCACCATCGCCCGTTTCCAGGAAGCTTACCCGGATGTCACGATAAACTGGGAGGATCACCAGGCAACTTTCCAGGATGACCTGCGCAACGCGTTCGCCGCCGGGATTGCCCCTGATGTCATCAACCTTTCCATCAGTGAAGGCTGGGTGAGCGACTACGCCACCCAGGGGCTGCTGCTCCCGCTCGACGACATCGTCCCCCAAGAAGTGGTGGACCAGTACTTCCCCAACCTCTGGGATCAGCAGATGGTCAACGACACTCATTACCAGTTCCCGTGGTACCAGGGGATCATCGTAAACCTGGTCAACACGAAGATCCTCGCCGACGCCGGGCTGACTGTGGAGGACTTCCCCAAGACCATCGACGGCCTCCCTGACTTCTGCCAGACGATCTACGACAACACCGGTACGCTGTGCGACATCCGCCTCACCGTGAACGACTTGCTAGCCCAAATGACCTATGAAGGGGGCGTCCAGGTCATTAACGAGGACGGCACAGAATTCACTTTCGACTCGCCCGAAGCCGTCGAGTGGCTGCAGATGTACGTAGACATGGTCGCGGCAGGAATCGTGGATCGAACCGTGCTTGTGACCGATCAGGATCGCGTCGGGCTCGATCTCTTCACTTCGGGACAGGCTGCCTTCTACAACACAGGTCCCAACCTCATTCGCGAGGTGCGCGCCAACAACCCCGGCCTCTATGGCTACCTGGATGTCGTCCCGGCTCCGGTCGGCAAATCCGGAGTCGTCGGCAAGGGCCTTATGGCGCTCTCTGTGAAAGCGGACACACCCTACCCGATGGCGTCGATCGCCCTGGCACAGTTCTTCACCAACCCGCGCAGCATGCTTGAGTTTTCCAAGATCGTCGCTATCTACCCATCGACGCCGGCTTCTTACGACGATGCTTTCTTCTCAGCTGAACCGGTCGCGATCGAGGACAGCGCCAAGCCATACGCGAAGGATGCTGTGTCCAAGCTGGCTGACATCGTCCCCACAGTCCCAAATAAAGCCGAAGTAAACGATATCGTGCTGCGGTGGGTCCAGGAAGCGCTGTTCAACAACGTGCCTGTCCAAGAGGCTTTGAGCCAGGCTGTGGCAGAAGCGAACGAATTGCTGAAGTAAAATAAAGTCGGCCCCAACCTACCACCAGGCTTATCAGGACGAGGTGCGACGCAGCTCGAAACCCCGCACATGAACGGGGCAAGAGTGCGTCGCATCTCTGAAAGTCAGAGGGGCCCCAGGCAGAGAGCTTCGAATGACCAGAAAGTTCACCATCACGCCTTACCTGTTCCTCGCTCCCGCCCTGCTCTTGATCGCGGTTTTTCTCCTCTACCCGATCTTCGCGGTCGCCTACTACAGTTTTACAGACTACAACATCGTCAAGCCTCCGGTCTGGATCGGGCTGGATAATTACCGGGAGCTGGCTGGAGATCCGGTTTTCCGTCAGGCGGTGTGGCACTCGTTCCTCTACCTCATCGTTACCCCAATCCTGATCTTCCTCTCGGTCCTCCTGGCGATCGTGGTCAACCGGAAGCTGCCCGGGATCAACGCCTTTCGAACGCTGTTCTTCATCCCCGTCATCAGCGGGAGCATAGCCGTCGGCATTGCCTGGCGCCTGATGCTGGATACAAACGGGATCATCAACAGCCTCCTCATCTCCTTGGGGCTCCTCGACCGGCCGATACAATGGCTGGCGGAGCAATCGCTAACACTGCCAATCGCCATGCTGCTCACCATCTGGCTAGGCCTCGGCTACTACATGATGATCTTCCTGGCCGGTTTGCAGAACATCCCGGAAGACCTATACGATGCAGCGCAGATCGATGGCTGCAACAATTTCCAGAAGCACTGGCACGTCAGCCTGCCGGGACTGCGCCCCCAAATCACCTTCGTAGCGGTGATCTCGAGCCTGGCGGCTTTGCAGGTGTTCAACGAAATCTACATCCTGACCGGCGGCCTCGGCGGCATCCTGAACAGCGGCGTCACTATGGTGTTCTACCTCTGGCGCAAGGCCTTCAGGCTGAACCAGGCTGGCCTGGCCTCCGCCATCGCTATGGTTCTCCTGGTCATCACCCTGGCTTTTTCGATCCTCAATATCCGCCTGCTCGAACGCGGCACTGAGACGGAAACATGAAATCTGCCCAGGTAAGCGCCATCCGCGATGCAGGTTTCACTCGCGCTGCGACGGTCCGTTCCGAAACGCTCCGCCGCGCAGTTGGGAACGGCTTTCTTTACCTGGTGCTCGGCCTCGTCGCGGTCCTGACGGTCTTTCCCTTCGTCTGGGTCTTTTTCACCTCCTTCAAAGGACCAACTGACGCGATTTACTCCGTGCCTCCTCAGCTCATCCCGAACGAGCCGACTTTTGCGAATTATCTGCGCGTCTGGAACCAGCTGCCGGTTGGTCGCTTTTACCTGAACAGTATCCTTGTCACCCTGAGCATCGTGATCTTCAACACACTGATCACGTCCCTCGCTGCCTACCCGCTCGCCAAGATGAAGTTTAAAGGGAGAGACCTCGTGTTTTATCTGCTCCTGGCGACCTACATCGTTCCCCCGGTGCTCACGTCCATCCCGAGCTTTGTCCTGGCCGTCAACGTCTTCAAATATTACGACAGGCTGCCTTCGGTTATTTTTCCCTACCTGGCGACCGTTCTGAACATCTTTCTCCTGCGCCAGGCTTTCAAAGGTGTGCCAGACGACCTGATCGACGCTGCCAAGATCGATGGGGCGAGCGAACTGCGCGTCTGGTGGAACATCCTCCTGCCGGTCGTACGTCCTTCGCTGGCCACGGTCGCCATCATCTCCTTCGTCGAGCAGTGGAACAATTTCTTCTGGCCCTCGCTGATGCTGCATACGCGCGAGAATATGACCCTACAGGTTGGCTTAGTTGCTCTCCAGGGTGCATTCGCCAACGACTCGCGGGGGATCGCAGCCGGTGTGGTGATGACCGTCATCCCCATGATCGTCTTCTTTGCCATCCTGCAGAAGCAGTTTGTGCGCGGCCTGACCGGCGCGGTGAAAGGATGAAAAAACACTTCTCCACTAAGTCCACCCGGCCGGCGAGAGAACAGAGAATCGAAAGGGGACATTGGATGCCGGATGACGCGCTCACCCTGGAACAGGCGGTCGGACAGCGGCTGCTGTTGGCCTTCTCCGGAAAGGACCGCCCATCTACTGAAATTCTGGAAGCCCTGCGGGAGTACCGTCCGGCAGGGATCACCCTGTTTCGCTCCCTCAATCTGGACGAGCCGTCCCAGGCGCTCCGCCTGACCCAGACCCTGCAGGAGGCGGCCCGTGCTGCCGGGCTCCCGCCGCTGCTGATCGCCGCTGACCAGGAGGGCGGGCAGCTGGTCGCCATCGGCGGAGGGACCACGCCCCTCCCCGGGAATCTGGCTCTCGGGGCGGCAGGCTCCCCTGATCTCTCCCGCCAGTCGGGTGAAGTCATCGGACGCGAGCTGGCGGCGATGGGGATCAATGTCAATTACGCTCCTTGCTGCGATGTGATCGCCAATCCCGAAAACTCGGTGGTCGGGACTCGTTCCTTCGGCGAGGATCCCGGCATGGTCGCTGCGATGGCTGCCGCGCAGGTGAAAGGGTTCCAGGCAGCTGGCGTGGCTGCCACGGCAAAGCATTTCCCGGGACATGGAGATACGCCAACCGACTCCCATCACGCCCTCCCCATTGTGCCGCACGCTTTGGACAGAATGCGCCGGGTCGAGCTCCCGCCCTTCGTAGCCTGCATCGACGCCGGTGTCAGGCTGGTGATGACCGGCCACCTGGCGCTGCCGGCGATCGACGGGCGTTCGGACCTACCCGCCACCCAATCAGCGGCGATCATGCAGGGCCTGCTCCGCGCCGACCTGGGCTTCGCGGGCGTGATCATCACAGACGCGATGGAGATGCGCGCCATCCCGCAGGGCGAAAGCCTGGGCCCGGAAGCGGTGCGCGCAGCTGCCGCCGGCGCAGACCTGCTGCTGCTCAATGCTGATCCTTCCGATCAACGCCTGGTTCACACCAGCCTGCTGAACGCATTGCACCAGGAAATCCTGGACGCACGCCAGGTGATGGAATCTGCCCGGCGGATCCTGGCCCTGAAGCGCTGGCTCGCCAGGAAATCTCCTCCTCCCGATCTGGGCGTCGTGGGCTGCGCAGCTCACCAGGCAGTGGCCAGGCAGATCGCCGAGCGATCAGTGACTCTGGTCCGCGACCGGACAGGACCAAGAACCGGGAAAGGCCTGCTACCCCTCCGCCTGGAGAGCAGCCAGCGCCTGGCTGTCATCCTGCCCCAACCCCAGGATCTCACCCCAGCCGACACGTCCTCTTCCGTCGCACTCTCGCTCGCGGAGACCCTGCGATGCTTCCATCAAAGCGTAGATGAACTCAGCGTACCGCACGCCCCACAGGACGCCGACATTTCCGCTATCCGTGATAAAGTCTTCGCTTACGACCTCGTCATTGTCGGCACGTTGAACGCATATAGCCAGCCGGGCCAGGCTTCCCTGGTGCATGCGCTGCTTCAGACGGGGGTTCCGACCATCGTCGTTGCGCTGCGCATGCCTTACGACCTGGCAGCCTTCCCTGACGCGCAGACCTACCTGTGCACCTACAGCATCCAGGAGCCGTCGCTGCAGGCTCTGGCGCAAGGTCTTTTCGGCCAGATCGAGTTCCAGGGCCGTTTACCCGTTTCCATCCCTGGTCTGCATCCCGGTGGTTTCGGGCAGAGCATCGGGTAAAGTGAGCATGCAACTGATTATGGACTGATCGACCCATGACCCTTCACGCGGAAATCCTTGAACAACCTGTCTGCCTGGGCAACCTGCTCGCGGCACAGAGGACCCAGGTGGAAGAGATCGCCCGCGCCATCCAGGGCCTCGACATCCAGTACGTCTTCCTGGCAGCGCGCGGCACCTCGGACAACGCCGGCCGCTACGCCAACTATCTGTGGGGCAGCCGGAACCATCTCCCCCTGGCTCTGGCGACCCCCTCCCTTTTCACCTACTACCGCCAGCCGCCAAGCCTCAAAGGCGCGCTGGTGGTTGGGATTTCGCAGTCCGGCCAGTCGCCGGATATCGTCAGCGTCCTGGCGGAGGGCAGGCGTCAGGGACGTCCGACGCTCGCCATAACGAACGCGCCCGAGTCCCCGTTGGCGCAGGCAGCTGACTTCGTGCTTGACATCCGGGCTGGAGAAGAAAGAGCCGTCGCCGCGACCAAGACTTACACTGCGGAGCTGGCAGCGATCGCCATGCTGTCGGCAGCGATGACTGGATCAGAGGACGCATGGCGTGAGCTGAGGCAGCTGCCAACCTGGGTGGAGCAGGTGCTGCAGGCGGACGGGGAAATCGAGAAGATCACCCGGCGCTACCAGCGTATGAAGCAATGCGTCGTCCTCGGCCGCGGCTACAACTACGCCACGGCCTTCGAGTGGGCGCTCAAGCTCAAGGAGCTCGCTTACGTCGCTGCAGAGCCTTATTCGCCGGCAGACTTCCTGCACGGCCCGATCGCCATGGTGGAAAGCGGTTTGCCGGTGCTGGCTGCCCTTCCATCCGGGAAGGTGTTCGGATCTTTGATGGAATTGCTTGTGCGATTGAAAAACGAATACAGGGCAGAACTGGTGATCATAACGAACGTGGCCGGAGCGCGGGAACTGGCGCAAGCCCCGATCAAAATTCCTGAAGAAGTACCAGAATGGCTGTCTCCCATCGTAGCCATCGTCCCGGCGCAGCTATTCACGTATCACCTCACACGCGCCAGGGGATACGATACCGAGAGACCGCGCGGCATCCATAAGATCACCGAGACAAGATAGTAATCCCTGGGCACCCGGGCTATTCTCTATTCCAGGTTACCAGGACGTCTCCATCTTCTCTACGGGTCTTATCCATTTTTCGCCCACCAGGAACCAGGTCTGCATTTCCCCCTTCCCCTTCACAGCCGTCAAGCCGCGAGGCTCGAATTGGAATTTGTCCGCAATCAGATCATAGGTCGTCTGCGTGACCTGGATCTTCCCCGGCATGCTGTGTGATTCCATCCGGCTGGCGATGTTGACCGCGTCTCCCCATAAATCGAAAACAAACTTCTTCCTCCCGATGACGCCCCCGATGACCGGGCCGGAATTGATCCCGATGCGGAACTCTATCTTCCGACCATTCCGGCTCGGTCGAGATTCCAGGTAGGCGCGCATGTCCAGCGCAAGCCGCGCCAGCGCCTCTGCGTGATCAGGCCGCGAGCGGGGGACGCCCGACGCCACCATGTAGTTGTCCCCGATCGTGCGGATCTTTTCCAGGTCGTAATTCTCCACCAGCGAATCGAAATGTGAAAAAATCTCGTTGAGCAGCTCCACCATCTCCACCGGCGCCATCTCGGCAGTGAGCGGAGTGAAGCCTACCAGGTCCGCGAACAAAATGCTGGCGCCCTCGTACTGGTCGGCTATCGTCCGCTGTTCGTTCTTCAAGATAGCAGCGATCTCGCGCGGCAGGATGTTCAGCAGCAGGTTCTCCGCCTTTTCTTCTTCGGCGCGCAAAAGCCGGTATACCCGGTCTTTCTGGTCGAGGAAGTACCGGAGGAACAGGATCACGATCGTCGATACCGCCATCAGGTTGAGCACGAAGATCCCAGTGATCAGCGAATCGGGCAGGTTGTTCGCTGCGCGGACGTAAGGGTCAACCAGCCCTGCGATGCCGATTGTTCCCAGATACGCCACCCACCAGAGCATTGCCCGCCGCAGATCATAAAGCAGCAGCGCGCCCATCGGTGTGATCAAGGACCACAGGATCACCGCGCTCGAACCAACAAAACCGCCCAGAGCAATCGTGAAAAGAAACGGCGCCAACAAGCCTGCGATCATCTGGCTTGCACGCAGCCAGGAATAACTGTGAGTGCGGTGCAGGTGGATCAGGAAAAGGGCTGTAATCAAGATGTAAGCCAGGTCAATCAGGCTGGTCAGCGGCTCGTCGAAGTACAGATAAAGGATACCCCAGGCGAAGGCGGCGGCCAACAGCAGGTAAGCGCCACCGACCAGGAGGAATTTCCTCAAACGGTCTTCCTCGCTGTCCGAGGGGTCCGAACCCAGGGAGATGGCTCTGATTAAAGAAGCACGCAGCAAGTCTATCAAATCTTGCTAATGGGACAGGATGCTCGACGCGATCTGGTCGGCCGTCCTGGAGAGCCTCTCCCTCTCCGTGAAATCCAGCCCGAAGCTGGGACCCATCCCCTCCAGGGCTTCCAGCCGGTCGAAATACCTCGCCGTCGCCTGACGACCAGCGGCGATCAAGGCCTCGCGCCGCTGGTCACTCATACCGAACTCGATCGTCCCATAGGTCTTGGCTGGCAGGCGGACGACAAACCGCTGTGAAGCCTCGATCACACTCTTATCGTGCGCCTGGGTCATCGTGTTCAGCAGATTCTTCAACCGGTTGACCGTGCGCAGCTGCCCGAAATCGAGAGCCTTTGTCTCGGCGATCGGCACCGGTGCGCCGGGGACATCCAGGGTCTCGTCGATCAAAAAGCCCACCACATTCAAGTCTGCGGTGGATTTCTCCCCCATCACAGCCGTCACGTTCGGCTGGTCCGAGAGGAACAGCTCGATTGGGAAGTTCGAGAGCATGCCGCCGTCGACGATGGTGTGTCCGGCAATGTCCTTCCCACGGTATGCCCCCCATTCCGATTTCCAGACCACCTCCTGCCACAGGAGCGGCAGGCTCATTGACATCCGCACTCCGTAGATTAGCGGGCAATCCGGGGCGGTGCGATGGTTGAGGATCAGCAGGCGGGAATCGGTGGTGTCCGCAGCCACCAGCGACAGATCAGCTCCGGTGGCCTGGTAAAACTCTGCCAGCGTCATCCCGCCGAAGTTCCGTGGCTCTCCTTTCCGCTGGGCGCCGCGATCGAAGGGGTAGACTCCCGCGTTGAGTTTGTCCTCCAGCCAGCGCAGGAAATTCCCGGCTGCGTAGAATCCCCCCCACTCTAAGAATGAAAAGATGCGGGCCGTACGGCTCGAAGTCGCCAGGACGGAGGCGATCGCGTCGTCGAGTCTTTCTTCCAGCGCGTCGGGTATGAATTTAAGGTTGACCGCGCGCAGGAAATCCCGGAAGGCGCTCTTCTGGATGTCCTCTTTCGAGGGAGGCGTGGGTGTTTCCAGGAAACCCAGGAAAACCGGCTCCCCGTCCCGGGTCTCGCTGAGCGCGGCTGACATCTCCATCGAATCGTAACCCGCTGCCAGGAAGGTGGCCATGATCGAACCAGCCGAAGTGCCCAACAGGCGCGCCGGTGTGTGCCCACGCGCTTCCATCTCCTGGAGCGCTCCCACAAAGACCATCCCCTTGGCGCCGCCGCCTTCAAACACCATGTCGTACTGCATATGACCCTCCTCCAATGTATCGGTTGGATCCTGCTGGACAGGATGCTATTCAGTTGTGCCTGGATCTCACAAATGAAAATTTGACACGTGCTATCAGAATTATATTCTATTATCATACTCGCTGGGCCGACGCGTGTTCAAGAGGGAATTAGCCGCCCACTGCTTCTCCTCGCCACCACCCGGCGAATTCGAAATCTTCCAAACATTCCAGGATTGGCGTGCAGATAAAACCCCTTCTCAGTAAATGATCGTCAGCTGCGTGAAAAAGGGCTTTTGCCGGTCGTATCCGCAGATGACATCGTATTTCTGACTGCTCAAGGAGCCAGGCCTGATTGACTCTGGCTGCCTCGAGAAAGTCGCGGAGGCTTTGCCTGCCATGATTGACCCTGCTCTAAATTTAGATTAAAATACCCCCATTCAAGAGTAATACGCCCGCGTAGCTCAGTGGATAGAGCATTTGCTTGCGGAGCAAAGGGCCGCGTGTTCGAGTCACGCCGCGGGCGCTA
>CAYQDF010000006.1:0-64981 GCA_964416175.1 uncultured Anaerolineaceae bacterium
TTCTTGGAGGTCCTGGCCCCCGCCGCACGCCGCCAGATCCTGTTTGTCCTCCTGGCCGATCATGGCCAGATCGCCACCCAGCCCGACCCGCACTACGACCTCCGCCACCACCCCGCGCTCACTCGCCGCTTACACATCCTGCCCACCGGCGAGAACCGCCTGGCCTACCTCTACATCAAGCCGGGCCAGCAGCAGGCGGTCCGCGAGTATATCCAGCGCACCTGGCCGAACCAGTTTGTCACGCTGGACCCGGTTTATGCGGTCGAGGCCGGCTTGTTCGGGCCGCGGCAGACGCACCCGCACCTCCTGGAACGCCTGGGCGATCTGCTGGTCGTCGCCCGCGGCAACGCGTACCTCTGGTGGTCCCCTTCCGAAGACCACCTCTACGGGCGGCATGGAGGGTTGTCGCCGGAGGAGATGCTGGTGCCGCTCCTTGCGACAAGGCTGGCGTGAACACAGACCCAGCCCCGAGGACTGGGTTCGCGAGATCGATGTAGATATCTATGCGAATCTGTGTCCATCCGAGGTTGACCTCCGTTCCAGGTTGTAAATCAAAACGGCGAGCAGAAGTCCTGCTCGCCGCAATTTACTGACCTGGTCCCCTCTCGATCTACGGCAGGAAGTCCCAGGGATTGACCTTGCCGTAGCTGTCGTGCAGCATCTCAAAGTGGATGTGCGGACCGCTGGACTTGCCGGTGCTGCCGATCGTGCCGAGCGGAGTGCCCTGGAAGACGCTCTGCCCGCAGATCACGCCCACCACGTCCATGTGGGCGTACAGGGTCTGCCAGCCGTTGCCGTGGTCGATGACCACCATGTTGCCGTATCCGAAGTTGTTCCACCCGGCGTAGACCACCACGCCGCTGTCTGCCGCCCACAACGGCTCACCCAGGTCGCCGTCGATATCGATCCCGTAGTGGTTGGTTGAAGGCGAGTAATCGTATCCGGACAGGAAGTGCGCGGCGCTGGGCCAGATAAAGGCGCCCGTGCCGACCGCGCCGTCGACGATCGTGCCGCAGGCCCCGGGGCCGATCCACCGGGCGACTGCCGGGTCGTCCCGGGTGATGCGTGGGGCGCTCCAGGTGACGAACTGGCGCGAGCCGCCGGGCACGAACAGGAAGGTCCCGGGCTCGATATTTGGGTCAGAGTAATCTCCCAGCGTCTCGGGGTCGAGGTGGTTGCCGGGGAAATTGACGATCACGTCCGGGGTGACGCCGTATCCCTGAGCCACCCCGTTCAGGCCTTCGCCAGCCGACCACTTATGGTACACGCCGTTGGAAGGCATGATGTTCAGCACCTGCCCGGGGGTGAGGGCGTGCGGGTTGTCCGCCAGGACGTAATAGTTGCCCCACAAGATGGTCTCGGGCTTGAGCCCAAACTTCTCTGCGATGCCAAAGACCGTGTCGCCGGGCTGCACTTCGTAGGTGATCACCTCCGTCCGTGGGCGGCTCGGGATCGTTGTGTGGAACAGAACCAGGCGCGGGATGCCCGTGGTGTACGGACCTCCGGCTGCCCCCAAAGGAGGCAGCGGAGGCAGCGCTTCGGTTGGCGTGGCTGTCGGCAGCGCGGCCGCCAGCGCAGCCGCCCTCGACGCTGGTGAAGGCTGGGGCTTCAGGATGTATTCACGCATCACCCATACGACGAGCAGCGCCAGCGCGATCGATAGCATGTGCGTGCCGATCCGCAGGGCAGAATCGGCGATGCCCAGGTGGGACAGGTCTTTCAATAGAGAAAAAACACGGCTCTCTCGAGCAGTGCTGCGGGGCAGCTCTTCGGGTGGGGCCGGTCGGGACTCTTGATCTGAATTTGACCAAAAGGGCAGGTCCTCAGTTTCGGACAGCCCCTCGGGGAGGTGAACGTCTGGCATCCAGGGATTCTCCGCCTGGCATGATAACATTTCCCGCCCGATCCGTCAACCGCTCGTGATCTTTCATACAAAAAGGTACCGAAGGAGTCGACTCCTTCGGTACCATTCTATTTTGGTAGAACGATGCCGCTCGGCAACATTACGATTTTAATTGACTAGGGTGATGGAGGTGGATCCTGCGTCTCTTCCGGATTTTCCGTCGGCGATCCACCCGACGCCGGCGTGGGAGTGACCGTCACAGTTTCGTTCACTCCGGAGGTTTCCGTCGCCACTGGAGTCAGGGTGTCGGTCGGCGTGGGGGTTGGTGTATCCGTAGGCGTTTCGGTCGGCGTTGCCGTTGGTGTATCGGTCGGCGTTTCAGTCGGCGTCTCGGTCGGCGTTTCGGTAGGTGTGGGTGTCGGGGTGTCAGTCGGGTTCGGTGTGTTGGTCGGCGTCGGCGTTTTCGTCGGCGGGATTGGCGTTGGCGTTTTCGTCGGCGGGATTGGCGTCGGCGTGCTTGTAGGTGGTTTTTGCGTTGGAGTGGAGGTGAACGGCTGTTGGGTCGGCGCACTCGTGGGCGGTGGTGGAAGTGTCTTGGTAGGCGTTGCAGTGGGGAACAGCGGTGCTGTCGGGGTGGGTGGAACGGCTTCGAATACGGACAACTCGTTGCGGACCTCTCTCGTCAGTTCGGCAATCGCCTGCGCCGTGTTAAAGAAGACGATATCAGAGAGCAGGTCCTCGCGGCTCAGGGCGAGAAAGATGGAATACTGCTCGATAAGGAGGGTGGCAAATTCATCGGCCAACTTTTCGGCTAAAACCGGATTGGTTGCGGCGATCTCTTCGATCAGTTCAACGGTTCTATCGATCTCGACCTGGGTCGACACCACCGTCTCGGCGAGTTTTTCGGACCGACCCTTTTCTATCAACTCCTTGATCTCAGTAAGGCGTGCTTCGACGAACTGGAGGCGGAGCTTGGCATCCCGAGATTTATCCAGGGAGGTCGCCAGGGCAATCTGCTCCAGATTCCGCTTTACAGAATACAGGGGGTCTCCAGGCAAGGAATTGCGGGCCACGGTAACGACTGTCCCGCCGATGAACAGGAAAATCATCAGCACGGCGACGAACGCAACCGGGGCAACTCTCTGGATGTCGAAGGCCTGCCGCAAGCGGTCTTTCCAGGTCAGAGGTGCAGGTCGGGAACCTTCTTTGATCCGGGCGACGAGCCGTCGACGGGATGCGGCGACGAACTCCGGACGCGGTTCAAGTGCAGCCTTATGAGCAAACAGCCAGGTCACAGCCTCCAGTTGCGCCTGTAATTCCTCCGCGTATTCCGGGTAGCGCGCGACGACTGATTCGAGGGTCTCGCGCCCCTCGCGAATCAGTTCCAGGCAGACATGAAAGGCTTCATCGAATTCTCTGGTCATAATGTTCTTCCAATGTTTTTCGCAGAGCCGCTATCGCCCTGTACTGTAATACCCGCACCGCCCCTGTTGACCGCTTCATGACCTTTGCTGTCTCGGTCGGAGAAAGGTCATTCAAAAACCGCAGTACCAGAACCTCCTGATAATCATCTCTGAGCAGTTCAATCGCCTGACGAAGCTCCTGGTGTTTAATGTTCAGTGAGGTGACTTCGCCGGGGTCAGGGTTTTTATCCCGCAACGGCAGGTCATCGATCGACACACGCTGCGGCTCACGTCCGTTCCGCCGATAGTGATCGATCAGCATGTTGCGAGCAATGATTAATAAGAATGCAACAAAAGGTATCCCTCGTTCGTGATACTTATTTAACGAACTCCATGCTCGTAAGAAGACCTCTCCCGTGAGATCCTCCGCGTCTAATCGGTTATCGAGGCGAGCATAAAGAAAGCGGTAGACGGCGTTCGCGTGCCGTTCGTACAGTTCACCAAACGCTTCCTCTTCACCATCCTTGGCCAGTCTGATGAGTTCGTTATCGTCTTGATCATGCCATTCCAGCATGATACCTATCCTGTTTAACGAAGTATGATACGGATTGTTACTGGTATATAAGTACTAATTAAGGTCTAAGATCCACTGTACCGCTGGTATCTTCTTAACCGGCGAGTGTCACACCAGGATCATTTTAGCAGATTTATCGACAGGTTTAGGTGTTGATTTTACTTCCCGCCGCATTATCATTCGTGAGCGTACAGTCCGGAAGTCTTGTCCGGCTTATTTTCAGCCAGGATTGTAACATAAAACACTACCAGGGTACTATCGTTTCTTTCCAAACCCCGGGCGATCTGTGGTCTGATTGTGCAGGGATGAGATTAGAAAAGGGGGTGTAAGGAGCGGCGCTGCGGGGAGACAGATCCCCCCGCAGCGGATCAAGAGACCTCAGGGATGGGAAGATAGCGGCGCTCGGAGATCCTTATGACGCTCTGAATTTCAGGAATCCCCAGACTCGATTCCCCCTGGGGGTTATAACCAGCCGCGCAGCTCCATCGCTTTGACGACGCGCGAGATGGCGACCATATAAGCGGCATCGCGCATATAAACCTTTTCACTCTCTGCGGTTTCGACCACGCTGTTGAAGGCAGCCGTGACGTTGGTATCCAGGCGAGAGAGCACTTCATCGCGCGTCCAGTAATAGTTCATGTCATTTTGGACGCTCTCGAAGTACGACACGGTGACCCCTCCCGCGTTGCACAGAAAGTCGGGGATGACGAAGATGCCGTTCCGCTTGAAGACTTCGTCAGCTTCAGGGGTCGTTGGGCCATTGGCGCCTTCCGCGACCATTTTCACACGATCATGCACGCGCTTGACTGTCTCGGCGTTGATTTGGCCCTCCAGCGCGCCCGGGATGAGCACATCCGCTTCCTTGGCTATCCACTCATCGCCAGCTTCAATCCTGTATCCGGCCTGGTGAGCCAGGTCTTTATTGATGGTGCCATAGGTATCTGTAATTGACTGCAAGAAATGCGGATCGACCCCATCTGGATGGCTGACTGTGTAAGGGGCGCGGTCTTCCCGGTCCCAGTAGGAGACACAGGCGACCTTTCCTCCCAGGATATGCTTAAATCCGATGGCTGCGTATTGGGAGACGTTTCCAAATCCCTGAATTGCTGCCACTGACTTTGCCGGATCCAGCTTGAGATGTTTCATCGCCTCGCGCACGGTAAAGATCAGTCCAAAGCCGGTCGCTTCTGTGCGCCCGAGGGAACCCCCTCCGCCGACTGGTTTGCCGGTGATGACACCAGGGGTATACTGCCCGACCAGTTTTGAGTACTCATCCATCATCCAGCCCATCATGCGCGGGTTGGTGCCTACGTCTGGGGCGGGGACGTCCTGGCGGGGACCGATGTTGCGCCAGATCTGATCGATCCATCCCCGCACCAGGTTTTCCTGTTCGTGGATGGAGAGGGTCGCCGGATCGACTGCCACGCCGCCCTTGCCGCCACCCAGCGGGATGTCAGCAACCGCGCACTTCCAGGTCATCCACATGGCGAGCGCGCGCACGGTATCCAGAGTCTCGGCGGGATGGAAGCGGATGCCGCCCTTACACGGTCCACGCGCATCGTTATGTTGCACCCGGTAGCCGAAGAACACCCGGATGGTGCCATCGTCCATGTGGGTTGGGATCATAAACTTGAATTCCCGCATCGGCCAGCGCAACATCTCGGCGACCTGGGGGTCGAGGTTGAGCAACGTCGCGACGTGATCGAACTGGCTCTGGGCCATCGTGAATGCGTTGATCGTTTCAACCATATACCTGTCTCCTGGGAACTGTAGAAGTCTTAAAAAATCTAAGCGGGCACACCGGTATGGCGCCCGCCAATTTTCGGAGGAGGAAGGAGAATTGTGTCGTTGAAGCGCAAAGCTCAGCCTCTCCTCGTTGCTGATGCTACACTAACCTTAATCGATGTCAGACAACCCGTCAAGTGACTAATCTCACGTTTCTCTTATGATCGAAGCAGCCGACTTAGGGACCTCCAGCTGCCAGCGAGAGATCTCTGCCGGGGACTCAAGCGGCCCGGCGAGGTCAATCAGCAGACCGCTTATAGCTGTCGAGCTGGCGATCCAGCTCCTTTTGGAGGATCTGCGGGTTGGCCTGGCCTCCGGCTGCTGCCATCGCCTGGCCGAACAGCCAGCGGGCGATCCCGGCTTTCCCTTGCAGATATTCCTGCAGCTGGCGTGGGTTCTCTTCCAGCACCTGCCTGACCAGCACCGTGATGGTTGCCGTATCTGAGATTTGTCTCAGTCCCCGGTCTTGAACGATCGCTTCCGGCGGCGCGCCGGTTGTAAACATCTCTGCCAGGACGCTCTTGGCGGTGTTCTGGTTGAGATCCCCACGGGTGACCATTTCGATCAGCGAGGCCAGCGCATCAGGCGTGATGCGGATTTTTTCGATTGAAGCGCCGGCCTGGTTCAACAGGCCGAACAGCTCGCCAGTGATCCAGTTGGCAGCGACCTTCGCCTCGCTGGCGGGACTTCCGCCACCTCGCGCCAATTGAGAAACGACCCGTTCGAAGTAATCAGCCACCGCCGGTTCAGTGACCAGCACGCCGGCATCATAGGCGTTCAACCCATACTGCGTTTGGAACCTCTGGAATTTTGCTGTGTGAAGCTCCGGGAGGGCTGCTCGCAGGCGCTCTATCCAGTCTGGATCGATGACCAGGGGTGGTAGATCGGGTTCTGGGAAGTAGCGGTAGTCGTCCTCCTGTTCTTTCACACGCTGGGTGACAGTCATGCCCAGGCTTTCATCCCAGCCAACCGTCTCCTGCAGGACGGGTTTCCCTTGCTGGATCAGCTCTATCTGGCGTTTGATCTCGTACGCGACGCTCCTTTCCAGCGCCCGGAAGCTGTTCAGATTCTTGATCTCGACGCGGGTCCCGAAATGGCTTGCGCCTGCCGGTCGTACAGAGATGTTGGGTTCGATGCGCAGGACTCCTTTTTCCAGGTCCCCGGAATTGACCTCCAGGTAGCGCAGCAGCGAGCGGAGACTGGCAGCATACGCCCGCACTTCCTCCGCGGAACGCATATCGGGTTCGGTAACAATCTCGAGCAGGGGGACGCCTGCCCGGTTCAGGTCGACCAGTGTATAAGCCGCGCCTGGACCTTCCGGGCTGGGGCTGAGGGTCACGTGGGTCAATTTGCCGGTATCCTCCTCAAGGTGGACGCGCCGGATGCGGATGGTCCGCTCACCAGAGGGGGTGGTGATTTTCAAGCGTCCGCGCCTTGCCAGCGGTTGTTCGTATTGGGAGATCTGGTAACCTTTCGGGAGGTCAGGGTAAAAGTAGTTCTTCCGCGCGAACAGGCTGACCGGGGCGATTTCGCATTCCAGGGCAAGGGCCACCCGCAGCGCATATTCGACTGCTTTTTCATTCACCACCGGCAGGACGCCTGGCATGCCGGTGCACACCGGGCACACCGCGCTGTTCGGCTCTGCCAGAGTGGAATCCACGACGGGACATGCGCAGAACATTTTGGACCTGGTCTCCAGTTCTGCGTGGACTTCGAGACCAATGACAGCTTCAAACTCCATGATTAGAGGGACACCGTGGTGTTATCACCGGCGTTGATCGTGCCCGCGCGCCGCTGAATCTGTGCCCGCCGACCGATCAGGGAGCTTTCCAGGATCACGTCGGTGACTTGGGCTTCGTCTTCGAGGATCGAATTGCGAACGATGCTGCTGGTCACACGCGCCCCGGCACCGATCGAAACATAGGGACCGATAATCGAATTCTCAACTTCAGCAGTTGGGTGAACAAAAACCGGGGGGATAACCACCATTTTCTCCCGCCTGGCAGCCTCGGCGCTGTTGTTGTGACTGTTCTCCAGCAGGTATCGGTTCGTTTCCAGCAGCGATTCCGGTGTACCAGCGTCCAGCCAGATAGCCACTTTTTCGGTGCGCATTTTCAGGCCGCGTTCCAAAAGGATGTTCACTGCGTCCGCCAGGAAATATTCCCCATTCAGCTGAAGCCCGCGCCGCATCTGCTCTTCGACTGCGGAAACCAGATCTTCAGCGGATCGAAAATAATAAAAACCCACCACCGCCAGGTTGTTCTCCATTCCCTCCGGCTTCTCGATCAGCCGGGTCACCCATCCCTCAGGATCGATCACCGCCACGCCAAACCGGCGCGGATCGGGGACGGGCTTCACCCAGGTGATGGCATCGATATCTTCCCTGGCGAGCACCGAGAGGTCAGCTTCAATCAATGTGTCAGCGAACACGACCATCATTGGCCCGGTCAGATATTCCCGGGCGAGATAAATGGCGTGGGATTGTCCGCGTGGGTCGTCCTGTACGACGTAATGCTTCTTGAGGTGCGGGTAGCATTCCTGTAGGTGGGCTTCGATTTGGTCCCCCAGATATCCGACGATATTGACCAGTTCGATCGAATCCGGATTGGGGAGGGTGGACAAGGTGCTGAGGACGTGATCGAGGACCGGCTTCCCTGCCACACTGACCAGTTGTTTTGGCTTGCTCCAGGTATGTGGCCGCAGCCGGGTGCCCAAGCCGGCCATTGGGATGACGACTTTCAGAGAGGTTTCCATTGAATTGTGCTTTGCCCCTGGCTGAGACGAATTGCACCCACACGGTCCCCCCGAGTGCAGGGCTTGCCTTCTCCCGGGAGAAGGGGACCGGTGAGGGCAGCGGTAATTATACCCTTCCTGTCAGGGCTGAAGTCTGGCTGGGATCGGCACTGCTGGGAACAATATCTCACAGGCTATCGTCTTAGAATACGTCAATAATACTTCACGGGTAAAAGGAAGGAGTCTATGTCTACCAAATCTTTACTAATTTTAGCAGGTTTCATGGTGTTGGGTCTGGCGGTGAGCGCCAGCAATCCGCTGCAGGCGGGGGAACCAGCATCAAGCCAACCCCCAATGCGCACGATCAGCGTGGGTGGAAGCGGGAGAGCGTTCCTGCCGCCGGAGATCGCCACCATCTCTGTCGGTGTGCGTACTGAGGACAGCGACGCTGCGCAGGCGGTCGAGGACAGCAACAGCCAGGTGGTTACTTTAAAGGATGCGCTTTTAGCGATGGGCGTGGAGGAAAGGGACATCCAGACCACCAGTTTCAACATCTATCCAAACCAGCAGTTTGACGAAACCGGCAGGCCGGTCAGCACCACGTATGTCGTTGAGAACACTGTCACAGTCACCGTCCGTGACCTGGACATGCTTGGCGAGCTGCTGGGAGCCGCAGTCGAAGCAGGCGCCAACCAGATCTACGGGATCCAGTTTGACACCGAGGACCGGAGCGAAGCGCTGAGTCAGGCGCGCCGGGCCGCTGTGGAAGACGCTCGCGCTAAGGCCGAGGAACTCGCCGCAGCTGCCGGGGTGAGCCTGGGGGAACTGCAGTCGATCAGTGAAGTCAGCGGCATCCCGGTGCCGTACTTCGATGGCAGGGGCGGCGCGGCTGCTGAAGCAGCTGTCTCTGAAGTACCGATCAGCCCGGGGCAGCTGACCATCACTGTGGATGTGAGCCTGGTGTTCGCCATCGAATGAAGTTCAAGTGAAGATCATCCATTCGGTAGTGGAGTTATGCGATCCAGCCCCTGCGCATAACTCCACTTTTTGTATTGTTATAATATGAGCCTTGTGAACGAAAAGTACGTATTTTACCCCCCGCACCGTTTTGGATTGGTCTTCAACGCGCTCATGATTGTCCTCCTGGTCGCTGCCGGGACCTGGAGCCTCTGGCAGGCGAGCAATGCCGCGATTGGCCCCTTATTCCTGCTTTATCTCCTGCCGGGCTGCCTGGCGCTGGTCGGCGTGCCGATCCTGGGATACAGGGCTTACGCCCTTTGGCGGGCTGCTTATATGGTCGAGCAGAGTGGCATCCGCCTGCGGTGGGGGTTGCGTGAGGAAGATATTCCGATGGACGCGATCCAATGGGTGCGCTCCTGGCAGGAGATGGGAACCGAGATTCCGCTGCCAATCTGGCACTGGCCTGGGGCGCTCCTCGGGACTCGGCGCCTGCCGGATGGGACCTTGCTGGAATATCTGGCTTCCGGTCCGCATGGACTGGTAGCGATCGGGCTGCAGGAAAGGATTTTTGCAATCTCTCCTGCTGATCCAGAGGTTTTTCTGCAGACCTGTAAACGCCTGGCGGAGTTCGCCTCGCTGGCTTCGATCCCGGCGCGGTCAGCGTATCCTTCTTTTCTTGTCTCGCGTATTTGGGCGGAGCGGCTGGCGCGCCTCCAGCTTATAGGTGGGTTGGCCCTGGCTGTACTCCTTTTAGCCCTGGTAAGCCTGGTGATCCCTTCCCGTCAGACCGTATCCCTGGGATTCGCTCCGGCCGATAGAGTCCCGGCCGTGCAGCTGCTCCTGCTGCCTGTGATCAATGGATTCTTTTATCTTTCCCAGCTGCTTTTAGGGATGTATTTCTTTCGCCGTGAGGTGGAAAGGGTCCTTGCGTACCTGGCGTGGGGCAGCAGCGTGCTGTCAGGGATTATTTTCCTGGCAGCGCTGTTCTTTATCCTCAGAGCGGGATAACCTCCAGATTATGCGCAGAGTTTCCACATGAGGCAGCGAGTTATCCACAGAAATCAGCCGGTTATCCACAGAATCCTCCCATCCGGGGTATGCAGATCCTGATAGGTGGGCTCCTCGGCGGGATCGTCGCCTACCTGGCTTACCGGGCGAAAGCCTTGAACCGCAGTGGGGCAGTCGCCGCTGCCCTGATTGGGGGATTGGTATTTGGCCTGGGAGGTCTATCGTGGGCAATTTTATTGCTACTGTTCTTCATCACTTCGAGCCTGCTTTCCCGTGCGTTCGACAGGCGTAAATCGAGTTTGAGCGAGAAATACGCCAAGGGTTCACGCCGCGATTACGCGCAGGTGCTGGCGAACGGTGGACTCGGCGCGTTCCTGGCGATCTTCCAGGCGGTCTTTCCCGAACAGAACTGGCCCTGGATGGCATATATCGGAGCAATGGCAGCGGTCACGGCGGACACCTGGGCGACGGAAGTCGGCGTGCTCAGCCCATCTTTGCCGGTCCTGATTACCAACGGGAAAACAGTTGAGATGGGGGCTTCCGGAGGCGTGACCCTGGCCGGCTATCTGGCTTCGCTGACCGGCGCTCTGGCGATCGGCCTGGGTGCTTCATTGAGTTTACCGCTGAAGGGAGTGTGGGAGGTCTGGCTGGTCGCCGTGGTGGGAGGGCTTATCGGGGCAACCACCGACTCGCTTCTGGGCGCCACTGTGCAGGGGATCTATCATTGCCCGCGGTGTGAGAAGGAGACGGAAAGCCACCCTGTGCACCGCTGTGGGACGCCAACCACCCGGCTGCGCGGCTGGCGCTGGTTGAACAACGACCTGGTGAACTTTTTTTCATCGGTGAGCGGCGCAGGAGTTGCTTTGCTCGCCTGGATTCTATCCGGTTAGTAGCTGGCTCAATTCTCCAAGGTCTCGAATCACGCGGCAGTCAGCTTCTGGAAAGATGCCCTCCGGATCGAGCAAGACTGGCCTGAGACCGGCGTTCCGGGCACCGATTACATCCGCGTAATAATTATCCCCGACATAGATCGCTTCATGTGGTTGACAACCGAGGAGCTGCAGGGCGTGGTGGAAGATCGCCCGATCGGGTTTCCAGGCATTGATGGTTCCCGCCGCGAGGGTGAAGTCAAAGAAGGCGCGGATGCCGTGATCCTCCAGTTCTTCCTCGTATGGTTTGGTGCGGTTGGAGACGACGCCCAGCTGGTAACCGAGTTCTTTGAGCGTCGAGAGAATCTGGGGAACTCCCCCAACGAGCAAATCCTCCGGCTGGTAATTCTCGCGCATGCGGCGGAAAAGGTGTGAAGCAAGGTCCGCTGCCCGGTCATCGCCACATCCCAGGCGGAGCAGGTAGAGCCGGGCGTGGTTTATCCAGAACCGATCTTCATCCCCGGCGCTGGCTTCAAGGTCAGCGAGAAGCTCGGGGGACTGCGCCCAGTAATAATGCAGCCAGCGCAGGGTGGTCCGCCGACGGATGCTCCCATCCGGGACGCCGAGCTGGCCGGCAAACTCCAGGTAAGCATCGTTGAATGATGGGCGATGAAAGCGCAACGTCCCGTCCAGGTCGAAGAGGACGGCGTGAATGCCGTGTCCGAGCATGAAACTTACCCCCCGATCTCGCTCATCACCCGGTTGAGCGGGATGACACCATCCGCCAACCCGTGACCCCAGGGTTTGTGCCAGATCCCATCCAGGATCAGCTGGCGCAGCTCTTCCAGGTCAGCCCCATCCCGCAGGGGCGTGAGCAGGTCAACTTCGCCTTCTCGAAGCAAACAAAGGCGCAGGCGTCCATCTGCGGTCAGGCGCGCACGATTGCACGATGCGCAGAAAGGCTGCGTGACCGAGGAGATAAAACCAACGTCTCCTATTGCCCCGGGGATGTGGAAGAGGCGCGCTTCCCCGTCCAGCTTCCCGCCATTGACGCTCACCAGAGGACCAAAGACTGCTTCAATGCGCGCCTGCGTCTCTTCCGCGGTGACGACCTGATTGAGCTGCAGGTCGGTCGCCCCGGCGAAAGGCATCATTTCGATGAATCTCACCTGCCAGGGATGTTCCAGGGTCATTTCTGCGAGATCGACAACATCCGACTCGTTGTAACCCCGGACTACGACGGCGTTGATCTTGATCGGCGCCAGCCCGGCTTCTTCAGCAGCCTGGATGCCCTCCCACACATCTTCCAGCTTCCCCCACCGGGTCAGGCGGCGGAATTTCTCTGGGTCGAGCGTGTCCAGGCTGACGTTCACGCGCTGCAGACCCGCTTCCGCCAGCGGGCGCGCCAGCCGCCCCAACAGGATCCCATTCGTTGTGATGGAAAGCGACCGGATGCCGGGTGTATGGGCAATCCCCCGCACCAGTTCCACGATATGGGCCCGAACCGTTGGCTCGCCGCCTGTCAGGCGGATCTTTTGAAAGCCCAGCCGGGCGAAAAGGCGCACGAACAGCAGGACTTCTTCGTCCTGCATGAGCTCCGCATTAGGCCGGAAGGTCATATCTTCCGGCATGCAGTACACACAGCGCAGATTGCAGTGGTCGGTCAGGCTGATGCGGAGATAATTAATCGAACGCCCAAAACGGTCGAATGCCATGATGCTAACAGTGACTTCCAGGGAGAATATTTATGACTATCTTCGTCAAAATTATACCCTAATTTGTGCGTCCGGAAGACGCGTTTGGATCCGAGATTATGCAGCAAGCAGTTTCCGGATGTGAATTGTGTGGTCGCGCTCATGCCAGACGGCGCGGCGGAGCATTTTGCGGGGGCTCCAAAACTCTCCATCGATGCCAACCACCCGCAGCGAGCCGACCAGGGTCGGTAATGCCGCTTCCAACAAGCTGCGAACCTTTTCCAACCTCTCCCTGGGATCGTCCGGAACTTCCTCGCGCGGGAACGCCATCCCCAGCCGATTCATGTACCACCATTCTGCGCCGCCGACATGTTTCAAGATTCCGGAGATGCTCCAGCGTTCGCCAGGCCGATTGAGATCCAGAGTTTCCTGGTCTAACCCGTCGACAGTGCCCAGCAGGTCGGCTCGGCTCCAGGTGAGCAGCTTCAGGCCTCGCTCAACATCTTGATCGGTAAGCGGTTTCCAATCGTGCAAGAACCATGCGTTCACCTCGTATCCATCAGCGCTCAGTTCGTATTTCTCGTTGATGGTATATACCTGCCAGGATTCCTCGACCTGGATCTCCTGGTCAACCGGAGAGAGCCAGGGATGGGGATCATGCTGGGCGATCCAGAAGACATATTCCTGGAACGCTGCCGGGATGCGATGCAAGGCTTCGTGCTCATCGAGGCCATACGCAAAGCAACCTGGGTGCTCCAGGGCCCAGGCCAGCGTGCGGCCTTCCACGCCGTTCTCGATACCGATCCTCAAAACCATGGTGGCTACTCTCTTTCTTGTGGATGTTCAATCTTCGTCCGGCGAGAGCCAGCTCTCGTGGTGGTGGAACGCCTGACATCTCGCTTCTTTCTACTTCGTGACGGTGATGGATCCTCCAGTCATTCTAACCAGGTCAGCAGGTGTCAGGCGGAAAACTGCGTGCGGCGTGCCGGCTGCCGCCCAGATCGCCTCGTAATTGAACAGGTCCTGGTCGATGTAGGTCTCGAGTGTTTCCAGGTGACCGACGGGTGGGACGCCCCCGATCGCAAAGCCGGTGTGTTCCCGGATGAAATCCGCGTCAGCCTTGACCAGTGGTTCGCCGACCAGCCTGGCGAGTTTGCTCTCGTCCACCCGGTTGGCTCCACTGGCGATGACCAGGATCGGGCGCTGAGTCCGCTGTGTCTTGAATACCAGGGACTTGGCGATCTGGCCCACCTGGCAGCCCACCGCCTGAGCCGCTTCCACGGAGGTACGAGTGGAGGCGGGCAACTCGATCACATCTGCGGCAAATCCCAACGAGGTCAGCGTGTCTTGCACTTTCCGGGCGCTTGAACTTAACATGGTTTCCTCCTTACTGAAGCCACCCGCGCCGGCGGATCCAGAGGAACATCAGGAAAGGCATCAAGAACATGATAATGAGGGTGAACACGAAAGATGGCAGTCCGGTCCACACATCCAGGGGGAAGACCGGCATGAAAAAGTTCATCCCAAAGAAACCTGCCACGAAGGAGATGGGCATGAACAGGGTCGTGATGATGGTCAGCGTGCGCATGATGTCGTTCATCCGATTGTTGATCACCGACAGGTAAGTGTCCAGCGTCCCCCCGATGAGATCCCGGATGCTTTCTGTGATGTCGTGCAGGCGCACCAGGTGATCGTATACGTCCCGAAAATACACCCGGGCAGCTGAGTCGATCACCCGGTAGTCATCCCGCGCCAGCTTGTTGAGCACCTCCCGCTGCGGACCGAGGATGCGCCTGAGATTCAGCACGGCCCGCTTAAGGCCAAAGATCTGCTCGAGGGTGGCGTTGGTCGGGCGGGAGAACACCTGGTCCTCTGCCCGATCGATAGCCTCGTCCAGCGCTTCGACGACGGGCATGTAGCTGGCAATCACCTCGTCGGCCAGCCGGTACAGGAAGTAATCTGCCCCGTTGCGCAGATGCCGCTCGTCCCGGTGGCTTAGCTCCCACAGGCGCTGGATCGCGTGGATCGGGTAGTCGTGATGAGTCACCAGGTAATTCTTCCCGAGGAAGATGTCCAGTTCCAATGTGTCAAGATAATCCTCCTCCGCCTCGTCAAAGGTCACCGCGTGCAAAACGATGTAAAGGTACTCCCCCCAATCATCGACTTTGGGCACGTGGGATTCCTGGAGGGCATCGTCGATTGCCAGGGGGTGGAAATTAAAGACCTGTTGCAGGACCGGCTCATCGGTTTCCGAGCGGGTCGCCTCGAAGTCAACCCACAGCAGTCCCCGGGTGTCCGACATGGCGATCCTGAACTCTTCGATCTGGAGGTCTTCTCGGATTTCCCCGCGGGAAGAAAAGTAGAGGGAACGGATCATGAGGAGATTCTAACATCAACCCTTTGGATCCAGAGGTATCCACAATTTTAATAGCGGTTTATTAATATCGGAAGAAAAAAGTCTCAGGTGTTCTTAAAGAAAAGCTTTGGAAACTTATCTGTCCGAATCAGCTTCATCGTTCTAAACTAGAGCAGCTAAAAAACCCCAGCTGGAGACTTTATCGGTGCCTGAACAGACGCCCATCACCCTTAACCATTTTACTTTTTTCAAGTTCACCGGCCATTATTACGAACAGCCCCAGGAGGTGCGCAGGCACTTCAGGCGCGATTTTTTCACGCATGTAAAGCAGACTGCACAACGCACATTCATTTACCAGGTCTTTCCGTTAGGGACGGGGGAGGACTTCATGGTCTGGAGCGCCCTTCCGATCGAGCAGCCCGGGCTGCCAGGAGATTTCTTCACAGCTTTCGCCAGAGCCACCAGTCCTTTTCGCCCCCTGGCGGAGCCTGTCCAGGCCTTATGGGGATTCACCCGGCCCTCTCAATATACCCGGACCCGCTCAGCCCAGGAACTGGATCCCTTCAACCCGGTCCGGTGCCGTTATCTGGTCCTGTATCCATTCGCCAAGGAAAAGGAATGGTATCTGCTGAGCCAGGAGACCCGCCAGGGCATGATGAACGAGCACATCAAAATCGGCAAAGGTTTCCCAGAAATCCAACAGCTCCTGCTGTATTCTTTTGGCCTCCAGGACCAGGAGTTCGTCGTAGTTTACGAAATGGAAGACCTTCCTCAATTCTCGAATCTGGTGTACGAGCTGCGCCGGACGGAAGCCCGGCGATACACAGAACGGGATACTCCGCTTCACGCCGCTGTTTACCACCCCGAAGACGAGGCTCTCGCATTGTTTGAGTGAGGAAGAAACCGGATGCAAGTTCCTGAGATCGTTGGGATCCTCTTCATGGCTTATGGCAGCCCCGACTCGCTGGACCAGATGGAACCATATCTGATCGACGTTCGGGAGGGCCGCCCGCCTACCCCGGAACTGGTGGCGGAAATTCGCCGACGCTACGCCAGCATCGGTGGGCGCTCGCCATTGCTGGATTGGACGAAGGCCCAGGCGAACGCGGTCGCTGAACTCTTGAACCGGGAACACGCCTCGCAGAGGCTCCACTTTAGGGCTTACGTCGGGATGCGCCACTGGGAACCGCGCATCGGGCGGGCTGTCGAAAGTATGGCGGCGGATGGGATCCGCCGGGCGATCGCGCTCGTCATGGCCCCCCATAGCTCCCGGATGAGCGTTGGTAAATATTTCGAGCAGCTCGAGAAAAGCCTCGCGGAGAAGGACGCGGATATCTTATTCGCGCGCATCGAGAACTGGCACGATCATCCCGGTTTGATCGCTGCTCTCGCTGAGAGATATTTCGAAGCCAGGGGGCGTTTCGCCACGGCGAGCGATCCGTACGTGATCTTCACAGCTCACAGTTTGCCAGCCAGGATCCTCGAGGTGGGAGATCCGTACGATGCCCAACTGCGGGCGACATCTCGCATCCTGGCGGACCTCCTCGAGCTACGGGATGGGCGCTGGCAGTTCTGTTACCAAAGCGCAGGAGCCAGCGCCGTTCCCTGGTTAGGCCCGCAGATAGAGGCAGTGATTGAAGAGCTTGCCCAAAAGGGCGAAAAAGATCTCCTGGTAGTGCCGATCGGATTCGTTTGCGATCATGTCGAGGTGCTGTACGACATCGATATCGGCTGCCAGCAGATCGCACGCCGCCATGGGGCACACCTGGAAAGGAGCCCCTCCCTGAACACCTCGCCGACTTTTATCCGGGCGCTGGCCGACCTGGTCCTGGAAGCTTTGCCGGGCCTGGAACTCGCTCAGAAGAACCCGCGCCACCCACGGGGGTATTAAGGCTAACAGAGCACTGGTATGACGATCCTTTGTATTGGTGTCAGCCATCAAACTGGGAGCGTGGTCCTGCGCGAGCGGTTGGCTTTTGATGAGCAAGCCCGGCAGGCTGCCCTTGCGGAGTTCCGGCAAGGTGGCAGGGACTGCGCGCCTGGTGTCCATGAGCTCGCGATCTTATCGACCTGCAACCGGGTTGAGATCTACGGCGTGGCTTCCCACGAAGATTTCACCGTGCTTGAATCGTTTCTGGAAAAATCCCGGGGGATCTCCCGGCCCACCTTTTCCCTGTCCCTGTACCGGTACTCCGGCGAGGAGGCAGTCCACCACATTTTCTCAGTGGCGGCCGGGCTGGATTCCTTGATCCTCGGAGAACCACAAATCCTGGGACAGGTCTCTCGAGCGCTGGAGGTGGCGCAGAGCCAGGGTGCTGCCGGTAAGGTCCTGACGCGCCTCTTCCAGTCTGCTGTCCATGCCGGGAAGCGTGCCCGAACAGAGACGAGCATCTCGCAGAATCCCGCCACAATTTCGTCGATGGCTGTGCGCCTGATCACAGAGATCGTTGGAGATGTCGCCAGCAGCCATTTTGCAGTCCTGGGTGCTGGTGAAATGGCTGAGCTGGCAGTAGAAGCGCTGATTAAACGCGGCGCGACCCAGATATATGTGGTGAATCGGACCTTGCAGCGGGCACAGGGGCTGGCGAAAAAATGGGGCGGTCGTCCAGTCGCCTTCGCTCACTTGCCGGAAGTGTTAGAGATCGCGGACGCCGTGATTGCTTCCACTGGTGCGATGCACCCTGTGATCTGTAAAGGAATGGTGGAAGAGGCGATGGAAACCCGGCCGAAGCGTCCTCTGGTGATCATGGATATTGCAGTGCCGCGCAACGTTGACCCCCAGGTCGCAGAGATCCCCGGAGTCACCCTTTACGACATGGATGCGCTTTGGGACTGCCTGGAGGATTCGCTGGCCCTTCGCGCCCGGGAGGTCCCCCACGTCATGCAGGTGATAGAGGAGGAGCGCGCTGAATTCATGAAATTTCTTACCGAAATGGAAGTCAACCCGCTGATCGCTGAGCTGCGCAGACAGGCTGACCAGATCAGACTCCGGGAACTCGAGAAGACCTTCCGGCGGATGCCGGACCTGACGCCGGCAGACAAGGAACGCGTGGCCGCGTTGACGAAGAGCATTGTCAAGAAGATCCTTCACGCGCCGACGGCCTGCCTGCGCTCTCAATTAAATGGCCCCGATGCCGCAGATTATGCGCACCTTACCCGCCAGCTGTTTGACCTGGATTGAGCCGAATGCCAAAGCTGATTTTCGCCACTCGCCCCTCGAAATTAGCCCGTACTCAGACGGAATTTGTGATCGATCGTCTCAAGCCAGTCTGGCCCGACCTGGACCTCCAGGTGCGCGTGATCCACACCCAGGGAGACCGCGACCGTGCTCGCCCGCTCCCCGAGATCGGGGGAAAAGGCATATTCACCCAGGAGTTGGAGGCAGCTCTGATCGCTGGTGAGGTCGACGCGGCAGTTCATTCCTTGAAGGACCTGATGGTCGAGGACAGCCCTGGGCTGTGTGTTGGGGTGATCCCGGCAAGAGAGGATGCGCGCGACGTGCTGATCTCGCCGTCTGGCGGCAGCCTGGATGACCTTCCATCGGGCGCGGTTGTCGGGACTTCCAGCCTGCGCCGCCAGGCGCAGCTCCTGGCTTATCGCCCGGACCTGAAGATGTCGCCGGTGCGCGGCAACGTGGAGACCAGGGTCAGGCAGGTCCAGGAGGGAAGGTACGACGCCATCGTCCTGGCAGCTGCGGGAGTGATCCGTCTCGGCCTGGCTGAACTGATCACCCAGTATCTGCCATTCGAGGTCATGCTGCCTGCACCCGGGCAGGCTGCTCTGGCGGTCCAGTGCCGCGTCGATGATCTTGAAACACCGGTTTTCTTATCCGTGCTGGAGGATCCAGCAGTTCGCGCAGCGACCACTGCCGAGCGGGCCTTCCTGGCGGGCTTGGGCGGCGGATGCGCCCTGCCCATCGCCGCCTATGGGTATGCGGATCAGGATGGGATCATCACCCTGGAGGGGCTGGTCGCCTCCCTGGATGGGAGCCGCACGATCCGACTTTCAGCCTCTGGGAAGGAGCCGGCTGCCCTGGGAGCCGAGCTGGCAGCTGCTGCGCTGGCTGAGGGAGCAAAGTCTCTGCTGGCGGTGCAGGTATGAACCTGGAGGGCAAGCGCATCCTCATCACTCGCCCCGCCTCGCAGGCGGGTGGATTCATACGGGCACTGGCGTCAGCCAAAGCGCTGCCAGTTTGTTTCCCGACTATCCAGATTGCCCCGCCGGCAGACCTGACCGCCCTGGACCAGGCGCTGTCGCGCCTGGAGTGCTATGCCTGGCTGGTGCTGACCAGCGCCAACGCAGTCCGGGCCGTTTGGGAGCGGATGGAAGTATTAGAGATTCACCGCCTTCCCCGACAGTTGCGAGTCGCTGCGATCGGTCCGGTGACTGCCGCTGCCCTGGAAGGCCACGGCTGCCAGCCAGACCTGGTACCCTGCGAATACACCGCCGAGGCGATACTCCCGGGGCTGGGGGATATCAGGGGTCTCTGGGTGCTGCTGCCGCGCGCGGAGCTGGCGCGCGAGGCGCTTCCGGATGGCATCAACGCAGCCGGGGGCGTGGCTCACGTGGTTGTGGCTTACCGGACCCTGCCTGCTGTGCCTGATCCGCAGAGCATCCAGGCTTTGGCCGAGGGCATCGATATCATCACCTTCACCAGCTCGTCGACCGTGCGCAATTTCGTCGACCTGGTGCGCAGGGCCGGATTTGACCCCCTCCACCTGCCTGGCGAACCGCTGATCGCCTGTATTGGGCCGATCACAGCCCGGACTGCCCTGGAGGCAGGCTTTCGACCCGGCGTTGTGGCAGAGCAATACACCGTAGAAGGATTGGTTGGTTCTCTATTGAGGTATAAAAATGAAACTGGTTGATACGCTGGACAGCAAACTGCCGGTGGGGCGGCGCACCGCGGATGCCGCACCTGACCCCGGCTGGAGACCGCCTCTTCCGGTCCATCGCCCACGCCGCCTGCGGCTGACTCCGGAAATCCGGACCCTCGTGCGGGAGACGGAAGTCTCCCCGCGGGATTTGATCTATCCCCTCTTCGTGCGTCCCGGGAAAAACGTCCGGCAGGAGATCCGTTCAATGCCAGGGATCTTCCAGTGGTCTGTAGACCGCCTGCCGTACGAAGCCGAATCCATCGCCAGGTTGGGCCTGCCAGGGGTGATCCTGTTCGGGATCCCCCTTCAGAAGGACCCGATCGGCCTGGAGAATTTTGATCCAGAGGGTATCGTCCACCAGGCCATTCGAGCGATCAAGGCTGCCGTCCCGAAGCTGCTCGTGATCACAGACATCTGCCTGTGCGAATACACCGATCACGGTCACTGCGGCCTGTTGAACGCCAGCGGCGATTTGCTGCATCTTCACCTACCGGAGGGATACGTTCTCAACGATGAGACTCTGGAAGTGTTGGGGCGGACGGCCCGTTCGCATGCCGAGGCGGGCGCCGACATCGTCGCCCCGAGCGGCATGATCGACGGCATGGTGGCCGCGATCCGGTCTGCCCTCGATCAAGCCCGATTTGAGCACATACCGATCCTTTCTTATGCTGTTAAATATGCTTCGGCTTTCTACGGGCCTTTTCGTGAGGCAGCCGAGTCCCCCCCGAAGTTCGGCGACCGCCGGTCACACCAGATGGATCCCGCGAACGCGCGCGAAGCGCTGCGAGAGGTGGCGCTGGACGTGGCGGAGGGTGCAGACATCTTGATGGTCAAGCCAGCCCTGCCTTATCTGGATGTGCTCCACATGCTCAGGCAGGCATACCCGCAGCTGCCTCTGGCCGCGTACAGCGTCAGCGGCGAGTACTCGATGATCAAAGCCGCTGCCGCGAACGGCTGGCTCGACGAGCGGACAGCGGTCCTGGAGGCGTTGACCGCCATCAAGAGGGCCGGCGCGGACTTCATTCTGACCTACCACGCAAAAGAGGCAGCGGGATGGCTGGCGTGAGTCCTGTTCCCCTCACCGGGCAGGCAGCTGCAGAAAGAAGCTACCACGACCAGCGCATGCTCCAGGCCGATTTCACCCGCGCTCCTTTCACCATTGCCTGGGAAGTAACGCGGGCGTGCGCCTACGCCTGCAAGCACTGCCGGGCTGATGCCCAGCATGTCCCCCACCCAGACGAGCTGACCACTGCTGAGGCCTTCGGACTGATCGACAACCTGGCTCGCTTCGGCAGCCCGATCCTGGTCTTCACCGGCGGCGATCCCATGATGCGCCGGGACCTGTTCGACCTGATCGCGTACGCAGCCGGGCGGGGTCTGCGCTGCTCGCTGACGCCCACTGCCACCGCGCTGCCCACTCTGGCGCGTCTGGAGAAAGCCCGGGAAGCAGGCATCCGGCGGATTGCCCTCAGCCTGGATGCGCCATCGCCCGGCGCACATGATGAATTCCGCCAGGTCGAAGGTTCCTGGGAGCGCACGATGAAGATCTTGCACCGCGCGCAGGATGCCGGGCTGAGCGTGCAGGTCAACACCACCGTCACCCGCTTCAACGTGGATTCGCTGCCCGAGATGGTGCCATTTGTCAAAGCCGTGCAGGCAGTACAGTGGTCGGTGTTTTTCATGGTGCCCACCGGGCGCGCACAGGCGGCCTGGATGATCTCCCCTGAGGAGCACGAGCGCACGTTCCACTGGTTGTACGACCTGTCTCGGGAAGCGCCGTTCGATATTAAAGCAACTGCCGCGCCGATGTACCGCCGGGTGGCTATCCAGCGTCGGCGTACAGAGGCGGACGACGGTGAGGAAATCACCTTCCAGGGAGCCGGGTTTCAATTCGCCGACGGGCTTGACCGCCCAACGAAAGGGGTCAATGACGGCAATGGTTTCCTCTTCATCTCTCACCGCGGTGAGATCATGCCCTCGGGATTTCTTCCAGTCCCGGCTGGCAACGTGCGCACCGACGACGTGGTCCAGGTCTACCAGCAACACCCCCTGTTCCTGGATTTGCGGAATCCGGCAAAATTGAAAGGCCGCTGTGGCGTTTGCGAATACCGCGAGGTGTGCGGCGGGCAGCGCGGGCGCGCCTACGGTGTGACCGGGGATTACCTGGAGACCGACCCCGCCTGCCTCTACCAGCCCGAAGCTTATCGGAGGTCCGGACAGCCCACCTCAGGTCTGCCGGGAGGAACTGCTTGGAAATGAAGGCATCGCCGGCATTGTCTGTTCAGACAGGTTCGGTGGACGCGCCTCCCGAACCGCAGGGTCGATTCCTGCGCGCCTGCCGACGCCTGCCTGTGGACGCCACGCCAGTCTGGTTTATGCGCCAGGCCGGGCGCTACCTGCCGGAATACCGCGCCATCCGTGCGCGCTTCAGCCTGCTGGAGATCACCCGGCGACCGGAGGTCACGGCGGAGGTCACCCTGCAACCCGTTGATATCCTTGGAGTGGATGCAGCGATCTTGTTCGCCGATATCCTGCTCCCGCTCATCCCGCTTGGGCTGGACCTGGAATTCGTTTCCGGCGAAGGTCCTGTGATTCGAAACCCTGTCCGCAGCGCCGAAGGTGTTGCCCGCCTGCGGGAGGTGGACGTCCAAAGCGATCTTGGGCACGTCTTTGAGGCGATCCGCCTGGTCAGGCGGGAGCTGGAGGGGCGCGGCATCCCGCTGATCGGCTTTGCGGGCGCGCCTTTCACGGTGGCTTCCTACATCGTAGAGGGCGGCCCTTCGAAGGATTTCCTGCATACCAAGCGGCTGATGTACACCTCCCCGGAGACCTGGCACCATTTGATGGAGAAGATCTCCAGTACCCTGGCGGCCTACCTGCTCTCCCAGGCGCAGGCGGGAGCGCAGGCAGTGCAGGTTTTCGATTCCTGGGTGGGTGCTCTCAGCCCCGGGGATTATGTCCGCTATGCGCAGCCTTATTCCAGGCGAGTCCTTGCCGCAGTCCAGGCTGCCAATGTGCCGGTGATCCACTTCGGTACGGGGACGGCAACCCTGCTGCAATCGATGAAGGAGGCAGGCGGCACCGTGATCGGCCTCGACTGGCGCATCCCGCTCGACGCAGGCTGGCAGACCGTTGGTTATGACCTTGCCGTGCAGGGAAACCTCGACCCGGTCCTGCTGTTCTCTCCCATGACCCTGCTTGGGGAGCGGGTTAAAGAAGTGCTGTCTCTGGCGGAAGGCCGTCCAGGGCATATCTTTAACCTGGGGCATGGCATCCTTCCAGAAACGCCGGTCGAAAATGTCCGGGCAGTTGTGGATCTGGTGCACGAATGGAGCGCCCGGTGAAGCGGCTGGTCGTCGTGGGCGGAGGGATCGCCGGGCTGGCGGCAGCGTATTACGCGAGTCGGCTGTTCACCGATCGCCGCCAGGTGACCCTTGTCGAGCGAGAAGATCGTTGGGGAGGCAAAATTCGCACCGATCGCGTGGACGGGTTTGTCCTGGAAGCCGGGCCTGATACTTTTATCGCAGCCAAACCTTGGGCGGTGGACCTTTGCCGCGAACTTGGCATCGGGGAACGGCTGCGTGGCACCAACCCCCACAAGAAAAATACCTATATCTTGCGCAGAGGCCAGCTGCATCCCCTGCCTGGCGGGCTGTCGATGATGATCCCGACCCGGTTCGGAGACCTGGTCCGCAGTGGTTTAATTTCCTGGCCGGGCAAACTGCGCATGGGGCTGGATGTTCTGCTGCCCCCTGCCAATTGGAGCAGCTCTGAAGACGATGAGAGTATTGGGGAATTCGTGACCCGCCGCCTGGGGAGAGAGGCCTACGAAGCGCTGATCGAGCCGCTGATGAGCGGGATCTATGCCGGAGACGGCGACAGCCTGAGCCTCCTTTCCACGTTCCCTTATTTACGGGAGCTGGAGGCCAGACATGGAAGCCTGGTCCGGGGAGCACTGGCTGCGCGTGCCCGGCAGCCGAAGAATGGAAAAGGCCCAGCCAGCGGATCACGCAGCCTTTTCCTGACGCCACTTTCAGGGCTTGGGGAGATCGTGGAGACTCTCGTGGAGGTGCTGGAAGAGAGGGAGACGGGCATGATCATCGGGAATGGAGCCAGGCATCTTGAGAGGGTAGAGGGCGGTTACCGCCTGGAGCTGGAGGATGGATCCTGTCTGGAGGCGGAGGCTGTGATCCTGGCGACGCCAGCTTACATTTCCGCGAACCTCCTGGCAGGGGTTGCCCCTGGTCTGGCGGGGGAGCTGCGCGCCATCGAGTATGCGACGACAGCCACGGTCTCTCTGGGATACGAGGAAAGCGACCTGCCCCGGCCGCTGGACGGCTACGGCTACGCCATTCCTCGCCGGGAAGGGAGGAAGGCGCTGGCCTGTACCTGGACTTCGACCAAGTTCCCGCACCGCGCCCCAGCAGGAAAAGCTTTGCTGAGGGTGTTTATCGGCCGCGCCGGACAGGAGGATATCGCCTGGGATGAGGCGAGCCTGGAAGAGATCGCCAGGGAGGAACTCCGTGAGACGCTCGGGATCACAGCCAGGCCGCTCCTCACCCGGGTAACTGTCTGGGAGCGGGCAATGCCGCAGTATACGCTCGGACACGCTGCTCGCCTGGACCGGATCAATGCCGGGCTGGCCGGACTCCCTGGCCTGGCTCTGGCCGGGAACGGATACAGGGGGATCGGTATCCCGGACTGCATCCGTTCTGGCGCGCGGGCGGTCGAGCAGCTGACAGGAGTGACCATCGGATGAGGATCGAGAAATCCATCCAGCTCTTTGCGCAGGCTCGGCAGCTGCTTCCCGGCGGAGTCGATTCACCGGTGCGAGCTTTTCGCGCTGTCGGGGGGCAACCCGTTTTCATCGAACGGGGCGCGGGGCCGTACCTGTATGACGTGGACGGCAACCGCTACATTGATTATGTCCTTTCGTGGGGCCCTCTGATCCTGGGGCACGCGCATCCTGCTGTGGTCTCCGCCCTTAAAGAAGCCGTCGGGCGCGGGACGAGCTTCGGCGCGCCGAATCCGCTGGAGATCGAACTGGCGCGCTGGGTGCAATCCTTTATGCCCGGCATCGAGATGCTCCGCTTCGTTAACTCCGGCACCGAGGCCACGATGTCCGCCCTCCGGCTTGCGAGAGCGTTCACCCGGCGCGATAAGATCGTCAAGTTTGAAGGCTGCTACCACGGGCACGCGGATATGCTCCTGGTTCGGGCTGGTTCGGGCGTCGCCACGTTGGGGTTGCCCGACTCGCCCGGAGTGCCGGCGGCGACTGTCCAGGATACCCTTGTAGCGCGCTACAACGACCTCGAATCGGTCGAGCAGCTCTTTCGCCAGCATCCAGAGGAGATCGCGGCGGTGATCGTGGAACCAGTGGCTGGCAATATGGGAGTCGTGCCGCCCCTGGATGGCTTCCTGAACGGTTTGCGTTCGCTCACCGCAGCACACGGCGCCCTGCTCGTCTTCGACGAAGTGATGACCGGATTCAGGGTCCATCCAGGCGGCGCTCAGGGGTTGTACGGTATCCAGCCTGACCTGACCACTCTCGGAAAAGTGATCGGGGGCGGACTGCCGGTCGGCGCATACGGCGGGAGGCGGGAGATCATGGAGATGGTGGCGCCCGCGGGCCCTGTCTATCAGGCCGGTACGCTGTCCGGCAATCCCCTGGCGATGGCGGCGGGGATCGCGACGCTGGTAGAATTAGCCCGACCAGAAACCTGGATTCAGCTGGAGCGAACCAGCGAGCAGCTGGCAAATGGTTGCGCTCGAGCTGCCCGGGAGGTGGGCGTACCCGTGCGGCAGACGCGCGTCGGAACGATGTTCTCGCTGTTCTTCACGGAAGCGCCTGTTTATGACTGGCAGAGCGTCAAAGCCAGCGACATTGACCGGTTCGCACGATTCTTCCGGGCGATGCTGGCGCGCGGTATCTACCTGGCCCCCTCCCAGTTCGAAGCAGGGTTCGTCTCGACTGCCCACCGTCCGGAAGATATCCAGGATACGGTCGCAGCTGCGCTCGATGCGTTTAAGACACTCTAATACACAGGACGGCGAGGGGATTTTTGGATGTCCAACCCCCGCCAAGTGGGTGGTTTTCAAATAAACTCGAGAAGAAAAAACGGGCAGCAGTGCTGCCGCCCGTTTTATTTATTGTGAGCGGTTATACATCTCCTTGAGTAGACCCATCAAGGATTTCCGCTGCTGGTGACTTCGAGGGCGGCGAGGGCGGCGCGCAGGGTGGCGGTGGTGAAGTCGATGTTGAGTTGTCCATCGGAGACGGCGACGACGAAAGTCTCGGCGATCGCAATGTTGGCGCCGCCCGCAGCGACGAAGATGTCGTAGTTGTCCAGGAGCAGGCTGCCTTCGATGGCCACGTCGAAGCGGCGCTGGCCGGGGGCGGAGACCTGGATCTCGGCGAAGTGCAGGGTGACGGCGTAATTGCCGGCGGGCAGGTTATCGAAGAGGTACGAGAAGGTGGTGTTGGAGCGCTGGACCTGGAAGAGGGGGTCGTCGGCGGTGCCGGCGATGGGGTTGGTGGTGGTGATGGGCTTGCCGGCGGTGTAACCGAAGCCGCCGGGGGAGTAGGCCTGGTCGGCGATGAAGAGGGCTCCGGAGGAAGCGGTGTAGGCCGCGCCGCCGGCATTGATCCGGTAGGCCACGGCAGGGGTATTAATTCCCTGGCCGGAAAGTGAGACAGAAAGGGAAGGCTCGTCCGGGTCATTGCTGTTGAGTTGCAGGCTGCCGCTGTAGGTGACCGCAGAGATCGGGGAGAAGCGCAGCGTGACGACCTGGTCAGCGCTGGGGGCGACGTCGAATGGGGTCGCCGGTGAGACAACTGTGAAAGCCGAGTCGGAGGATGTCAAGCTCGAGACAGTAAGCGTTTGGGCACCGAGATTGGAGATGGTCAGGGTGCGGTCGGTGGAAGAGCCGACCACCACCTGGCCAAAGTCCAGAGAAGTCGGGGTGATAGAAATGTCCGGCTCGTTTGCAGGCGGCTGGACGCCGTTACCTCGAAGCGACAATTTATACGTGGGTTCATCGGGATCGTTGCTGGCGATCTGGAGACTGCCAGTCTGCGTTCCCGAGGCGGAAGGGGTGAACCGCACAGTAACGGGAACGCTGTTCCCCGGGGGGATCGTGAAGGGCGCCGCCGGGGATACGACCGTGAAAACGGGGTTGGTCGTGGACAGCCCTGAGACGTTCAGGTTGGCTCCGCCGACGTTAGAGATCGTGATGGTCCGTTCGCTGAATGTGCCCAAGTTCACATTACCGAAGTTTATGTTTGCGATGAACGTGGAGAGGGCATTCCTCCATACCACAGCCATCTTAGAGTAGCCTGTGGCGTAAGGGTGGATGCTGTCCCAAAAATCTCCAGTCGGCTGCTTCTTATAGATGAGACCGGCCCCATTTTCCATGTCGACGATGACGATCTGATCGCCATTGGCGATCCGGGTCTGCGCCATGGCTGCTACATTGTTGTTAAACTCAGTAGTTGTCGCGCTGTATTTCGTGCGGTTGATAATGCGCGCCAGGACCACGGTGACCACGGTACCGGTGTTGCCTTCGAAGCGGTCGACCTCGTTGAGGATGTTTTCCACGTCAGTGGGGCTTGGGCTGAGGGAGTTGGTGCCGATGTGCAGCAGGACGGCGTCGGCAGGGTTGGCCATCAGCCAGTTATAGATGTTAGCTGCCACCTGGTCGTCCCGCCAGCCAGCGTGCCCTTCGTGATCGGGATCGAAGTCTCCGTAAAACTCGCCGTTGACCAGGCTGCCGACGAAGTCCACCTGGTGACCGGCGTTGACGAGGCTCCCCCACAGGTCACGCCGGTAGGAGATGTACTTTGTCGGATCGATCTCCCCCGAGTTGCTCCCGACCGTGATCGAATCGCCGACCGGCATGATGCGGATCAAAGAGGAGCTGGCGATGTCCGGGACGTCTGCCGGCGGTTGGATGCCGTTGCCGGACAGGGGAACGCTCAAGGTCGGTTCGTCCGGGTCATCGCTGGCGATCTGCAGGTCGCCGTTCTGCGGACCGGTCGCGACTGGCGTGAAGCGGACCGTGACGGGGGTGCTGTTCCCGGGAGTAATGGTGAATGGGACAACCGGGGCGACGACCGAGAAGGCCGGGTTGGTGGTGGTCAGGGCGGAAACGTGCAGGTCGAGTGTTCCCTGGTTCGATACGGTCAGAATCAGATCGCTGGAGGAACCCAGGAACACGTCTCCGAAGTTGAGAGCGGCCGGGGAGGCGGCGATATCCGGAGCTGGCTCGGGCGTCCCGCTGCTGGTGACTTCGAGGGCGGCGAGAGCGGCACGCAGGGTGGCGGTGGTGAAGTCGATGTTGAGTTGTCCATCGGAGACGGCGACGACGAAAGTCTCGGCGATCGCAATGTTGGCGCCGCCCGCAGCGACGAAGATGTCGTAGTTGTCCAGGAGCAGGCTGCCTTCGATGGCCACGTCGAAGCGGCGCTGGCCGGGGGCGGAGACCTGGATCTCGGCGAAGTGCAGGGTGACGGCGTAATTGCCGGCGGGCAGGTTATCGAAGAGGTACGAGAAGGTGGTGTTGGAGCGCTGGACCTGGAAGAGGGGGTCGTCGGCGGTGCCGGCGATGGGGTTGGTGGTGGTGATGGGCTTGCCGGCGGTGTAACCGAAGCCGCCGGGGGAGTAGGCCTGGTCGGCGATGAAGAGGGCTCCGGAGGAAGCGGTGTAGGCCGCGCCGCCGGCATTGATCCGGTAGGCCACGGCGGATTGCAGCTCATCAGGTGGGATGCCTTGAACCTCTTCGGAAGCTTCGGCCGGCGTGAACATTCCTAAGAACCCGGCGACAAGGAAAACGAGGCTCATTAAGTGCAGGATTTTTTTCGATTTCATCTCAATCTCTCGCTGTGCGATTGTAATCAGCCCCCTGGGATGGCTCCCTCAGCGTGCTGAATCGGCTCGGCCTCCGGGGAATTAAACGACCAATACCCCTGTCCGTTACAAGGATTATATACTGATTTGGATCTAATCTGGGTACTAGTTCGATAACCATGGACAAGTGGCATGATTGACAGCCGGTGGGTATCAGGCTATCATTTTGTCGAAATTCGCCCGGTGACTCCGGCGGGCATCAACCTGTTATAAAAGGAGGCGAGATGTTGACAGGCGAATTATTGGACAAGATCAGGGACAGCCTCGTTGAGGGTGAGCCGGAGGCGACTGTCGCGCTGACAGCCCAGGCTCTCCAGGCTGGCCTGGAACCGATGACTATCATCAAAGAAGGGCTGGTGCCGGGGATGAATGTCGTGGGTGACAGGTTCGCCTGCGGCGAGTACTTTCTCCCTGAGCTGGTCATCGCCTCTGATGGGATGCAGCAGGCGATAGCGCTGCTCGAGCCAGAGCTGCTGGCTCGGAATCAAAAGCTGGAGGTGGCAGGGACGGTGGTCCTGGGCACAGTCAAAGGGGACATCCACGCCATCGGCAAGTCGCTGGTGGGGACTATGCTGACCGCCAACGGCTTCAAAGTCCACGACCTGGGAGTGGACGTGCCAGTGGAGCGATTCGTCGCCAAGGTGCAGGAGACCGGCGCCGAGATCCTGGGGCTCTCTGCCTTGCTGACCACGACCATGCTCCAGCAGAAGGCAGTGCTCGAAGCCCTGGAAGAGGCCGGGCTGCGGGAGAAAGTCAAGGTCATGGTCGGAGGCGCCCCGGTATCACGCGGCTGGGCGGAGGAAATCGGAGCGGATGGCTACGCCGAAGACGCCATGGGCGCTGTGCTGCTGGCGCAAGGGATGCTTGGTTAATTCAACTTCGCAAAGAGTCCAGGCAGTCGGGAACAATAAAATACAGGAAAACCGTCTATTAATTTGTAATTAACCGGCTGGGCTGCGAAGGTGGACAAAAGTTTGTGCGCATCCTTCGACTGTGCTCCGGATGCTTCAAACCGAAAAGGGTCAGGTGAGCAGGAGTTCATCAGATGATAAGTTTACTCGATAGACTGAGGAGAGACGCCAATGGATAAGAATACGATCCGACTGTTGATCGGCATCGGGATCGCTTTTATAGTCATTGTTGGGCTGGTGGGGATAGGCTGCCTGGCTTTGACCTACTTCTACCCGCTTTACGTCACCCGGTCCACGCCTGCAGGGCTGGAGGCGCTGCACACGCAGGCCGCGCAGACCTTTGCGGCGCAGCTGACACAGACCGCCAGCGCCGCCACGGCGACCGTTCCCGGCCTCTCGCCCTCCCCGACCCCCCAGCTGACTGCCCAGCCGACGGCAACTCCCACCTCGCCTTTGCCGACGCTGACCCCCACGCCGGTCACACCCACCCCGGTACCCACACCGTGCTACTGGGCCAAGCTCGAGGGGGACGTAACCGTCAAAGATGGCACAATCTTCCCGCCCGGCGCCCAGTTTACCAAGACCTGGCGTCTGCGAAACATCGGTTCGTGCGCCTGGACCAGCGACTTTTTGCTGGTCTTCGCCAGCGGCGAGCGGATGTCCGGCCCGCAGTCTTCTCCGATCGGGAGAACCGTCAACCCGGGCGAGACGATCGACCTGTCGGTGAACCTGGTTGCCCCGACCCAGGCTGGAAAGCACCGCGGCAACTGGCAGCTGAGCACCTCCACGGGCCAGGTGTTTGGCCTGGGATCGGACCAAAAAGGTCCCTTCTGGGTGGAGATTAACGTGCTCCAGGCGGGTAAATTCGCCTACGATTTCACCTACAACTACTGTACGGCCAGCTGGAGCACCGCAGCCGGGAACCTGCCCTGCCCCGGCCAGTCAGGCGATGTGGATGGCTTTGTAGTGCTGGAGGAAGCCCCGGTTATCGAGATCAACCGCAAGGAGAACGAAGCCGGGCTTTGGATGCAGCCTCAGCACACGAATGACGGGTTCATCCGCGGTGAATATCCCGCCTTCAATGTAAAAGCCGGCCACCGCTTCAAGGCGATTGCAGCCTGTTTAAGTGGGGCTGAGAAGTGCGACGTGATCTTCCGGCTGAGCTACCGGGTCGGAGACGGACAGGATATCCTGATTTGGGAGGGGCGCGAGACTTACGACGGCTCGTTCACCACCATTGACATCGACCTGACCGCGCTGGCAGGCTTTGATGTCAAGTTCATCCTGAGCGTGCTGGCGAACGGTGCACCGGACGGCGACCAGGCATTCTGGCTGTTGCCAAGGATCGAGGCAGGTAATTAAGAATTGATGCCTGCGCAGTAAATAATCCAGGAGTTACGCAGATCAGGAGAACCTCCTACCAACTGCGCAAGTTCTATAATTATTGCGTTCCATCCGGCGGAAGCCTTACGGGATCTGGGTGCGGTGCATCCTATCAACACTGGAAGCAAACTTTGCCTTTGAAACGGGGTGAGAGAGCTCCAGAGGTGCGCCGCACCTTGATCGCATCGACTCAGAGCTTTTCCCGCCTTCCTCTAATCGAATAAGACGGGTATACTCCCTTTATTGCCAAAGGGACGACCGAAGACCTGACAACCTGGCTCCGGGCGTGCAATGCCGGCCTCATTCCCCGCGCCTCGAACTTCGAATCAAATCCCGGCGGATAGCCTCACGATCCTGGCGAAAGGGATACATCCATATCTTGTAAGTTTGATGATAAGGAGGAAAATTTGTACGACGTTCTCGTGATCGGCGGCGGCCCAGCAGGGGTCACGGCTGCCCTGCGCGCCAGCGAATTGGGCGCCAAAGTGGCTCTGGTCGAACGCGCCCACCTGGGCGGGACCTGCACCAACGACGGTTGCGTGCCGACCAGGGTTCTGGCCCGGGCAGCCCGCCTGGCGCGCGAATCTGAACAGTTCGCCGATTTCGGGCTGGTGGCGGAGCGGCCAGCGGTGGATTTCGCCGCCCTGATGAAGCGCACCCAGGAAAAAGTCTACAGCCTGCATGAGAAAAAACAGCTTCTCTATCACCTGAAGGAGGCAGGCGTGGAGGCTTACATCGCCGTCGGCGACGCGCGGTTCACAGACCCGCACACCGTGACCACGGAAGGGGGGATGCAGCTCGGGGCGGAAAAGTTCATCCTTTGCGCAGGAGGCCACGCCCGGAGGCTGACCTTTCCGGGGAACGAGCATGCCCTGACGCACAGCGATATCTGGAGGCTTGACCGGCTGCCGCGCTCGGTCATCATCATCGGCGGCGCGGCGACTGGCTGCCAGCTGGCTTCGATCTTCGAAGCGTTTGGAGCTCGCGTCGTTATTCTCGAAGTCGCCACCCGCCTGTTGGGGATGGAGGATGAGTGTATCTCCCGGGAAGTACACAAAGCTTTTATTGAGCGAGGGATCGAGGTCGTCACCGGTATCGGAGGCGTCGAGCGGATCGAAAAACGAGCTCGAGAGCTCGTCGTCTGGTACGCTCACCGGGAACAGGCGCGGCAGGCAGCCGCGGAAGCGGTGGTCCTGGCGACAGGCTGGCCGGGAAACGCCGATACGTTGAACCTCCCCGCGGCAGGGGTGCAGAGCGAGCGCGGCTACATTGTGGTGGATGAATATCTAAGGACTTCTGCGCCGCACATCTTTGCAGCCGGCGATATTACCGGGCGGATGATGCTGGTGCAAAGCGCTGGTTACGAGGCCCGAGTTGCAGCCGAGAACGCGGTCCTGGGGATGGGGCAGCCATACTCCCACAAGATCGTCCCTCACGGCGGCTTTACGGATCCGGAATATGGCAGCGTTGGGCTGACCGAGGAGCGCGCTCGCGCTCTGGAGCCAGATTGTGTGATCGCTGAAGTGCCGTATGCTGCGATGGACCGGGCGATCATCGATGGTCACCCGACAGGATGCTGCAAGTTGATCGTGTCGGGCGAGACGCACCGCATCCTGGGGGCACACGTGGTCGGCGAACAGGCACTCGAGATCATCCAGCTGATCGCTGCTGGAATGGCAGCCGATATGTGGGTCGAACAGCTCGCGGACCTGGAGCTGGCTTATCCGACTTATACCGCGATCATCGGCCTGGCTGCTCGCAATCTGGTGAGGGAGTTGGGCGTGATGCCGCTTGCCCCGGAGTGGCGGGCTTTGGGCCGGCCGCACGCCTCCGAGTGGGAGCGCGGGCCGGATTGAGCCGGCATCCGCCCAGGGGTGAGGCATGTCCGAGGATCTAAAGGGTAATATCCTGTCCGGGCCAGAAGAGAAGGCGGCACCAGTCCAGAACCCGCCGGCAAGGCGCCTTTCGCCGGGCAGGCTGCTGGTGGCCTCTGTCTTTGCCCTGGCGCTCCTGGTATTTCTGGATGCGCCCGTGCTCGCCGTCTCATGGAGCTCCAGGCCATTCCTGGGCTTCGTCGTCGAACCAAGCCTGGTGGTCTCGAATGTGGGCGGAGTCATCTGGAACGCCCAGCGCCTCAGCATCAACCACCCGGAACGGATCACCCACCTCGATGGCCGGGCGGTGGAGACCAGTGAAGAGTATCTTTCGATAGTATCCAACCTTACGGTTGGGGAACCGGTGGAAGTCTGGACGGTCTTTCCAGATGGGACGCAGCGCAAGTACCCTTCCGTCCGCGTGAACATCTTTTCCCCTGTCGATCAGGTGCTCTTTTTCTGGCTGCCGTACCTGGTAGGGCTGGTTTACCTGGCGATTGGGGGCCTGATCTACCGCCTGCGGGGCGACACCTCTCCCGGACAGGTCTTCGCCTTCTTCTGCGCGAGCATCGCCGTCGTCATGGGACTGTATTTCGATTTGATCTCGACGCATGCCGGGTCGATCTTGTGGACAATAGCCCTTGCGCAGGTGGGCGGCGCGGTGATCAGCCTGGCGCTGGTTTTCCCAGAGGAGCTGTTCGCCGGGACCCGGTATACAGCAGTGCGGTATCTGCCGATACTGGTTTCTCTGGGATTGGCGGTCTGGGGCGTCGTTGCAGTTGTCAATTATAGGGCGAACCCCTGGGAGTATATCGCCGCCTGGCGTTTCAAATACCTCTACGCCGCTCTCGGGATCCTGGTCTTTATCGGCGTGATGCTCTATCGGCAGGCAACCAGCCAATCCGCTGTCGCCCGCCAGCAGGCACGGGTGATCTTGTGGGGCAGCCTGTTCGCCTTCACACCGGTGGTCGTGTGGATGACAGCGCCCCTGTTTAGGTTTAATTTTGCCTGGAACCCGGCGATTTTCGTACCCTTTTTACTGCTCTTCCCTATGGTGATCGCCATCGCCATCCTCCGCTACCACCTGTGGGATATCGACGTCATCGTCAACCGCACCCTGGTTTACGGTGTCCTGTCGCTGCTCCTGGCGCTGGTCTATTTCCTCACCGTTTTAGTCACGCAGCAGATTTTCCGCGAGCTGACCGGGGAGACCTCGAGTCTGGCGGCGGTGGTCTCGACCCTGGTGATTGTGGCGATCTTCAACCCGTTGCGGAGAGACGTCCAGGTCTTCATTGACCGCCGGTTCTACCGCCGGAAGTACGACATTGCCAAAACTCTCGAGGCTTTCACTCAAACGCTGCAGGAAGAGGTGGACCTCGATCGGGTCATCCAGCGCCTTGAGTCGGTGATCTGGGAGACGATCCTGCCGGCGCATATCCACGTCTGGCTGCGTTTTGGGGATTCATATTCCGTCTATCGCCCTGCCGGGAGTGTCTTCGAACAGCAAATCAATCCGATCCTGGGATCTCTTACCGTGCCGGTCAGGGATCCCCTGGTCGCCTATTTTCAGAACGCCCCGCAGGCAGTGAAAATGGTGGACCTGGAGCTGGAGTCGGCAGGTCTGGGGAAGATGAATGCCGCGGGGGTGGAGATGATCGTCCCTTTCCTCACGCACGGCGAGCTACTCGGCTGGCTCAGCCTCGGGGCGCATCTCAGCGGCCAGGAATATTCGGCTGATGATCGGATTTTGCTCTCCAGGCTTGCGATACAGGCTGCGCCTTCCGTGCGGGTGGCCCAGCTGGTCGCTGAGCAGCAGGCAGAGACGTTGAAGCGCGAGCGCCTGGAACAGGAGCTCGCGCTTGCCCGCCGCATCCAGGTGGCGCTGTTGCCTAAAGAGATGCCAGATCTCTGCAACTGGCGGATGGCCACGCATTATCAGCCGGCGAGGACGGTCGGTGGTGATTTCTACGATTTTGTCAGCTTCGACGATGGACGCCTGGGCATCTTTATTGGAGACGTAACCGATAAAGGCATCCCGGCGGCGCTGGTCATGGCGACCACCCGGACGATGTTGCGCGCGGTTGCCCACAAAGACCTGACCCCCGGGGAGACATTGCGCCGGGTAAACGATCTCTTGCAAGTTGATATCCCTGCCAATATGTTCGTTACCTGTCTGTATGCCATCCTGGAACCAGAAACGGGTGAGCTGGTATACGCCAATGCCGGACATAATCTTCCTTACTGCCACACTCGCCAGGGTGTCGTCGAGCTAAGAGCTACCGGGATGCCGCTTGGCCTGATGGTGAATATGATCTATGAAAACCAATCTTCCGTCCTCGAACCGGGCGATTGCGCGATTTTCTACAGTGATGGTCTGGTGGAGGCGCATAACGCCCAGGGTGAGATGTTTGGCACAGGCCGTTTGATCGGCCTGCTTGAAGATGAATACGTCGAGAGTGCATCCCTCATCGATCGACTGTTAAAAGAGTTGGGTGACTTCACCGGAGTGGGGTGGGAACAGGAGGATGACATCACCCTGGTGGGAGTGAAGCGGGGACTGGACGGCGACCAGATCTAGTCATTAATGTCTAGTCCGATGAGTACTTTTTTCCCAACGGAGGATCATTGACTTCTCTTTACGAATGTGCTATATTGATTTGTGTGGAGGCAGTGATCCACAGGCTTGGACTGGTCGCACGACCTCCAAGGGAGGGGAGCCTGCGGGGAGCCAATTGCGAAACCGGCCACAGGTCGGTTTCGTTTGCTTTTTAACGGTGGCCGTCTGAATTATCTGGTTCGGACCTGACCGGGGCTGTTGAATGGGATTTTGGTCAGGATGTTAGTTTTATGATCGAATAGCAAAAATTCTGCTTTTTCCAGGAGAGTTTTCATTGCCCTTCTATCCCGCTGGCTGAGAGCGAGGTAGATCTTGCCCTCTGTGAAAGGAGGTGAGGCAAACCCCCCGAAGTTGATAACAATGTCTGTTTTAGATTGGTTCAAATTAATCAATTAATCTAGGCGGAGGCAACATACTATGAAACGGCTCGTTTCTTTGTTCATATTGCTAGCCCTTGTAGCCGGACTGTTCGCGATGCCAGCCCTATCCGGTCCGGTTTCTGCGGGCAATATCTCTTCCAAGGATAGAACCGTAGACCTGATCGTCAAGACCGATGGGGCCAGCAGTTCGGTAATCAGCAAAGTCAATGCGCTGGGAGGTACAGTAAAATACGCCTATAAGAACGTCCCGGTCCTGGCGGTCAGAATTCCAGTGGATAACTACCTGGCGCTGCTGAACACCCCGGGGGTCTTGACAATCGTGAAGGACCGGCTGATCTCACTGAGCGCAGAGGTCGGGTTGAAGGAAAAGCCAGCCCCCGAATCGTATCTGGTGCAGGACGCGGCGGGCATCGCCGTGAAAGCCCTGGATCCGAAATCTCTGGACCTCGCCGCACTCCCGGAAGGTTACGCGAACTTTATTTACACTGGCGCTATCGACGTCTGGGAAGCGACAGACTTTGGCGCGGGCACCGTGGTGGCGGTAGTTGACACGGGCACAGTCCCGAATGTCTGCCTTGCCCACGCAGTGATCGGCGCGCCGGGATTCCCGGATGGCTACAATGCCACCGGCGACGGCGTTCCCGCGACCGATCCGCTGAATCACTGGCACGGCACACACGTGGGAGGTGTGATCGCTTCGGCCTGTGCGCTGGATTTCACGAGCGATCCCGGCGATCCGCTCTACCAGGCGATCTCTGCCTACCTGCCGTGGTCGGTCGATTTCGTCCCGATCTTAGGCCAGGCGCCGCTCGCCCAGCTTTACCCGGTGAAGGTCTTTGACGTGACTGGCGGTTCGACGCCCACCTCGGTCATCCTCGATGGGCTCGACCACCTGCTGACTCTCAAGCGGGATGGTCTTTTGGATGTTGATGTGGTGAACATGAGCCTCGGCGGTTCATCGCTCTACGATGGCAAGGATATCTTCGACACATTCTTGCTCGAATTCCGCAAGGAGCACATCCTGGTCGTGACTTCCGCCAGCAACGATGGGCCGATCCCGAACAGCATCGGCTCCCCGGCCACCTCCTTCCGGACGCTCGCCGTTGGGGCTTTGGATTATGCACCGTCCTCCCGCGTTCTCTATGAATACCTGGGCCTCATCTCTGGCCTTGGATCAGGCCAGGGGATGGTGATGCGGCCGACGGATGAAGTGCGGGTGACGAATTTCTCCAGCCGAGGTCCCATGAGTGACGGACGCATGGGCCCGGACATCTCCGCGCTGGGTTTGTGGAACTTCCACGCCGGCCCGCAAAATGAACTGCGCTGGGCGGGTGGGACCTCGTTCTCCTCCCCCACCGTGGCAGGCGGCGCTGCGCTGATCAACTCCTACTACGAGAACAAGCACGGCTCGGATACGCCGATCCATCGCTGGTATAAATCCCTCCTCAAATCGGCGGATCCCAGCGTGGTCGGCAGCAGCTGGCAGGGAGCGAACGACGTCGGATTCGGCGCCCTGGACATGGTCGCCGCGCTGAAGACCTTCCGCAATCCGCCAGTCCTCATGGATTACCCGGTCTACACCGGCGAACTCGCGCCGAGCATCCTCGGCGATCCTGTCAAGTTCCAGACGGACGTTTATGAGAGCTCCACGATCACTCTGAACCCGAGCGAGACGCACACCGCGGTCTTCTCCATCGCCCCGTTCACCAGCAAGGTGACCATCGAGTTCTTCGATATCGTCGCGCCGGACAACTCGGCGTACGCGTACTGGCCGAACGCCCTCGAGGTCCACGTCCAGAGCGCCAAGCGCACGGCTGTAGCCCACCCGGTTGGCCTCTACTGGTATCCCTTCGCTTACGGGGATGCCTTCTCCATTGAGATCGAAGACGGTCCGTGGACTGTGGCGGGCACTCCCTGGACATACCAGCCCATGGAACCTGGCTTGATGAAAGTCTCCCTGGTGGGCGACTTCTCGAACGAGTCCCCGGTCAGCTTCAAGATGCGCGTGACGCGGGAGAACGATGGCCTCAAGCGTGGCAGGCTGCTGGCCAGCTCCGACATCGGAATGGGCGATGCGTTCGTCATCCCGGTGGATGTCCCTGCCGGGCTCAGCTCGGTCACTTTCGACACGGTCTTCACCCGGAACTGGACGAAGTTCCCCACCAGCGACATCGATATGCTCATCTTCGATCCGGATCTGAACCTGGTCTCGATCGACGGCGCAACCCTGAACGCGCCGGAGCGGGCTGTCATCGAGAATCCCGCAGCTGGAACCTGGTACATCTACATCGAAGGATTCGAGATGTACCGGAAGGATCACTTCAAACTCTGGATGAAGAAATAGCGGGCGAAGCGGATCTTCCTGATCATCTTTCGTGTTCACCCCGGAGCCTTGCTTCCGGGGTGAACCATTTTCAGCGGGGTGAACGCACGCCGCATTCCCGACATAAGAAGATTGCGGCACGGTATAATCCGGGCTGATGATCCCCCTTTACCTGAGCCTCTCGGGTTTCCTCTCCTACCGGGAACGGGCCGAGATCGATTTTTCAGACTTCGATCTGGCCTGCATTGCCGGCTCAAACGGTGCGGGGAAATCCTCCCTGCTGGATGGGATCACCTGGGCCCTGTTCGGCCAGGCGCGCAAGCGGGACGACTCGCTGATCAACGCCCACTCCAAAGCAGCGGAGGTGTGCCTGATCTTCGCCTACGAGGGAAACGTCTACCGGGTGCTGCGGTCCAAGCCGCGTGATAAACCGGCAGTGCTGGAATTCCACATCCTCCAGGACCAAGGACCACCGACCGATGACGATGGCAATTGGTCGCCGGTCGTCTGGCTTTCGTCTACCGCCACCTGGAAACCCCTGACCGAGCGCACTTTGCGGGACACGGAAGCCCGAATCCAGGAGACCCTGCGCCTGGATTATGATACCTTCATCAACGCGTCGTTTTTCCTCCAGGGAAAGGCCGACCAGTTCACCCAGCAGCGCCCGGGCGACCGCAAACGGATTTTAGCCAGCATCCTTGGCCTTGAGATCTGGGAGCGCTACCGACAGCAGGCTGCTGATCGACGAAGAGGCATCGAGCTGGAGATCCAGGCGCTGGATGGGCGACTGCACGAGATCGCCGCCGAGCTCGAGGAGGAGGGGACGCGGCTGAAACGCCTTAATGATTTGGAAGGGGAGCTGGAAGTCCTGTCCCAGGCGCGGGCAAACCAGGAGGCTGCTCTGGTCGAGATCCGCCGGGCTGCTGCCACCCTGGAGGAGCAAGGCCGACTGGTGGCTGTCCTCGCCCGCCAGCTCGAAGATGGCGAACAGCGGCTGAGTCAGCTGGTGAGCCGGCATGCGGAGCGAGAAGAGGAGCGCCGCGCGTTTGCCAGCCGGCTGGAACGGGCGGCTGAGATCGAATCTGCGCACGCTTCCTGGCTGGAGGTCAGGGCGCGCCTCGAAGAGTGGGAGGAGATTGCCGCCCGCTTCCGAGAGAACGAGAAGCGCCGGCAGGGGCCGCTGGACGAGATCAACGCGGCCCAGGCGCGGCTGGAACAAGAACTCCAGATGCTGGCAGCGCGCCAGGCCGAAATCGAGAGCCTGAAGTCCGAAGCCCTTCAGGTGGAGGTCGAACTTGCTGCGGCTGAAGGTCTGGCGAAAGACGCCGAGCACCGCCTGGCTCGCCGGGCGCGCCTGGATGAAGAGCTCCAGCTCGCCCTGGAACGCCAGGCAGAAGCGAAGGCGGAAAATCCGCGCCTCAAAGCTGAGATGGATGAACTGAAGATCCGGATCGACCAGCTGCAGGAAGTCGAAGGCGCGACCTGCCCTCTGTGCGGACAGCCGCTCAACCCTGCCGACCGGCAGGCGCTGATCGAAGCGTTGAATGCGAAAGGCAGGGAAATGGGGGACCGCTTCCGTGCCAACAAGGCGCTTCTTGAGCAGGAGGGCGAGCAGGTTCGCGAACTTCAGGCCCAGATCGCGGACCTCGCCCAATCGGAAGAGGAGCTGCGAGCACAGCAGGCGTTGATCGCCCGCTATGCCAGCCGACTCGATTCGATACGATCACAGTGCCAGGAATGGGAAGCGAGCCTGGCGCCGCGCCTGGCAGAGATCCATGCTGAGCTGAAAAGCGGGACGTTTGCAGCGGAAGCCCGGTCACGCCTGGCGCAAATCGATGCGGAGCTGCTTGAGATCGGCTACGATGCAGCCGCCCATGACGCAGACCGTCGCCTGGAAGCGGAAATCCGATCCAGCGTAGAGGAGATGAACCTCCTGGAGAAAGCGCGGGCGGCCCTCGAACCCCTGGCGCGCGAGATCGCCGACCTGCACGGCCAGATCGAAGCACTCCGCGTGGAGCTCGAACGCCAGAGGGAAGAGTATACCAGCGCTGCCGCAAACCTGGCTGCTTCCCAGGCGGAAGCCCCCGACCTAGATGCTGCGGAGCGCCAGCTTCTGGATCTGAAGGAGAACGAAAATCGCCTCCGGGTCGAAGTGGGCGCCGCCCGTCAGAAAGTCCTCGTCCTGAATGACCTTAAATTACGCCGCCAGGCATTGGGGCTCGAGCGAGAGGCACTCGCCAACCGAGTCGCTCAATTCAGGCAGCTGGAGCGTGCCTTCAGCAAGGATGGCGTTCCCGCCCTGCTGATCGAGCAGGCTTTGCCGCAGATCGAAACCCGGGCAAACGAGGTCCTGGACCGCCTGAGCAACGGGGGGATGTCCGTGCGCTTCGTGACTCAGGCGGCGTACAAGGACAAGCGCCGCGACGACCTGCGGGAGACCCTGGATATCCAGATCAGCGACAGCGCCGGGACGCGGGATTACGAGATGTTCAGTGGAGGGGAAGCCTTCCGGGTCAACTTCGCCATCCGCCTGGCGCTGGCGGAGGTGTTGGCCCAGCGCGCTGGCGCGCGCCTCCAAACCCTGGTGATCGACGAAGGCTTTGGCAGCCAGGACGCGGAAGGCCGTCAGCGGTTGATCGAAGCCATCAATCTGGTGCGGGTGGACTTCTCCAAGATCCTGGTGATCACTCACATCGACGAATTGAAAGACGCCTTCCCAAACAGGATCGAAGTGGAAAAGACGGCGCGTGGTTCGCTCGTCAGAGTGGTCTGAGAATTTGATCTCTGGGAACATGGGGTAAAAAAGCATTTCAGAGGAGAATTATCTTAATTTCTTGACCAGCCCTGCGGGTGGTGATAGAATTTGGTTTGCCAACCCCAAGGTGCCTCATATGTCAGGCCGTTTTTACACTTCACCCGCCTATTATTACGCCTATACATACCGCCGGTCGGCGGTGTGCGCGCGTGGGCCGATCTGGAGGCGCCTGGTTTAGAGTACTCAATCTAAGTCTAACGGATTAATTGAAGCCACAGGTCCTCCCCGACCCCGTGGCTTTTTTTTTATTTCCGGTCCCTGTTTCAGGAGGTTTTAATGGAATTCACGAGCGAACAGCACAAGATCTGGCAGACGCTGTACAGGCGCCAGCTGCCGCGCGTGGAAAAATACGCGTGCCGGGAATACCTGGAAGGGTTTGATATTCTGGAGCTCCCCGCAGACCAGATACCAGGGCTCGATTTCCTGAATGGGCGAATCACCCCGCGTACCGGCTGGAGCACGGTGCGGACGAAGATCCGCTATTCCGACGCCGTGCAGTGGTACCGGCACTTCGCCTGCCGGGAGTTCCTGGTCACGGACTACCTGCGCGATTGGGGGGAACTGGACTTCACCCCTGAGCCGGACATGTTCCACGACATCTTCGGGCACCTGCCCTTCATGGTGCTGCCGGCATACACGGAGCTGCAAGATCTGTTCGCGCCGGCTTTCCACCGGGCGAATCCGGAGCAAAGGGAGAACATCAAGCGGCTGGCCTGGTTCAGCACGGAGTTTGGGCTGATCCGGGAGGCTGGGGAAGTGAAGATCTTCGGCGCCGGGCTGATCTCCTCCTCGGGTGAAATGGAGCACGTGCTGGCAGGCAACGTGCCGCTGCTGCCCTTCAAAGTGGAGACCATCATCAATTACGACAAGGCGATCTGGAGCTACAACCAACAGCTGTTCGTCTTCGATTCGCTGGCGGATCTCAAAGACGAGCTGCAGTGGTATTTTGATTCGTTATAGAGGTCACATTTAATGTGATTTGGTATCTGCGCAAATCCTCCAATCTTCTTTACCGGAAAGCGTGGCTGTCTGGGATTGCCAGATCAGGGATGTATATGATATAAATTTCGCAGCTGTGTGACATATACCCCAAACTCAACCCCACCTTTGGCGTGAGTACGAGATGAGATTCGTCCTGTTCACTGGCATCGCTGCACTGCTGCTCGTCGTCGGCCTGGGAATGTATGTCACCGATTTCACGGCCTACCTGGGCAATAACCCCACCACCTGCAACAACTGCCACGTGATGGACGCCGTTTACGAAGGCTGGTTCCACGGCGGTCACAAGCAGTGGGCTGTCTGCGCAGACTGCCATACCCCTCACCCCCTGATCCCTAAATACTACGTAAAAGCGCTTTCCGGCTACCATCACGTCACCGCCTTTGTTTTCGGAAAGATCCCGGATGCGATCCGGGCCAAGGAGTCGTCGCGCCGGGTGGTCCAGGAGAACTGCATCCGCTGCCACGCGGAGACGATTGCGGAGACAAACGAAGGACTGATGGACTCGGACCGCTATTGTTTCGAGTGCCACCGCAGCGTGGCGCACGGAGAGCGCGGTATCTCTCTGCTGCCATACCAACACAAGGAGGAAGGCCAATGAGAATCTCCAAGACGGGTGCTGTCCTGGCTGGCGTCATTGTCCTGTTAACCGCGGCTGTGATCGGCTTGCTTATATACATCAACAACCAGCCTCCGCCCATGCGCGGCATTGCGCCTCTCGTGGAGATCGCCGAGATGGAGCCCGATTCGTCCAGGTGGGGTGTCAATTTCCCCAACCAGTACTCCACACTTTTGCTGACAGAAATGAACAATGAGCGGACGGCTTACGGCGGCTCCAACCCCTTCTCCAGGCTGGAGAACAACCCGCGCCTGCTGACCTTGTTCGCTGGCTACAGTTTTTCGAAGGATTACAACGAAGAGCGCGGCCACCTGAACAGCCTCACAGATGTTCGCGCCACGGGCAGGGTGAATGAGACCACTCCCGGCACCTGTTATTCGTGCAAGACGGCTGCGAACCCGCAGCTGTGGAGCGAGATGGGCATGGCGGAATATGACAAGACCCCTTTCAGCGAGCTGGGAAAGCTTATCGAACACCCCATCGGCTGCGCCAATTGCCACGAAGCCAACACCATGCGCCTGATCGTGACCAACCCTGCACTGGAGGAGGCGCTGGAGGTGCAGGGCAGGGACTGGCGGACGTTCACCCGCCAAGAGATGCGCACTGTGGTTTGCGCCAATTGCCATGTCGAATACTATTTCGCTGGAGAGGGGAAATACCTGACCTTCCCATGGGCAGGTGGGACGGACATCGAGTCGATCTCCGCTTACTACGCCGATCTGCAGTTCAAGGACTGGGACCACCCGCAATCAGGCGCGCCCATGATCAAGATGCAGCACCCCGAGTACGAGATCTTTACCGCCAACAGCACCCACTATAACGCTGGAGTGGCCTGCGCTGACTGCCATATGCCCTACACCCGCGACGGAGCAGCCAAGTTCTCGACCCACAATGTGAAAAGCCCGCTCCTGAACGCGGAAACCGCCTGCGGCGCCTGCCACACCGACGTGGCGTACGTCACCAGCCGGGTATCCATCATCCAGAACCAGGTGAGCGAGAGGATGGGCGCGGCCGAGGAAGCTATTGTGGCGGCGATCAAGGCGATCGAGGCGGCGGCAGCATCGCCGGGGGCAGACGCCACCCTGCTGGAGGAGGCCCGCCAGCTGCACCGGGAAGCCCAGCTGCGGTGGGACTTCATCTCTGCCGAGAACAGCATGGGTTTCCACAATCCGGAAGAAGCCCTGCGCATTCTTGCATCAGCCACGGACCTGGCGCGCCAGGCGCAGCTCAAGGCGGTCCTGGCTGGGGGCGGCTTAGTAGGGGGCGAGACCAGCGGAAATTGAAACCAACCTCCCGCTGATTCATATCTGGCGGGAGGTTTTCTTCTATTCCGATAGACCTACCTCTTTTTATGGGATAAAATAGGAGTGACTCGCTCCAAACCCTTTCGGCCCTGGACCGGACATGCTGGAAAATATCGACCTCTCCCTGAAGCTCGGGAAGAAAGAATACAGGCGGTTAAAACCGGAGCTGCAGAACCACCTCTACGCCGTGCAGAAAGCGTCCTGGGATGCCGGCATCCCGGTGATCATCCTCTTCGAGGGCTGGGATGCAGCCGGGAAGGGAACGGCGATCCAGCACCTGACCACCAGGCTTGATCCGCGCGGTTTCAAACTTTATCCCATCCGAGCAGCGCGCACGTACGAGAAAAAGCGCCCCTGGCTGTGGCGATTCTGGCTCAAGATCCCCGGCCGGGGCGAGTGGGCGATCTTCGACCGCTCGTGGTACGGCCGGACGCTGGTGGAACGCGTGGAAAATCTGATCCCGGAATCCGAATGGCGGACGGCTTACCGGGACATCGTCGACTTCGAGGGCACCCTGGCCGATGACGGTTATCTGATCATCAAGCTGTTCTTGCATATCAGCCGCCAGGAGCAGAAGCGGCGGTTTGAGAAATTGTCCCGGGATCCCCTGAACGCCTGGCACGTCGAGCCCGAAGACTGGGAGCACCATCGCCATTACAGGGAATGGCTGTTGGCTTACGAAGAGACTTTCGAACGCACCGAGGCAGAGTGGGCACCCTGGACGATCGTGGAAGCCACCGATCAACGCTATTCCCTGATCAAGGTCTACCGGACGATCATCGGCGCGCTGGAGGAGAGGCTTTCTGCGGCAGGCGCTTCCCCCGACCCGGCTTTGTGGCTGAAAAGTGCGGCGGGCGAGGGCGAGGAAAGCCGCGTCGAAGAAGTTATCCAAGAGGAGCCCGTCGGGTTGCCGGCCTCCCAGTTAAAATAACAACCAGCACACGCTTCCGCTTATTGCAGGCAAGAAGATTGCGCACATGCTCAAGACAGTCGATCTGACATCCGCATTAGAAAAAGAAGAATATCTCCATTCTTTGGTGAAGTACCAGGTTGCTCTGCACAGCCTGGGATATCAGGTCTATGTCCAGCAGCGCCCGGTGGTGATGGTCTTCGAGGGGTGGGACGCAGCCGGGAAAGGGGGAGCCATCAAACGCGTCACCGAGAAGCTTGACCCGCGCGGCTACGTGGTCTATTCGATCGCCACCCCCCAGGGTGAGGACGCAGTCCGCCATTACCTCTATCGATTCTGGAGGAGGCTGCCCGAATCCGGGCAGATCGCCATCTTCGACCGCAGCTGGTACGGCCGCGTCCTGGTCGAGCGCATCGAGGGGTTCTGCACCGAAGAGGCCTGGAAGCGCGCCTACCGGGAGATCAACCAGTTCGAGCGGCAGCTGGTCGATTTCGGCACCATCCTGTTCAAGTTCTGGATGCAGATCAGCTCCGATGAACAGCTGCGGCGCTTCGAAGCCCGCGCCGGGGATGTCCTGCGCAGCTGGAAACTCACCGAAGAGGACTGGCGCAATCGGGAGAAGTGGGACCAGTACGAAGAAGCGGTCAACGACATGCTGCTCAAGACCAGTACGGTGACGGCTCCATGGACGATCGTCGCGGCCAACAACAAGTGGTACGCGCGCGTGAAAGTGCTCAAAACGCTTGTCGACAGGCTGAGCCAGGAGCTACAGTACGACCCCTTTGCCGATAGCGTTGACCGGGCAGGCAAGAAAGGCAGCTCTGCTGGTTCGAAGAAGAGGAAAAAGAAGGAAAAGTCCACCGCTTTGGGTTAGGCGGCGGAGGGAAATAGGATGACAGCACAGCTCAAAGAATCGAAGGAGGGAGTCGAAGCCAGGATCGACCTGGACGACCCAAAACTGTACATCAACCGCGAGCTCAGCATGCTGGAATTCCAGCGGCGAGTGCTGGAGGAAGCCCAGGACGTGGACAACCCCCTGCTGGAACGGGTCAAGTTCTTGGCTTTCCTGGGCATCAACCTGGACGAGTTTTTCATGGTGCGCGTTGCCGGGTTAAAGAAGCAGGTCGCGGCCGGCGTGGTCGACCTGCCGCCGGATGGGATGACGCCAGCCGAGCAGGTTGCTGCGATCCGCAAGCTGGCCCTGGAGATCATGGTCGCCGGGCAGGAATGCCTGACGAAAGACCTGCTGCCTCGGCTCGACAAAGCCGGTATTCACGTCCTGGATTACGCCCAGCTCAACGATAAGCAGAGGGAAAGCGTCGACAGCTATTTCGACGAAGTGGTCTTCCCGGTGCTGACTCCAATGGCCTTCGACCCCGGACATCCTTTCCCCCACATCTCCAACCAGAGCCTGAACCTGGCGGTGCTCATCCGCGACAAGACCGACCACTTCGCCCGGATAAAAGTGCCCGGCACCCTGCCGCGCCTGGTGCCGATCAAGCGCTCATCGGGGAGCGTGCGGCGGGACGGCACGGTGCCCCACCACCATTACTTCGTCTGGCTGGAACAGGTCATCGCCGCTAACCTTCCCGACCTCTTCCCCGGGATGAAGATCGTAGAATCCCACCCCTTTCGGATAACACGCGACGCCGACGTGATGATTCAAGAACTGGAAGCCTCCGACCTCCTCGAAAGCATCGAACAGGGCGTGCGCAAACGCCGCTTCGGGTCGGTCGTGCGCCTGGAAGTAAATCCCCAAATGCCAAATCACGTCCGGAATATCCTGATTCAGAACCTGGAGATGGATCGCAACGACGTCTATACCCTGGAAGGTCCTCTTGGCTCGAGTAACTTGATGGGTCTCTACCAGATCGATCGCTACGATCTCAAGGATGTGCCTTTCGTCCCCGCGATCCCATCCGAGCTCAAGGGGGAGACATTCGACGGCAATATCTTCGCCGCCATCCGGAAGGGTGACATCCTGCTCCACCATCCCTACGATTCGTTCACCCCGGTGGTGGATTTCCTGCACCTGGCCGCCAGGGATCCGGACGTGCTGGCGATCAAGCAGACCCTGTACCGGGTCGGCCGCAACTCGCCGGTCGTCAAGGCCTTGATGGAAGCCCGGGAGAACGGCAAGCAGGTGGCCGTTTTGGTGGAGCTGAAGGCCCGCTTCGACGAGGAGAGCAACATCGGCTGGGCTCGGGCGCTGGAGCGGGAGGGCGTGCATGTCATTTACGGCCTGCTCGGATTGAAAACCCACTCCAAGATCGCCCTGGTCGTGCGCAAAGAAGGGGAGAGCATCCGGCGGTATGTGCACCTGGCGACGGGAAACTACAACTCGGTCACCGCGCTGTCTTACGAGGACATCGGCCTGTTCACCTGCGACGAGCAGATCGGGGCGGACGCCACCGATCTGTTCAACTACCTGACCGGCTATTCGAACAAGCAAGATTACCGCAACCTGCTCGTCGCCCCCGTCAACTTACGGGAAAGAATGGTGGCGTTGATCGAGCGTGAGGCTGATCTGCAGGGAAAAGGGGAGCAGGGGCATTTGATATTCAAAATAAACTCGCTGGTGGACAAAGGCATCATCAAAGCCCTGTACCAGGCCTCGATGGCTGGGGTCAAGATCGACCTGATCGTGCGCGGCATGTGCTGCTTGCGGCCAGGATTGCAGGGGATCAGCGAGAACATACGCGTGGTGAGCGTGGTCGGGCGCTTCCTGGAGCACAGCCGGATATATTATTTCCGCAACGGCGGAAAAGAGGAAATCTACCTGGGCAGCGCGGACCTGATGCCGCGCAACATCAACAGCCGGGTGGAAGTGCTTTTCCCGGTCGAGGACCAAGGTCTGATCCGCTACCTGCGCGACGACGTGCTGGCCGAGCACCTGGCAGACAATGTTAAAGCGCGCGCCATGAGGCCGGATGGAACGTTCAGAAAACCGACCCGGGCGCCGGAGGATGCGCCGCGCAACGTCCAGGTGCGCCTGATCGAGAAGCGCCTGGCGAAGCGCGGCCTCCCATCCTGAGGCAGGGTCTGGATACAGATGGAGAAGCGATTCAGGAAAAGGTGTGAGGGATTCGATGGGCTTACTTTTGAAGGAAGCTGAAAGACCGGACGTGGAGGCCCTGGCGAAGCGCGGCGGGACGCCGGCGGTTCGCCGCCGCGCGCAGGCGCTCTTGCTCTACGACGAGGGCTTGCCGACCAGGGAAGTTGCGGGCCGGGTAGGCCTGTCCGCCAGCCAGACGCGATACTGGAAACAGCGCTACCAGGAGCAAGGCATAGCTATTTTCGCCAGGGAGGACCTGCGAGCCGTCCTGTTCTCCGAAGCTCTGGTCCCCGAAGAAAATGGATTGGGACGGACTGCGCTCGAAGCGCTGGAAGGCGACGGAGATCTGGCCCTGGAAGGAGCAGCGCGCGGCGCGGTCGAAGGCGAGCTGCCTGCTCCGGGAGAGGCTGTCTCCCCGGAAGAGCAGGGACAGCGGCCGCCAGCCCACCTGCGCCTGGCGGAGCACCGGCGCGACCTGGCGCTGGCGCTGTTCGACGGGACGCAGCCTGTCCACCAACTGTACTCCCGCGAACGTCGGCTGCTTGAGGCGGCTGCCCTCATCCAGCACCTCGAGGAAGATCAAAGGGGTGGTGGACAGGGCAAAGCAGGGCGCATATTAATCCTCTCCAATCCCCTGGCAGAGCTCGACCCGGAGGAAAACCAGATCGTAGAGTCTATCCTCGCATTCCAGCGTGGAGGCGTTAAACGTCTTGCCAGCGCTGGACCTGGAGAGGAGCATCCTCCCACGGAACGAACCGCGCTCATCCTGGCTGCCCTGTTGCGCATCGCGTTCGGCCTGGACGCGTCGGGAAGCCGGCAGACCCGGATCCTGTCTATCGAAAGCCTGCCCGAAACGTTGAATATCCGGATAAAGGGCGCTGGGAAGGACGCCCGGTCTGCCGAAAGAAAGGCCAGGCTGTGGTCGGCGTTGTTCGGGCAGGCGGTCAGCATCCAGACCGACCGGTCCGGGAGGGAAAGTCAGACGCGGAACCGCCTGCAGGTCCTCCTGGACCGGAAAAGCCCCGGCGTGGAAGCGACCGACACCCTGGCGGAGGCCGGCCGGAAAGTGCTGGGCTACCACTTCGCCGAGATGGTGCGCCACGAAGAGGGCACCCGTTCCGGGGAGGACATCGAGGAGCTGCACGACATGCGCGTCGCCACCCGGCGGATGCGGGCGGCCTTCGAGGTCTTCGCCGGCGGTTTCAAGCCTAAAGCGATCGATCCTTACCTCAAAGGGCTGCGCGCCACGGGGAGGGCTCTGGGCCGTGTGCGCGACCTGGACGTCTTCATGGAGAAAGCCCGGCAGTATCTGGAATCCCTCCCGGAGGAAGCGCGTGGCGGGCTGGATCCCCTGTTGGAAGCCTGGCGGGAGGAGAGAGAGAAGAGCCGCGGCGAGATGCTGGCGCACCTGAACAGCGAGGACTACACGGTGTTCAAACGCAGGTTCCTGGTGTTCCTCACTACACCGGGAGAAGGCGCAAGCCGGGCAGTCCCACCCACGCCGCAGCTGGTGCGCGAAGTCCTGCCTGTTCTGGTCTACACCCGCCTGGGCGCCGTGCGCGCCTTTGCCCCGGTCCTGGATTCCGCCACCCTCGACCAGCTGCACGCCCTGCGCATCGAATTCAAGAAGCTGCGCTACACGCTGGAATTCTTCCGCGAGGTCCTCGGCGGGGAGGCCAGGGGGCTAATCGAGGAGATCAAGGCCCTCCAGGACCACCTGGGGGACCTGAACGACGCCGACGTGGCCTGCCAGATCCTGCGCGACTTCCTGGACGAGTGGGAAAACCGCCAGCTGATGGTGCCGATCGACGAGCGGGAAGATCCGGAGCCGATCGTGGCCTACCTGGCGACCCGGCACGCCGAGCGCCACCGCCTGGTCGTCACCTTCCGGGAGGCGTGGGCGCGCTTCGACCGGCCGGAGGTCCGCGCCCGGTTCGCCGCTGCTGTGGCCGTGTTGTAAAAGCAGATGCGTAAGTCGCGTCGATGACGTAACCATATCGGACCGCGCCTCAACTACTCCAGCACCCCCTCCAGCTCTCTTCCCTGGAGCAGCATCTGGGCGAAGGCCTCCGGCAGGCCCTTCGCGCGGATGGCATTCACAGCCCGCTCGACGTCATATTCCAGCCGGAAGTGTTCCACCATAATCTTACTGGCAGAGATCTCCAACAAGGCGTAGCAGGCGCGTGAGTCGCCGTCGCCCGGCCTTCCAACGCTGCCGGTGTTGACGAACCAGGTCCCCTCCAACTGGTGGGCAAATGCCTGGTGGGAATGGCCAAAGACGATCCCATCGAAGTCGCGCCCGTATTTTTTCCTCGCCAGCCGCCTGAGTTCTATCAGGCGCTCGCCGGGCGTCGCCGGGACTAACGCCTCCGCGTTCGACGCGGGGCTGCCGTGGACCAGTAAGAATTCCTTGCCGTTCGCTGCCAGGTGTGTTTCTTCGGGCAAGGAACGCAAATACTCCAGACTTTCGGGCGAGAGCTGCTCAAAAGCCCATTTAAAGGCAAGATACTTCAAAGGGTGCTTGCTGTCTTGCCATTTCCTGTCTTTCCTCGGGAATTTGAGCACCTTGAGATCGTAATTGCCGATGATGGAAACGGCGTTCACCCGGCGGAGGCGATCCACGACCTCTTCGGGGAAGGCGCCGTAGCCCAGGAAATCGCCGACGTTCCAGATCGCGCTGGCGCCCCGCACCCCGGCGTGTGCCAGGACGGCCTCCAGGGCGGGCAGGTTGGCGTGGACGTCTCCGATCAGGGCGACGCGGGTCGAGGTTGTTCCGGACACATTCAGGAAGGCGGGCGCAGCGGCGTCTCCAGCAGGACGCGATCTGTCCCGCGATCGATCTCCCAGGGATAAATAATGTGCGCGTCGGTGACGGCGGCGTAGTAATCCGGGCGGGCCGCGCTGAAGAGGTTACGGTACGGGTTGAAATGCAGCACGCAGGTGTACGGGTAGCCGCCGGCGGCGACGATTCGGTTCTTGACCGAGGTGATCGTGCGCCCGGACCCCCACACGTCGTCGACCACCAGGGCGCGCCGGTCGCGCAGCAGGTGCTCCTCCGGGAACTGGAGGTACATGGGCCAGGCGTAGAGCCCCGTCTTTTCCATTTCCATTCGCGCCGGGAAGTCGACCGCGGCGGTCAGGATGTGGGTGATGTTCAGGGCTTCTGCCAGCAGGCCGCCGGGGATGATACCGCCGCGGGTGATCAGCACCATCGCTTCGAACTCCACCTCGAACTGGGGCACGAGGTGATCGATCAGGCCATCGACGTCACTCCAGGTGAGAATCTCACGCCGCATCTGGTCCATAAGGATCTCCGATCATAGAATGTTTGCCGAGAGGAGGATTACGTCCGGGAACTTCCCCCATCCCTCGAGGAGGCGAGGGAGGTCCAACGGTTGGGCGTGTGCGGCAGTTACCGAACGTTCTCATGACATCAATGGATATTATAGCAAGGAAGGCGGGTTAACCTCGATGCGCCAGCCCTCCAGCGGGCGGCCACGCAGCAACCCGGCCGGGTCCGGGCCGAGCAGGATGACCTGCCAGCGGTGCAGGCCGCCCAGGCGGTCGAAGAAGCAGGGCACGGGCCCAATCAGGCGTGTGGTCCCCTGGCGCCCCTCGCCTTCGATCCATTCCCGGAGCTGGGCGGCAAGCGCCTCGGCTGCCCCTCGGGCTTTCGCCTCGCTGGTCTGGCGGGTCTCCAGGCGCACCAGCTGGTTGAAGGGCGGGTAGCCCAGTTCGCGGCGGTATCCCAATTCCCGGAGGTAGAACGCCTGGTAATCGTGTCCGGCGGCGGAGCGGATCACGTAATGGTCAGGCTGGTAAGTCTGCAAGATCACTTCGCCGCCCAGCGGGCTGCGCCCGGCCCGCCCGGCTACCTGGGTCAGCACCTGGAACACGCGCTCCGCGGCGTGGAAATCCGGGAGATTGAGGCCGACATCCGCCAGCACCACGCCGACCAGGGTCACCAGGGGCAGGTCCAGCCCCTTTGCCAGCATCTGCGTCCCGATCAGGATATCGGCGCGGTGGGCCAGGAAATGGTCCAGGATCAGCTCGTGGGCGCCTTTGTGGCGGGTGGTGTCGTAATCCCAGCGCAGCGTGCGGGCACCGGGGAACAGCACCTGGATCTCGCTTTCCACCCGCTCGGTGCCCGTGCCGAACTGGCGGATGGCCGCGCTGCCGCAGTTCGGGCACGATGCCGGCATCCCCCGCCGGTAGCCGCAGTGATGGCAAGTCAGACCGGTCGTTTCAGCCCCCTGCCGGCTTTTCCCCTCCTTGAGACCGGGCGGTCCGGCTGGGGTGAGGCTCCTGGGAGAGCGCGGCGGGGCGTGGTACGTGAGGGGCGTGCCGCAGCGCGGGCAGCGCAGGCTCTCTCCGCAGTCCCGGCAGAACACGTACGTCGCCGTTCCCCGCCGGTTCAAGAACAGGATCGCCTGCTGCCCGGCTTCGAGCACCCGGGCGAGGCCGGTTTGCAGGCTCCGGCTAAAGATCGAGCGGTTGCCCTTCTTTAGTTCCTGCCGCATGTCGATCACCCGCACCGGGGGCAGGTCGGTCGTCTCCGCCAGGTGTTCCAGGGGACGGTAGTGGGTGCGCGTTCTTTCTACGGGGAGCCCCCTGATCTGCTCGTCCAGCACCTGGCGGTGCGCCAGGATGCGGTCCGGCAGGCGCAGATAGCGCCAGCTGCCCTGATCGGCGCGGTACCGGCTCTCCAGGTCCGGGGTGGCGGAGCCTAACAGGCACACCGCGCCGGTCAGACGGGCGTAAGCGACGGCGACCTCCCGGGCGTGGTAGTAGGGGGGCGATTCGCTCTGGTAGTAGCTGTCGTCGTGGCACTCGTCGACCACGATCAAGCCGGGGTCCGGCAGGGGGGTGAACAGCGCGGAACGCGGCCCGACGATGACCCGCAACTCGCCGCGGCGGGCGCGCCGCCAGGTATCGTACCGTTCCCCCGGTGAAAGCCTGGAATGGACCAGCCCGACCAGCCCGGGGAAGCGCGCCTGGAAGCGGCGGACAGTCTGCGGAGTGAGCGCGATCTCGGGCACCAGGACCAGGGCGCTCCTACCCAGGCGGAGGACTTCCGCTGCGGCGTGCAGATAAATCTCCGTCTTTCCCGAGCCGGTGACGCCGTGCAGCAGAAAGGGGGCGCCGGTCTGCGCTTCCAGTCCAGCAGAGCTCTCTGGCGCGTTCCCTTGGGTGATGTTTCGTCCAGGCGCTTCGCCAGGTTCAGCGCCAGCTCGTCGCTGGCTGAGCCTGGCGAAGTCGGCGGAGATCGCGGTGCGGATCGCTTCCCAGGCGGCCTGCTGCTCCCGGATCAGCGGGGGCGGCTCCTTGGGGACGATATTCGATCCGGCCAGGGGGTCGCGCCAGGCCTGGCTCTCCCCCAAATGCACCAACCCCCGGTCAGCCAGGTAACGCAGGTCCGCGGCGCTCCCGCCGGTCGCGGCATAGACCCAGGCCACCTCCACCGGGCTGGGAGCCTGGGCCAGGCAGCGCAGGATCGCCCGGCGCCGGTGGAAAGCTTCGGAGCCTGGCCGACCGAGGGCGCCGTGTTGCTCCTCGACCGCCTCGGGTGGTATAGCGAGGCTGGCGGTGCGGACGGTCTTGGGTTTCACGACCGGGGGTTGTAAGACCGTCTGGCTGGTGACCAGCCCGCGCCGGAGTAAGGCGCGCATGGCCGACCGCCAGTTGGCCCGCGGCAACGCCCGGTCGAGCTGGCGCCCCAACAGCGGCCCGCGGCGGAAGAGAAGGTCCAGCAGGCGCCGTTGGAGGTCGGTCAGCTGCTGCGGGCCTGACGCGGCGGAGCGACCTACCGCCCGATAGGACGTGTCGGCTACCTGCGCCAGCCCGACCGGCAACATCAGGCTGATGCAGGACGACAGAGGCGCCAGCGTGGTGTATGCCAGGTGCTCTGCCAGGGCCAGCTGGGCGGGCGTTACGGCGACTTCCGGGTCGATCAGGGCAAGCACCGCCTTCGTTTCCCTGACCGCTGGCGCCTCCACCTGGCGCAGGACCACGCCCTGGACGCGCTGCTTCCCGAAAGGGACTTCCACCAGGTGGCCGGGAATTACGACCCCCTCCAACTCCGGAGGCAGATGGTAGTGAAAGACGCCTGACACCTGGGGGACGTTGACGGCGATCTCCAGGTAAGTCAGGGCGGGGGCAGGATCGGATTTCACTTTATTCGTCGAACGATCAACCTGGAATTGTCCCCTTTTCCAGGCGCGCCAGCCTCACCCGAGAGATGCGCAGGCCGTCCATGGCCTCCACCTGGATGCGGAGGCCATCGCTCTCTATGGCGTCTTTCACCTTGGGGATGCGGTTGAATTTACCGAGCACATACCCGGCAATGGTGTCGTAATTGCGGTCATTCAGATCCAGGCCGAGATTCTGGTTGACGTCTTCGATCAGCGTCAGTCCATCGATCAGGTACGACCCGTCCGGGAGGGCCTGGATCTCCGGAGTGAACACGTCGAAGGGATCGCTGACCTCCCCGACGATCTCCTCCAGCAGGTCTTCCAGCGTCACCAGGCCGGCCGTGCCGCCGAACTCGTCCAGGACGAGCGCGATGTGCTGGCGGTTGTGGCGGAAGTGGTGGAGCAGGGCGCTGACGGAGATCGTCTCCGGCACGAAGATCGGCTCCCGCACCAAGGACCGCGCGGTGCAGGTTTCCCAGCCAGTGCTCTGCATGGCGCGCAGGATGTCTTTGACATGGACGACGCCCAGGATGTTGTCGAGGTCGTCGTCGTAGACCGGGAATTTCGTGTACGTCGATTCGGTTATCAATGAAACGATCTTGTCCAGCGGGAGGTCCGCTTCCACTGCGACGATTTCGGTGCGCGGGATCATGACCTGCCTCACCAGGAGGTCGCCGAAATTGAAGACCGCGTAGATCATCTCTCGTTCCGGGGGACGGATCAGACCGCCTTCGCTGCTGGCGGATACCAGCATCTTCAATTCTTCAACGGAATGCACCAGTTCATGCCCTGAGGCAGGCTGCACGCCGATCAAGCGCAGCAGGGCGTTGCCGGTGCCGTTCAGCAGCCAGATCGCCGGTTTGAAGATCCATTCGCTCCACAGGGTCGGGCGGGCGATGAGCAAGGAGGTGCGTTCCGGGTTCTGCAGGGCGATGGATTTGGGCGCCAGCTCGCCGACGACCACGTGCAGGAAGGTGATCATCCCAAAGGCCAGACCCGCAGAGATGCTGTGCGCGACTCCCTCCTGGATGTTCGCCGGGAATAGATTCACGATCGGCTCCAGCAGGTGCGCCAGCGCAGGTTCCCCGATCCAGCCCAGGCCCAGGCTGGCCAGTGTGATGCCGAGCTGGGTGGCGGCGATCACCCGATCTGGGTTCTTCAAGGCTTTCTGGACCGCTGCGGCGGAGAGGTCGCCCCGCGAAACCAGTTCGGCGATGCGCGTATGGCGCACGCTCACCAGGGAGAATTCGGCGGCAACGAAAAAGCCGTTCAGCAGGACCAGGATGAAGACCGCGAACAGGCCGAGGACATCAGCAGATATGGCGGTTTCCATGGGGAGTCAACTGGTCCACGCGCTGCTTGTTTGGGTGATCACGGCGGCCGCATACCCGACCACTTCTGAGTAGTCTCCGGTCACGTCTCCGGAGGTGGCATGGTGGAGTACCTGCACCCGGTCGGCGCCCAGCTCCCGGGCCGCCCACAATACTGCCGCCAGCGCAAACCGCCCACAGGCGAAGCCCCTGCCTTCGTCTTCCACCCGGATCACGCCCTGCGGGTCGAATGCCTCCACCTGGCGCAGCAGCTCTGCGTCCAGGGCCTTCGCCTGGGTCTGCGGGTAGAAGTGGGAGAGGTCTGTGCTGGCGACCAGAAGGGAATTGCGACCGGAAAGCGTTTTCGCGAGAGCCTTGCCGAGCGTTCGGCTGACTTCCGCCGACTGGCTGCGAACCATGACCGGCAGCAGACGGAATGGGCCGGCCAGGGCGCGTTGGAGGAACGGCAGTTCGATCTCCAGGGAATGCTCCGGGTCGTTCCGCACGCGCGCGAGCCCAAACCCCAGGTCTTCGACCAGGAGGTCGTCCAATTCTTCCAGGGCGCCCTGCTCGATGTGGACCGGGCCGAGGGGGGTCTGGTACGCTGCGTGGGCTGAGGTCAGCAGCGGCGGCTGGTAAGGGTGGTGCATGGGAGAGACGACCGCCACCAGGTCCGGTTGTAAGCCCCGCAGCGGCGCGAAGGCGTAGCCGGCCACCGGACCGGAGTAAAGGTGGCCGGCGTGGGGCGCGACGACCCCCACGATGCGGCCTTCGATGGGGGGTAGCTGGGCTGCGGCCATGTAATCATCCACGCTGCCGGCCAGGCGGCGCGCGTCGCCCGGGTACCAGCGGCCGGCGATGGGTGAGGGACGGGCATCGAGGGTGGTGTTCATAATGCTGATTAATTCTAGCATAATCCAGACCCAATGTCCCATTCCCCGAATCCAGCTGTGTTAGGAGTTACGCAGTTCAGGCAACCTCCTACCAACTGGATAAGTCCTATATGTTATACTAATTTCATCCTGAAAGCCTGCTCCCGCCCAGGGATGGGCCGCAACCCAACCTGCATCCAGATATGATATAAGGAGACGATGCCGATGAAGAAAGTCGAGCTGGTGTATTGTGCCGTCTGACATTACACAGAGCGCGCTGCCAGTCTGGCGGCTGAGCTGTTGAAGGAGTTCGAGTTCCAGATCGAGAGTCTAACCCTGGTGCCTTCCGATGGAGGCCGGTTTGAAGTCATGGTCGATGACCAGCTCGTATATTCCAAGCTCCGGACCGGCCGCCACGCCGAACCCGGGGAGATAGCCGGGCTGATTCGCAAACTGATTTAATCGAAATCCCCGATTTATTTGCGGGAATGCAGCTCCCAGGGTCTGGGGAAAGGATGAACGGGATCGATGGAGATCTATCTTGCAGATGAACAGGCTTACCATTTCGTTCCGCGCTTCACCCTGGAAGTTGCGCGCGACCGGGTGGAACAGAAAAAAACCGGCCTGGTCGCCGGGACCCTGGGGTCGTTGTTCTCCCGCCCAGATCCTGGCGACATCCAATTGTCCAGCATCGAGAATCGTCTCGAGCCGTACTGGACCATCTCGGCTGCTGCGCGCACGGTATATGACCGCACACGCGCCTTCACAGTCCCAGTCAGCGGACCGGATGTCCAGCGCGTCAAGATATTTGGACAGGAGGTCCTCGTCGACAAGAAGGTGAAAGAGGGGCCAGCTTTCTCCCTGGAGGGGGTCGAATCCTGCCTGGAAGAACGGCGCGCCGCGCGTTCCTTCGACGGCCTGACCGGTGAGAAATTCGACGCAGAGAAGTTCAAGGCATTTCCCAAGACAGTGATCGTCGACCTGGATAGCTTCAGCTCACCGGAGGCGGTAGTCATCCCGCCCCAGGTCAGGGCCGCGGCTGTGGTGCGGCAGGTCCTGGCTGAGGTGATCCGGCCCGTTCAGAGCGCCCAGGTGATCCACGAAGAGACGGTGCACGTCGAGGCCATCGAGCTGAACTTCCGCCCGGTCTATGCGTTCGAATACGAGTGGGCGGCAAAGGGTAAGCGGGTCGTGATTGAGTTTGACGCCCTGACCGGCGAGATGACCGCCGGCGGGAAGAAGCTCAGCGCTCAAATCAAAGGCATGGTCAGCCGGGACCTGCTGTTCGACATCACGGCCGATGCCGCAGGCATGCTGGTTCCCGGGGGCGGAATCGCTGTCAAACTGGTGAAGGCCGTCGTGGACCGCCCGAAATCGAACCAGATGAAATAAGCAGCTGTTGAAGATCAATGCGCATCGTACTGCAACGCGTATCCCGGGCAGCGGTCAGCGTCGGCGAGCGGCGGGTGGCGCAGATCGGTCCCGGTGTGGTGATCCTCGTGGGGGTCGGCCCCACTGACGGTGAAGAGCAGGTGCAATACCTGGCCGAGAAGATCGCCAACCTGCGGATCTTCGAAGACGAAGATGGCAAGATCAACCGCTCCCTGCTGGAAGTGGGCGGGGAGGCGATCGTCGTATCGCAGTTCACGCTCTACGCGGACACGCGCAAAGGGCGGAGGCCGTCTTTCACCGGGGCCGCCCTGGCAGAGGCTGCCGCTCCGCTGGTGGAGAAGCTCGCCGCGCGCCTCTCGGAGCTGGGGGTCCCGACTCAAACCGGCGAATTTGGGGCTCACATGCTGGTCGAGATCGCCAACGATGGCCCGGTGACGATCTGGTTAGAACGCTGAGCCGCGGTCGAAGCTGCCCCGGAGCGCTGTCCACCCCAACCGCCAGAGAACGGCGTCCACCTGGATCGCGATCGCCCCGGCGGAAAGCATGGTATCAGCCTGCCGCTCGTTGAAGATCCCGCCGCCGCCGATCACCCGCAGCCCCATTCCTGCCAGGCGGCGCACCCCGGCCAGTGCCTGGGGGAAGAGGCCGGGGCCATAGAGGCGGCCGTTTACCAGCCTGCCATCCGGGCCGGCCAGAGTCCCGCGGGGCGGGCCCAGGCTGAATGCGTAGGCTGATTCAGCTCCCAGCGCCTCCGCGAGCTCCCCTGCCCGCTCCAGCGGCAGGCGCACGATCAGGGGGAGCTCCCCCTGCGCGGCGACCGCGATCTGGCGCGCTGCTGGCGCAGGACAGTCTGGGGGAATTCCGAGTTCGATCCCCGCCACCCCCTCGAGTGTTTCGAGGCGGGCGACCATATTTGCAAGCTCAGTCCCGAACTCTGGCCCGGTGCCCTGTGTATCCGTCGGAACATCGGGCAGCAGGTGCACGATGACCGGGATGGGCGAGCGCCTCCAGCGCGCTGCGTACTGGCGGACAGCTCTGTTCATCCCCGGATTGGGGTAGCCGCTGTGCAGCAAGAATCCGCCGGGGAAGCTCAGGCAGCTCCGAGACAGGGCTGGTACGCGCCGTTTCCGGCTGATGGGATTGGTGACGAACGCTCCCAGCCTGGATAGATCGAAAGGGCCATGCGGGGAGGGAGCGAATCCGAGGCTTCCTGCAGCGTTCAGCAGGGGTGGATCGAACGTGAGGTCGTATTTGGACATGGGTCAGGATGCCGGTGAGAGCAGGATTTTCCGGAGATGAGACCTCTTATAGGGCGATAATCTTTTATGTCAGGACTGGATTAAACCAATAATTTCGCGATATCGAACACCGGACCTTGCCGGCAGACCAGGCTCCAGGCCTCCCCGGTCCGCGGGGAATGTCTTGCCCGCGCCGCGCGGCTGGTTTGGATGGCGCACACCCCGCATTCCCCCAGGCCAGCGCAGGGCATGGGGGTCTCGACTAAAATCTGCCCGCGGTCCAAGAAGACGCCGTCAGAGTGCGCTCCCAATTGTTCCAGGATCTCCGGCAGCTTTTCCTGCGGAGCGTCGATCGCCAGAAAATCCGCCCAGACAAGGGCTTCCCCCAGGTCGATCAGGGGATAGGCCTCCAGGGAAGTTGGGAGCGGCGGGAGCGGGGCGTCGGTGAAGAGGGCGACCGCGTCGGGTGCCTGGAGGCCGGCAGCCAGGGGCAGGAGGCGGGCGGCGGTCTGCCCGGCCGCGATCAGCGCCAGCCGTTTGGCCTCCCCCGGGATGTGGAACCCGTTCCCTAGCGGCCCGCACAGGACCAGTCCTGTTCCCGGGCGCCAATCACCCGGGATGGGGGGCGCGCAGAGGAAGCCGCCCGGTACAGGTCCAGCGAAATAGAGCGGCGTACCGAGGATGTCCTCCTCAGCCACGGCCAGGAGGTATTGGCCGGGCTGGGGGATGGCTCCCGGCGGGCAGGCGATCCCTGCATAGGGGGCCTGCCGGATATTGGCTCTGCCCGGCTGGAGATGGATCTCAGTGACTCGCCCGGGATAGGTCCGCATGGCTGCATCGTATCACGGATCGCCAGGCCGGGCAACGCCAACCAGATGGAGTGATTCGGGCTATCGTGTATAATCGGCATCACGTGGTTTAACAACCTCCGGAGGAGAAACTATGAACATCGCCAGTGTACTTCAAGGTTTCGTGGCGCTGCTGTGGGTGGCAGTGGTTGGCATGATCATCCTGGCCGTGGTGCGCGCCTCGCGTGGCTTTAAAGTCAGGCAGCTCTCTGCCACGATCCTGGCTGTCGCCGTTGCGGCAGTCATCCTGACGTCGGTCAGCGCAGGGCTGGTCTTCATCCGCCCGGAGGAGCGCGGCGTGGTGCTCTCTGCGCTCCAGCCCAACGGAATCCGCCCCGCAGCGCTCCAGCCGGGCTTGCGCTGGATCATCCCGTACTTCGAATCGGTGGAGCGCTACCTGATCTCCCAGCAGACGTACACCATGTCGATCGCTCCTCTCGAAGGCCAGATGCAGGGAGACGATTCAGTCACTGCCCGCACGTCCGACGGGCAGGAGATCTTCATCGATGCCTCCGTGATTTACGCAGTGAACCCCGATGAGGTCGTGAAGGTGCACATCGCCTGGCAGGACCGGTATACGATGGAGCTCGTTCGCCCGCTGGCCCGCGGCGTGATCCGCGACGCAGTTTCCCAGTTCGGCGTCGAGGAAGTTGTCACCACGAAGCGCTTTGAACTACAGCAGCAGATCTACGAAAGCATGGCTGCGAAAATGGAGGCCAACGGTCTCATCCTGACCGATTTCGTCCTCCGCAACATCACCTTCTCTCCGGAGTACGCCGCCTCGGTCGAACAGAAGCAGATCGCCGAGCAGCAGGCGCAGCAGGCGGCCTTCGTCGTCGAGCAGCGCCGCCAGGAAGCGGAACAGGCGCGGCAGGTCGCCCAGGGCCAGGCGGACGCGGTCGTGATCCGGGCGCAAGGCAGCGCCGAAGCCCGCCTGATCGAAGCGGAAGCCGAGGCGAAAGCACTCCAGCTGCTGGCAGACGCCGTGCGAGAAAATCCAGAGCTGCTCACGTACCAGTACATCGCCAAGATCGCTCCGGGCATCCAGGTGATGCTGCTGCCAAGCGACAACCAGTTCTTGTTCCCGCTGCCGACGCTGGAACCTGGAATGGGCAGCGCGATCCCTCTGCCGACTCCAGAACCCACCCCATCCCCGACCCCGGAGGCCAATCCTTAAGAAATGTCAGAAGTTTTTCCGTCCGGACGCCAGATCCGCCTGACGACGCTGTCGAGCTGCGCGGGTTGAGCGTCGAAGTTAAGCGCTGAAGCGCTGGCGCAGGTGCTGCGCCCCATAGAGGGCATGTTTCACGCCGCGGATTTCCCGGACCTGCTGGTGGGTCTGGGAGAGCCGGACGATGCGGCTGTCTGGCGGCTGACCGACGACCGCGCCCTGGTGGTGACGACCGACTTCTTCACCCCCGTGGTGGACAACCCGTATGATTACGGGGCGATCGCCGCCGCCAACAGCCTCTCGGACATCTACGCCATGGGCGGGAAGCCTTTCCTGGCGCTCAACGTGGCTGCCCTGCCGCCCGATCTGCCGGCAGAGATCAGCGGCGAGATCCTGCGCGGCGGCGCCGAGAAAGCGCGGGAGGCTGGAGTTGTGATCGCCGGCGGGCACACCGTCCAGGACAAGGAGCCCAAGTACGGCCTGATCGCCCTGGGGTTCGTCGACCCCGCTCGCATGATCACCAAGCGCGGCGCAGCACCAGGCGACGTGCTCGTGCTGAGCAAGCCCCTGGGCTTCGGCACCATCACCACCGCCCTCAAGCGCGAGCAGGCCGACCCCACCGACGTATCAGAGGCGGTCGGCTGGATGAAGCGCTTGAATAATGCGGCTTCTGAGCTGGCGGTGGATTGCGGAGTGCGCGGGGGGACGGACGTGACCGGCTTCAGCCTGCTGGGGCACGGATGGGAAATGGCCCAGTCCTCCGGAGTGGGACTGCGGTTCTCCTTTGGGAAAATCCCCTTCGTTCGCGGGGCGCGCCGCTATGCCCAGGAATGGATCTTCCCCGGCGGGACCTCCGACAACCGGCTGTATTTCAGCCCGCACGTGCGCTTCTCGGAAGAGATCGACGAGCCCGCCCAGATGCTGCTCTTCGATGCCCAGACCAGCGGAGGTCTGCTGCTGGCGGTGCCCCCTGGGGAAGTCGAGCGCCTGTTCTCCCGCGCCGCCGAGGCCGGGCAGGTGCTATGGCAGGTGGGCGAGGTGGTGGAGGGGGATGATATCGAGGTGACAGCTTAGCGATTCTTAACCCAGAGGCGCAGGCATGACGCTTGAATTCACTTCTCGCCGCTCACCCGTCCTTGGCGCCCGCGGCATGGTGGCGACGTCGCAGCCCTTGGCAGTGGCTGCCGGGCTGGAGGTTCTGGCCCTGGGCGGCAACGCCGCCGACGCCGCCGCGGCGGCTGCCGCGGCCCTCAATGTCACCGAGCCGACCTCGACCGGAATCGGGGGCGACTGCTTCGCCCTGTATTACGACTCAGCCAGCCGCCAGGTAAGCGCCCTGAACGGTTCCGGGCGCGCCCCGGCCGCCCTGACCCTGGAGCGCCTGGAGCGGGAAGGCTACCGGCAGGCGCTGCCGCCTCTTCACCCATACACGATCACCGTGCCGGGGGCCTGCGCCGGGTGGTGCGACCTGGTGGAGAGGCACGGCCGGTTCTCGATCGCAAGGGTGCTTGCGCCGGCGATCCGGCTGGCCGAGGAGGGCTTCCCGGTGGCGCCGGTCACCGCGTATTTCTGGGCGCGCGGCGCAGAACGCCAGCTGCGCCAGGCCCGGGGCGGCTCGGAGCTCACCATCGACGGGCGCGCCCCGCGCGCCGGAGAAGTCTTCCGCAACCCGGGGCTGGCCAGGACTCTGAGGGCCGTGGCCGAAGGGGGAAAAGAGGCCTTCTACCGGGGAGCGATCGCCGCCGCCATCGCGGCCATCGTCCAGGAGGCCGGCGGCTGCCTGGCTGAATCCGACCTGGCGGCCCACCACAGCACCTGGGACGAGCCGATCAGCACCACGTACCGCGGCCTGCGGATCTGGGAATGCCCGCCGAACGGGCAGGGGTTGGCCGCGCTGTTGGCGCTGAACATCCTGGAAGGCTTCGATCTGGCGGGCACGCCGCCGCTCTCGGCGGAGCGCCTGCACCTCGAGATCGAGTCCCTGCGCCTGGCGTTCGCAGACGCCCGCTGGTACGTCGCCGACCCCGCGGCGCAGCCGGCGCCTCTGGAAGACCTCCTTTCGAAAGACTACGCCGCCGTGCGCCGCAAATTGATCGACCCTGCCCGGGCGTCCCTGGATCAGGCGCGGGGAACGCCCGCCGCCGCTTCGGACACGGTGTACCTGAGCGTTGTCGACGAGGAGGGCAACGCCTGCTCTTTCATTAACAGCAACTACATGGGGTTCGGGACGGGCATCGTTCCTCCTGGCTGGGGGTTCACGCTGCAGAACCGCGGCCACAACTTCAGCCTCGAACCGGGCCACCCCAACGCCCTGGCGCCCGGCAAGCGCCCGTATCACACCATCATCCCGGCCCTGGCGACGCGGTCCGGTGCGTCGGGCGAGGCGCTCTACGCCTGTTTTGGCGTGATGGGGGGATTCATGCAGCCCCAGGGGCACCTGCAGATAGTGGCGGCCCTGGTCGACGACGGGCTGGACCCACAGGCCGCCCTCGACCGGCCGCGGTTCTGCATTACGGATGGGGAAGCTGGCGGGGGGGTCGCTTTAGAGGCAGGCATCCCCATCGAGACGGTGGAGCAGCTGGAGCGGATGGGTCACCCGGTGGAGGGGATCGAAGGCCATGCCCGGGCGCTGTTCGGGCGCGGGCAGGTCATCCTGCGCGACGCCGCGAGCGGCATCCTGTGGGGCGGCAGCGACCCGCGCGCGGATGGGTGCGCCATGTGCCTGTAATTTTAGGATTCGCGGGCACCGACGAGCGGCTGGAGCGGTTCGCCGCTGGCGACGACCACGATCAACAGCACCGCTGCCACGAGCAGGATCGCGCCCAGGATCCACCACCCGAAGATCCCGCTGATCATGCCGGCCAGCACGACAGCCGCCAGCCATCCCATGGCCTGAGCCGCGACGCGCCTGCGTTCGTCCAGGGGCCGGTTCACGGACAGCCACCACCTCCAGCCGGCGCCCATGAGCAGCAGGCTGCCGGCGACGATCGCCGCCACAACCTGGTTCCCGGTGAAGATCCCCAGGTCCGCCGCCAGGACGCCGCAGCTCCCGGTCAGGGAGGGCAGCGGGTGGCGCCGCACCAGGTACGCCCGGTTCAGGATGAAATGCCCCCAGGCCGCATCTGCCTGAGTCACCGGCCACTCGATCAGCCTCTCCTCGCCTGGGGCGAGCGCGATCCGCTGGGTCTCCTTCAAGACCCGGGTCACGAATCCGCCGCTCTTGCTGATGTGGATCGTCCTCTCGACGGGCCTGTCCGCCTGATTCTTCACGGTGACCGAGACGTAGCCGGTCTCGTCCGAATCGATCAAGATCGGGCACCGCAGGGTCGAAAAGCGCCTGTCCCCGCCCAGGGAGGCGTCGAACATGACAGCTTCGTAATCGCTCCAGACGGTGAGGGCGAAAAAGGCTGTCCCGATCAGGACGCCTGCGGCGTAGAGGAGTAAACTTGCGATGAGGGCGATCTGCCTGCGATTCTGCATTCTTTCTCCATTTCAGAAGCTCCCTTGCGCTGGTCTGACTCCCAGCCGGAAGCCTGTGTATCCGATCCGGTTCACATTATATACCTCTCTCGAATACCCGATGGTTCAAGCCCTTTCACCGGAAAGAACCCCGGCGAGCCGCAGCACGTTGCGGTCCATTGAAAGCGTTTGGTGACTTGAGAGGGCAAGGATGGAAAATCCTGCTCGCGAGGTTGAACACGGAGACCCATCCGGGCAAATACACAACCGGCCCGGCCCCTGGAAATATCCCTGGGCCGGGC
>CAYQDF010000007.1:0-62937 GCA_964416175.1 uncultured Anaerolineaceae bacterium
TCCGCTCAGCGCGCTGCGACTACACTCCGCTCTGAACAGCGCGTGGCTGGAAACCTGCTGTTTTCCCAGGTATAATGACCGGTGTCCGGCGGGCTTAGAAGGTCGTCCATTACCGCTGGAATCCCGAGATACTCAGCAGAGCTCTGTCCCCTGGTGGCAGGGTTTTGCGTGTAGACAATTTTCCCATCTGGAGAGCATCATGGCAGAGAAGAACAAAGTACGTGTGGCTATCATCGGAGTCGGAAATTGCGCTTCAGCGCTGGTCCAGGGGGTCCAATTTTATCGGAAGGCAAAAGAAAAAGACCTGGTTCCGGGACTGATGCACACGAACCTGGGCGGCTACCACGTCGGTGACATCGAGTTCACGGCAGCTTTCGACGTGGTGGACACCAAAGTCTGTCGCGACCTTTCTGAGGCGATCTTCGCCTTCCCAAACAACACCATCAAATTCGCCGACGTCCCTCCTTTGAATGTGCCGGTCGCCCGCGGCATGACGCACGACGGATTGGGGAAATACCTCTCCCAGATCGTGAAAAAAGCTCCTGGCCCGACCGCAGATATCATCGGCATCCTGAAGGAAACCCATACCGACGTGGTGGTGAATTTCCTGCCGGTCGGTTCCGAGATGGCGACCAAATGGTACGTCGAGCAGGTGCTGGAGGCTGGCTGCGCTTTCGTGAACGCCATCCCTGTGTTCATCGCCAGTTCCGAGTACTGGTCACGCCGCTTCCGCGAGCGCGGGCTGCCTATCATCGGCGACGATGTCAAGAGCCAGGTCGGCGCGACGATCCTGCACCGTGTGCTGACGAGCCTGTTCGTCGACCGCGGGGTGCGGCTCGACCACACCTACCAGCTGAACTTCGGCGGCAACACCGATTTTCTGAATATGCTCGAGCGCGAGCGGTTGGAATCGAAGAAGATCTCCAAGACAGGCGCGGTGACCAGCATGCTGCCGTACGCACTATCCGAGGCAGACGTCCATGTCGGGCCGAGCGACCACGTGCCGTGGCTCACCGACCGCAAGTGGTGCTACGTGCGCATGGAGGGGACGACCTTCGGGGATGTGCCCCTCAACCTGGAAGCCAAGCTCGAGGTCTGGGATTCGCCGAATTCGGCAGGGGTGATCATCGACGCGGTCCGCTGTGCCAAGCTGGCTCTCGACCGCGGGATCTCCGGTCCTTTGATAGGTCCATCTGCCTACTTAATGAAAACTCCTCCAACGCAGTTCCGGGACGACGTGGCCCGCGAGATGACCGAGGCGTTCATCAAAGGCGAGGGGTGAGACAAATGGTATAATCACCGTACTCAGGACCAGGAGAGGTATCCATGTCAGGTCATTCCAAGTGGTCGACGATCAAGCGCAAGAAAGGCGCTGCGGATGCCAGGCGCGGCCAGCTGTTCACCCGCCTGGCGCGGGAGATCTCCATCGCTGCCCGGCAGGGCGGCGGGGACCCCGAAGCGAACTTTCGCTTGAGGCTGGCAATCGATCGGGCCCGGACGAACAACATGCCCAAAGACAACATCGAGCGGGCCATCACGCGCGGCACCGGAGAAGGCAAGGAAGGCGAAAGCCTGGAAGAAGTCTTCTACGAGGGCTACGGACCCCACGGCGTGGCCCTGATGATCGAATGCGTCACCGACAACCGCAAACGGGCTGTGGCGGAGATACGCCATGTCCTGACCCGCTTCGGCGGAAGCATGGGCGAGACGGGGTCAGTCAGCTGGCAGTTCAACCGGATGGCGTATTTTTCCTTCCCGGATGACGGAGTCGACCAGGACAAGATCTTTGAGCTGGCAGTCGAGGCAGGCGCTGACGACGTCGCTTTTGAAGACGGCTATGTCGAGATCACCGGCTCCATCGAAAACTTTAAGGCGATCAGCGATTCGCTGGGATCGGCGAAGATCGAGCCGGAGGAGGCCGGGCTGCGCATGGTGCCGACCAATGAGATTGAACTGGACCCTGCGGAAACAGCCCAGGTGCTGCGGGTGATCGAAGCGCTCGAAGAGCTCGACGACGTCCAAAACGTTTACTCGAACCTCCGCATCACCGACGAAGCCCTGGCCCAGCTGGAGGCGGCGTGACCTCCGCATGCTGGTCATTGGCATCGATCCAGGAACGGCGATCACGGGATACGGGCTCGTCAGGGAAGAGGCGGATGGAAGCCTCGCCGTTGTAGATTACGGGGCGATCCTCACCCCGCCGGACCAGCCGATGTACCGGCGGCTGCGCCTGCTCTACCAGGACCTGCTTGAATTATTGCATCTCCACCATCCCGACTCGGGCGCGGTGGAGAAATTGTTTTTCGCCCGCAATGCACGCACAGCTTTGAGCGTGGGCCAGGCGCGTGGGGTGGCGCTGCTGGCGCTGGCAGAGCAGGAAGTTCCCCTGGTGGAATACACGCCGCTGGAGGTCAAGCAGGCTGTGGTAGGCTATGGGGGAGCGGGTAAGAAGCAGGTACAGCAGATGGTGCGCGCTCTTCTGGGGCTTGAGGAGCTGCCCCAGCCGGACGATGCGGCGGATGCGCTGGCGATCGCGATCTGCCATGTGCACAGCGCGCGGATGCGCGCCCTGGAATGAACGGGGAGAGATGCGCATAGCCAATAACCTGGCCAATATTGAGCGGTATTACCGTCGCCTGGCGGATGCGGACGGGCGGTGGCTGGCGTATCGGGGACCGAAAGGCCGGGAGTATTTCGAGCTCGAGCCAGCCGGCGAGCCGGGGCGCTGGAACACCCTGCGCGCCCTGCGTGTCCTGAAATGGTGGGAGGGCGAAGGGTGATCGCCACGTTGAGCGGCAAGGTTTTCCACGTCGAGCCAGGGAGCCTGGTTGTGGAGGTCGGCGGCGTGGGGCTGCTCGTGAACGTTCCGGCGCCGCTCGCCGACCAGATCGCGCCAGGGGATCCGGTGTTCTTATTCACGCATCTGGTGGTGCGCCAGGATGCCCTGACTCTCTACGGCTTTGAGACGGCGGAGAGCCGGGAGCTGTTCACGCTGCTGCTGGGTGTGGAAGGCATTGGACCGCGGCTTGCGCTCGCGGTCCTTTCCACGCTGAGCCCCGACGCGATCCGCCGGGCGGTGTTCAACGAGCAGGCGGAGGTGTTCAGCCGGGTCCCGGGAGTGGGGAAGAAGACTGCGCAGAAGATCCTGCTCAGCCTGCAGGACAGGATCCCCGGCGTGGAGGGATTGGTGCCGCTGGCGGCGATGAGCGACGCCGATAGCGAGGTGCTAAGCGCGCTGATCGCGCTCGGGTACAGCGTGGTCGAAGCCCAGGCCGCACTGCAATCCATTCCACGCGACGCGCCGCAGGATGTCGAGACCCGGCTGAGACTTGCCCTGCAGTATTTCAGCTAAAAGGAGGTGGAAATCTTGTTCGAGAATCGCAAGATCGCATTTATTGGGCCGGGGGTCATGGCGGAGGCGATGATCGCTGGCCTTATTCGCCAGGGGGTCGCCAGCCCGGCTTCTTTGATCGCCTCGGGACCGCGGCCGGAACGCGGCGAGGAGCTCAAAGCGCGCTACGGGATCGAGGCCTGCACGGACAACGCCGCAGCTGCCCGCATGGCGGATATGGTCGTGCTGTCGGTGAAGCCGCAGCGGCTGGATGGGGTCCTGTCCGGGATGCGTGGGGCGATCCAGCCACACGCTCTGGTGCTTTCGATCGTCGCCGGGGCACCGATCAGCAAGATCGCCGGCATCCTGGAGCATGAGGCCGTGGTGCGCTCGATGCCCAACACCCCCGCTCAGATCGGGGAGGGGATCACGGTCTGGACAGCCGCCCCTGCGGTGTCTCCGGAGCAGAGGGAGATGGCGCGCCAGGTGCTCAGTGCGCTCGGACAGGAGATCTTCATGGAAGAGGAGACCTATTTGAACATGGCGACTGCGCTCTCTGGCACCGGGCCGGCTTACGTCTTCCTCTTCATGGAAGCGATGGTCGATGCCGGCGTGCACCTGGGGTTTCCCCGCCGGGTGGCCGAACAGCTCGTCGCCCAGACTGTGCGCGGCTCGGTGGATTTTTACTCACGGTCCGACAACCCGACCCACCTGGCTCACCTGCGCAACCAGGTTACTTCACCCGGCGGTACATCGGCCGCGGCCCTTTATTACCTGGAGAAAGCTGGCTTCAGGACCGCCATTTCCCGGGCGATCTGGGCAGCATACGAACGCTCCCGGGAGCTGGGAAGGGACGCCAAAGCGCACTGGCCGGAGAAAATTGAGACAAAGGAGGAAGGGTGAGAGATGAAAAAAGATGGAGGGAGCACCCTGCTTGTGAATAACTGGACAATATGGACGCTTTCAGGTATCATTCGACCGACATACGGGTGCTGTCAGGCGCGCAGACTGAGTACTGGCGATGCACCGTCTCAGGGCAGGGAGTCTGAACTCTTCCTGTCAGGCGCGCAAACCCTGTGATCCCACTGAGATCGGTAATGCCGTTTCAGGTGAACCTCCCGCCGGGTCTAACCAGCTGAAAAGTTCCTGGGGCGAGCACCTGCGCCAAGAAGGATTGCTTCCTGAGGAATTGCCTGCGGGAGGTTTACAAGTGACCGGTTCTTAATTCTGGTCAAAGACCTAACAACAGGGACGATACTTATTATGGCTGACGAAACACTCCAATTGCTTAAGGAATTGACGGAAGCGCATGGTGTTCCGGGCTACGAAGCGCCGGTCCGCGAGATTGTGCGGAGATACCTGGAACCCCTGGGGACGCTCACCCAGGATAAGATCGGCAGTGTGATCTGTGAGAAGCGCGGCGCGGCGAGCGCTCCGAAGGTCATGCTCGCCGGGCACATGGACGAGATCGGTTTCATGGTCAAGTTCATCACCAAGGAAGGCTTCATCAACTTCCTGCCGCTCGGCGGCTGGTTCGACCAGGTTCTCCTGGGGCAGCGGGTGGTGATCAAGACCCGTAAAGGTGACGTGATCGGGGTCATCGGCGCCAAACCTCCCCACCTCCTCCCCCCAGACCAGCGGGACAAAGTCGTCAAGAAGCAGGACATGTACATCGACATCGGCGCCACCAGCCAGGAAGAAGTCGAAGCGGTCGGCGTGCGCCCGGGTGACCCGGTGATCCCGCGTGCTGATTTCGTGCCGCTCCTGGACGGGAAGACTTATCTCTCGAAAGCTTTCGACGACCGGGTAGGGACCGCCCTGGTCGTTTCGACTCTGCAAGGACTGCAGGGTGTTGAACACCCCAACACGATCTACGGAGTCGCCACGGTCATGGAAGAAGTTGGAGTCCGTGGAGCCACAACCAGCGTGCGGGCCGTCGATCCGGACGTTGCCATCGTGCTCGAATCGGATATTGCCGGGGATGTGCCGGGGATCAAGCCCGAGGAGTCCTCCATCAAGCTGGGCAAAGGGCCAACGGTGATGATCTACGACGCACGGATGATCCCCAATCTGAGATTACGTGACCTGGCGATGGAGGTTGCCTCCCAGCTGGGAGTGCCTCTGCAAACGTCCTACGTCGAAGGCGGAGCGACGGATGGCGCTGCCATCCATCTGCACAGCACGGGAGTGCCGACCGTAGTGATCGGTGTGGCTGCGCGCCACATCCACTCGCACAGCTCGATTATCAACCGCCAGGATTACGATGGCGCGGTCAGGCTGCTCGTGGAGCTTGTCAGACGGCTGGACGCCAACACGGTTGCAGGCCTGACTGGCTGACGGACAATGGAGGATGGATGTCGGACTTAATCGGTAATATCACAGCGGAACTCAAGAAGCAAATAGAAACCTTTGAGCCGCGCGTCGGGTTGGCTGACGTGGGGACAGTCGTGGAGGCTGGAGACGGCATTGCCCGGGTGGATGGCCTTTCAGCCGTGCGGGCGCAGGAGCTCGTCCAGTTCGCAAACGGGGTGATCGGCATCGCCTTCAACCTGGAAGAGGACAGCGTGGGCGTGATCATCATGGGTGAGTATTCCGGGATCCAGGAGGGGATGACTGTACGTTCCACCGGACGGATCGCTTCCGTCCCGGTCGGGGATGCGCTGATCGGGCGGGTGGTCAACGCCCTGGGACAGCCCGTGGATGGCAAAGGTCCGATCAAGACCGAACGCTACCGGCCTATCGAGCGCATCGCGCCGGGAGTGGTTGCCAGGAAGGATGTGGACACGCCCGTACTGACCGGACTGAAAGCGATCGACGCGATGACCCCGATCGGGCGTGGGCAGCGCGAGTTGATCATCGGAGACCGGCAGACTGGTAAGACAGCCATCGCCATCGATGCCATCATCAATCAAAAAGGTAAAGACCTGCTCTGCATCTACGTTGCGATCGGGCAGAAAAAAGCGGGCATCGCCCGCACGGTGGACATCCTCGCCCGCCACGGCGCGATGGATTACACGACCGTCGTGGTCGCTGCGGCGGACGAACCGGCTGCCTTGCAGTATATCGCCCCGTATGCCGGATGTGCCATGGGCGAGGAATTCATGGAGTCCGGGCGCGATGCGCTGGTGGTGTACGACGACCTGTCGAAGCATGCCTGGGCGTACCGGCAGGTGTCCCTTCTGCTGCGCCGGCCCCCGGGACGGGAAGCATATCCGGGCGACGTGTTCTACCTGCATTCACGCCTGCTCGAGCGGGCTGCCCGCCTGGCGGACAAATATGTCATCGTTAAGAAGGATTTTCCCGGCCAGCTCGCAGAAGAAAAAGACTCCGTCGACGGCAGGGTCTTCCTGGGACCGATTGCGCTGCACGAGGCTCAGCGAGCACTGAAGGAGATGCCGCAGGCCGAGGAGTACCGGATCGTCAATCTGGCCGGCTCCGGTGGGTCGCTGACCGCGCTCCCAATTATCGAGACTTTGCTCGGCGACGTGTCGGCGTACATCCCGACCAACGTGATCTCGATCACCGATGGCCAGATCTACCTCGAAGGCAACCTGTTCTATGCCGGCATCCGTCCGGCGATTAACGTCGGTCTCTCCGTCTCGCGGGTCGGCGGCGACGCCCAATACAAGGGTATGCGCCAGGTGGCCGGGCGGCTGAGACTGGACATGGCGGCCTTCCGAGAGCTGGCTGCTTTTGCCCAGTTTGGCTCTGACCTCGATAAAGCCACCCAGGCGCAGCTGAACCGCGGTTTGCACCTCCAGGAAATCCTGAAGCAGGCCCAGTATCGGCCGATGTCGTTTGAGGACCAGGTGATGGTCCTGTTTGCGGGGACGAACGGGTATGCCGATAATATCCCGCTGGACAGGATGCGCGGCTGGGAGACTGACCTGCTCAGGTACCTGGAGACGTCGCACCCCGAAATCGGCAGGGATATCGCCGAGAAGAAGCTCCTCACAGAGGAAAATCAGGCCGCCCTGCACGAGGCGATCAAAACTTTCAACTCGGCCTGGCGTTAAGCTGCGTATGACGACAGCACGCGAAGTTCAACTGCGCATCCGGAGTGTCAGGAATATCGCCCAGGTCACGCGGGCGCTCCAGGCAGTGTCTGCCAGCAAAGTGCGGAAGGCGATGCAGGCGGTGCTCAACACACGCCCCTACGCGACGAAGGCCTGGCAGGTCCTCACGCACATCGCCGCTCAGCCAGGGAGAAGGAGTCTGCACCCGCTCTTGACGGAGAGGGCAAACGTGGAGAGTGTCCTGGTGGTGCTTGTCACGGGAGACCGCGGCCTGGCCGGACCGTACACGACCAATATCGTACGGTTCACGCTCCAACAGTTCGATTCCTACCCCGTCCCGGTTCGCTATATTACCGTTGGGAGGAAGGGGAGGGACCTGATGGCGCGCCGCCGCAAGGAGATCATCGCCGAATTCAGCCAGCTGCCAGCAGCGCCGTCATTTGCTGATGTCTCAGCCATTGGGAGATTGGCTGTCGAGGAGTTCTTAAACGGTCACAGCGATGAGGTGTACCTGGTCTACACAGACTTCATCAACATGATCCGGCAGATACCAAGCATGCAGAAGCTGCTCCCCTTGGAAGTCACAGTAGGGACCGGGCGGGTTGTTCAGTTCGAGCGCGCAGCGCAGCGCCCGCCAGCTTCCTACATATATGAACCTGGTCAGGATGAGATCCTGGATGAGATCGTGCCGCGCTTCACTGCCCTGCAGGTCTACCACGCGGTGCTCGAATCGCTGGCCAGCGAGCATGCCGCCCGGATGGTGGCGATGAAGAACGCCACCGACAGCGCGACGGAACTGGCGGCGGGATTACAGCTGGAATACAACAAAGCCCGGCAGCAGGGCATCACGAATGAGATGCTGGACATTGCCGGCGGCGCAGAGGCGCTGACGCAGGGGCGCTGAATGGATATGTCAGATTTGGGAGGTTGTAATGGCGCAAGCGAAGGGTAGAGTCGTTCAGGTGCTGGGCGGCGTGGTCGACTTGGAGTTCCCAAGCGAGCAGCTCCCCGAGATCTACGAAGCAGTCGAGGTGCCGCGGGATGGCGGCAGCCCGCTGGTCCTGGAAGTGGAGAAGCACCTGGGAGAGAACTGGGTGCGCTGCATCGCCATGGATTCCACGGATGGCTTGCAGCGAGGCGTGGATGCCTTCAGTACGGGCGCGCCGATCCAGGTCCCGGTCGGCCCGCAGACGCTCGGCCGGGTATTCAATGTGCTGGGCCGGCCGATCGACGAAAAAGGCCCCGTTAAATCCGATTTGTACTACCCGATCCACCGCCCCGCGCCGGAATTTGCCGAGCAATCCACGCGCGTCGAGGTCTTCGAGACGGGCTTGAAGGTCGTGGATCTGATCGCTCCCTTCACGAAAGGTGGTAAGACAGGTATTTTTGGCGGCGCGGGCGTTGGGAAGACGATCATCATCATGGAGCTGATCCGCTCGATCGCCACCGTGCACCAGGGGAACTCCGTTTTCGCCGGAGTCGGCGAGCGGACGCGCGAAGGGACCCAGCTCTACCGGGAGATGCTCGAATCCGGGGTCATGAAAGATACCGTCATGGTCTACGGGCAGATGAACGAGCCTTCCGGTGTTCGGCTGCGGGTGGCGCTCTCCGCGCTCTCGATGGCGGAGTATTTCCGCGATCAGGGTCGGGATGTGTTGCTGTTCATCGATAACATCTTCCGCTTCAGCATGTCCGGGTCGGAAGTCTCGGCACTTCTCGGGCGGATGCCGTCTGCCGTTGGTTACCAGCCCACGCTGGCAACTGAGATGGGTGAATTGCAGGAGCGCATCACCTCTACTCGCCACGGCTCGATTACTTCGATGCAGGCTGTCTATGTCCCCGCGGACGATTACTCCGATCCGGCGCCGGTGGCGACCTTCACCCACCTGGATGCCACAATCGCCCTGGAACGCTCCATCGTGGAGAAAGGCATCTATCCGGCGGTCGATCCGCTGGCATCCACCTCCCGCATTCTGGACCCGATGGTGGTTGGCGAGGAGCACTACACCACAGCGCGCGAAGTCCAGCAGGTGCTCCAGCGCTATAAAGACCTTCAGGACATCATCGCGATCCTCGGCGTCGACGAGTTGAGCGAGGACGATAAGCTCGTGGTATCGCGGGCGCGCAAGATCGAGCGCTTTTTCTCTCAGCCGATGTTCGTCGCCCAGCAATTCACCGGTTTGGAAGGGCGGTATGTGCCGCTCAGGGAAACTGTGCGCGGCTTCAGGGAGATCCTGGACGGGAAGTACGATGATCTGCCCGAGCAGGCGTTCATGATGGTCGGGACGATAGACGAAGTCGTTGAGAAGGCAAAAAGCCTGGCAGGATAGGACCCCGGATGCCCATTCGCTGCGAAATCGTCTCACAGGACAGGATGGTATGGGAGGGGGACGCTGACATTATTATCGTCCCCGGCGTGGCCGGCGAGATGGGCATCCTGCCCAACCATGCCCCACTCCTCTCGACGCTGAAGTACGGCATCCTCACGATCCGGTCGAAAGGCCGGGAAGAGGTTTTCACCATCGCAGGAGGCGTCATCGAGGTTCAGCCGGACCTGGTGACCGTTCTGGCGGATTCGGCTGAAAACGTGGCGGAGATTGACGTGGCGCGGGCGGAGGCTGCCCGGAGAAGGGCAGAGGAACTGCTCAAGCAAGGCCCGCCACCGGATACTGACGCTTATCTTAAACTCGAGGCCGCTCTGCGGCGGTCGAATCTGCGGCTGGAAGCAGTCCGGCGATTTCGAGGGGGGCAGGCCGGGCGGATGCCCAGGACCAGCGGTCCGGAAGCCGAATAGATTATGGCGATCTTTTCCAAAGATCTCGGAATCGATCTCGGCACCATGTTCACCCGCATCGCCGCCGGGAACAAGCTGGTGCTTGAAGAGCCGACAGTCGTCGCCATTGCACTTGAGGAACAGAAAATCGTCTCCATCGGCCAGGAAGCGCAGAACATGCTGGGCCGGGTGCCAGAATCGATCGAAGTCGCCCGCCCCATGCAGAACGGCGTGATCGCGGATTACGAGATCACCGAGAAGCTGCTGGAATATCTGATCCGGAAAGTCAGCGGCTCGGGGAGATTCTTCCGGCCGCGAGTGATGATCACGGTCCCGTATGGGGTGACCAGCGTTGAGAGCCGGGCGGTGCACGAAGCGGTCCTTCAGGCGGGAACCCGGGAGGGTTATCTGATCCAGCAGCCGCTTGCAGCGGCGCTTGGAATGGACCTCCCGATTGGGACGCCATCCGGCAACATGGTGCTCCTCCTCGGCGGCGGAACCACGCAGGCCGCCGTCCTGGCGATGTACGGAATCGTTGCGGCTGAATCGATCCGGGAAGGCGGACTGCAGCTGGATGAAGCTTTGATGGCGTATGTGCGGAAAAAATACGGGCTGATCATCGGCCAGCCGACCGCGGAACAGGTGAAGATCAAGATCGGATCGGCAATCCGCCAGGAGGAAGAGCGCAGCCTCGAGATCCAGGGGCAGGATCAGGTGACCGGCCTGCCCAAACCGCTCACGCTCACGAACGATGACATCGTCGATGCTTTCAAGGACACGTTGGAGGGATTTGTCGAAACAGCGCGCCGCGTCCTGGAGAAGACCCCGCCGGAACTGGTCTCTGACATCATCGACCGCGGCGTCGCCCTGTGCGGAGGGACTTCTTTACTCCCAGGAATCGATCGCCTGATGACGAAGGAGCTGGGTGTGCCGGCTTACCTGGTGGATAACCCGCTCACCTGCGTTTCGGAGGGGGCGGTCCTCGCCCTGGATCCGACCATCTTCCCCAAAATCAGGCGTAATTTACCCCCCATGTGAATTGTTTAATAGTTGCGCAGTTCAGGTGAAATTGGGGGTGTTTGAGCGGAACACGTCAAAGTCTCGAGTTTGCGAGGGAGTGGTCGCAGACGCCCGCCACTCCGCTCAGCGCGCTGGTTTGTTTTATCCCGGATTCAAGTTAAAGATAATAAGTCATCCGCTGTAAGTGGATAACGGGATCGATGTATTGCACGTGAATCCCATCCGGCACGTTGATCGAGATAGGAGCGTAGTTGACGATTGCCCTGACACCCGCCTTAACCAGGCGATCTGCGACCCCCTGCGCTTCCGCACTGGGCACGGCGATCATGGCAATGACGATGTTGGCTTCGGTGATGAGCCTTTCGAGGTCTGCGGCATCCTGGATGATAAACTCGCCGATCTTCGTCCCGATCTTGGCCGGGTCGTTGTCGAAGATCATCGTGATCCGGAAGCCGCGGTTCTTCAGACCCTGATACCGAGCGACTGCGGATCCGATATCGCCCGCCCCCACGACGGCCACGTCCCACACCCGGTCGACTTTAAGGATGGCGCTTATCTGCTCGGAAAGATAATCTATGGAATAGCCAGTCCCCTGTTTCCCGAATTCACCGAACTGGGACAGATCTTTCCGGATCTGGGCTGCGGAAATACCGAGGCGCTCCCCGAGTTCCTGCGAGGAGGTCACCTTTCGCCCCTCCTCCAACATCCGCTGCAGCGCCCGCAAGTAAATCGGCAGGCGTCCGACGACGATGTCGGGAATGATCTTAATCTCCATCTTTCCTCCTTGGCAGGTGAAAGCTGCGATCTGGAACGAAGAAATTTAACCACAAATTGTCCATTTGTGCAAACCTCCACAAGATTTTCACAAGGTAAAGGTGCGACTCGCTTGACCTGAGTCAAACAGGGCAGCCGGAGGTCATTGGTATAATCGATCTCGGAGCTTTGATCTGGTAATTTTCGGATCCCGGACAGCATATGTTCATCGATCAGGTTGTTATTCAGGTAGCCTCGGGGAAAGGGGGGGATGGCGTGGTTCACTTCCGCCGGGAGAAATATGTCCCGTTCGGCGGTCCGGACGGGGGCGATGGCGGGCGAGGGGGGGATGTCATCTTGCAGGTCAATCCGAAGTTGAATACGCTGGCAGCTTTCCAGCACCAGCGGCAATTCAAAGCGGCAGACGGGCGGAACGGCGGCGGGAAGAATCAGACCGGGCGTTCTGGCGCAGACCTCATCATCCAGGTTCCACCGGGGACCGTGGTGTTCGACGAGGATACCGGCAATGTGCTGGGAGATCTCGTTGGGGAAGGACAGCAGCTGATTGTCTGCAAGGGAGGGCGTGGCGGGCGGGGGAACGCCCGTTTCGCAACCGCGCGAGACCAGGCGCCACGCCAGGCGGAAAAAGGAGAGCCTGGTCAGGCGCGCAGCTTGCGCCTCGAGCTCCGCTTGATAGCGGACGTCGGCATCGTTGGTGTGCCCAATGCCGGGAAATCCACCCTGCTGGCGAGGATCACGAATGCCCGCCCGAAGATCGCCCCCTATCCCTTCACCACCCTTGTTCCCAACCTGGGCGTGGCGTACCTGGATGATGAGGCGACCCTGATCCTGGCAGACATCCCCGGCTTGATCGAAGGCGCACACCTGGGGGTTGGGCTGGGCCATGAGTTCCTGCGCCACATCCAGCGGACCCGGGTGCTGATCCACTTGCTGGACGGGCTGGCAGACGACCCCCTCCTGGATTACGCCCAGATCAACAGCGAGCTGGCGCTTTTCGATCCTGATCTGGCCAGGAAACCGCAGGTTGTTGCGTTCAATAAGATCGACCTCCCGGAAGTCGAGTCCCGCTGGGAGGAGATAAAAACCCGCCTTAAGCAGCAGGGGGCGGATGTGTTTGCGGATCCCTTGCCGATCTCGGCCCTGACCGGTTCGAACGTGCGCCAGCTAATCCTTACGACTGCCAGGCTCCTGGCAGAGCTCCCGCCCCCTTCCAAGGCCGCAGCTGTTCCAGTTTACCGGTTCGAAAGCGATCCCAGGCAGTTCTCGGTCAAGAAGCTGCCGGATGGGTGGCGGGTGGTGGGAGAGGCCATCGAGCGCGCGGCCGCGATGACCTATTGGGAATACGAGCAATCGGTTCGCAGGTTCCAGAGGATCCTGGGTTCGCTCGGCGTCGAAGCGGCTCTGCGGGAAGCAGGCATCCAGGAAGGGGACACCGTTTACATTGGTGATTACGAACTGGAGTGGAAAGATTGAACCGGCGGATTGGCGTTTTCGGCGGCACCTTCGACCCTCCCCATCTGGGGCATCTCATCCTCGCAGCAGAGGCGCGCTACCAGCTGGATCTGGTGCGGGTGCTATGGGTGCTGACGCCAGACCCGCCCCACAAACAGGGAATCCGAATCACCGCCTGGACCATCCGCAGGGAGCTGGTGCGCGCTGCGATCGAGGAGGACGACAGTTTCGAGCTGTCGGAGGTCGATATCGCCCGACCACCGCCCCATTACGCCTACGAGACGCTCCACATCCTGCGCGCCCGGCACCCGGAAATGGAACTCGTGTTTTTAATGGGCGGAGATTCCCTGCGTGATCTGCCGACCTGGGAGCAGCCCCTCGAATTCCTGTCCGCGTGCGACGCTGTCGGTGTGATGCGCCGCCCTGCAGACCAGGTCGATCTGCCCTCCCTGGAAGCCCGCTTGCCCGGGATCAGCAGCAAGGTGCGCTTCGTGGATGCGCCGCTGCTCGAGATCTCCGGTTCTGAAATCCGTCGGCGGGCGGCGGCAAACGAGCCGATCAGGTACTACCTACCTCAACCCGTTTACCGTTTGATCTGCGACTGGAATCTATATCGGCAAGCGGAGGATCCGATCAGGTCCGGCTGATCAGATAGCGGCACGAGTTGTCCCCTTTCGCCGTGCAGCTGGTCTCACACACCTCAACGTCCTTCACGCGCGCCCATTCCACGGCCTGTTTGATCAGGCCGACCATGAAATGGCAAACCGATGCCTGGCTTGTGCGCTGGTGGCAGAAGCAGCAGTTGTAATCGATCAGGGTCCATTTTTTGAATTCTTCTTCCAAACGAAGGTCCATTTGGGGGTTCAGCCGGTTGAGCATATCCACCAGGCTTTCCAGGACAAACCGGGCGCGCTGATCCTCCGACCAAAAACCGAGCGCAGTTCGGGCCAGGTTGAACATCGCCGGCTGCTCACGGAGTAACAACTGGAAGTACGCCTTGCCGATGCGCTCCAGAATGCGGCTCCCGGACCGACTGTAGGTCCGTTCGACAGCTTCCATCAGCTTTGCATACTCCACAGCGCTGACGGAACTGGCGAAGTTGTCTTCCGGCAACACATTGTTTCGATACTGCATACCAGCCTGGTTCGTTATCTCGTTGAAAGAGTTTTCGCTGAGCACCTCCAGCATGGCTGACATCGTCAGGCGGAGTTGTGCGTTCGCGATCGTGAAATCCGCATCCAGAGGCATGAGATTACTCCAAGAATTTGGGTCAGGGCGCGGCAGGGATACGAGCCTGTCCTCGAAAGGAATAGCTCAGTTGAGGATTACGGCTGATATTGATAGACCGGGTAAGCCTCTCCTGTCTTTCTGAACCCGAACTGTTCGTACAAGGCGATTGACGCCTGGTTATCTCTCTGAGTGTTCACGGTCACGTGCATCGCGCCCCGGCGTGAGAACTGCGCCAGGAGGTCATCCAGCAAGGCCGACCCAATCCCCCTCCTTTGGAAATCGGGATCGACAGCCAGGCGGGCCAGATGCCCGCCTTTCTGGAGCGTCGTGCTGATCTGGTAGCCAACGACCTCTCCCTCGCTCTCAGCGACGGTCGCCAGGGCTGCCTGTCGGTACGCCAGCTCCAGCGTCTCTCTCGAATTGTGCCAGATTGGACCGAAAGAGCGCCGGTCGATCTCTTCAATCCTGGCCAGGTCGTCAAAGCTCATCGATCGAACGGACAGGCTGTCGATCCGCCGGCTGGCATGGTAGTCGCCCCGGTCCCAGCTCATCAAGATCACTTCGTTGATTTGTTTGAAACCCCCGGACCGCAAGAGGTTCTCGAACCAGTTTTGGAGGGGAATTGCACCGATGAAGACATCCTTCTCCTCATGGATGGCGGCGAGGACTCTCAGCCAAAGCTTCTCCCAAACCTCTGCGGCTTCAACATTTGAAGCGACTGCAAACAGCCTGATCCAGCGGATGCCGGGGGGGTCTGCCGGACAGGCCAGCGCTCCCAAGAGCCGGTTGCCTCTTTCTGCTAACAAAAAGGGTTTGCTCCCAATCCAATCGAGCGGAGCTCTCCAGTCCAGGTGACGATGGACGAAGGGTTCGAAGTGGATCAGGTTCGCCAGTCGTTGTCGATCAGATTCCTGGACCTGGTGGCAGGCTACATCAAGATCAGTGATCACAGACCCACGGCTCCACACTCAGGATGACCTGCCCAGAAAATCGAGCGGCGCGCGGAGGATTTTTTTGACCAGCCGCTGCTTGATGGACGGATTGGGGATGTTCTCCAGACCGGCCTGCATGCTCGCCAGCGCTTCCAGCTGCCGGCCCAGGCGGAGCTGGACGGCTGAAAGGGACTGCATGACCGAAACCCTCAATTCGTTTTCTCCGCACTGTTTCAACAGTTCGGCGGATTTCTCGTATAACGAAACGGAATCTTCCAGCTCCCCCAAGGCTTCGAGGGCTGCCGCCTGGTTCCCGAGGGAAATAGCCTGCCGTTGGATGTCGTCTGCGGCAGCGAAAGTCTCCTCGGTGCCGGCGGCAGTTCTGAGCGCCAGGCTGGGATCCCCAGACTGTAGGTACGCAACCGACGCGTTGTTGAGCTGTTCCGCAGCTGCCAGGTTGTTTCCGATTTCCGCATAGAGGCTGGCGGCGGCGTGAAATGCCTGAGCAGCTTTTCGAAATTCTTTCCGCGTATATGCTCTCTGGCCTTCTTTTGCAAGTTGTTCGGGGTCTGAGTCGTATCTCATCACAGCCTGGTTAGAGCGTAATTTCCAGCAAGCCTTCTGCGACGGATCGCAGCCTTTCGACGGACATCTCACTCAACCGTTGTGCGAGTTCGAGGTACGGCCGGTTGACCGGCTTGCTGATGAAATCCTGCAGCTCTGGAGATAATTCCGCGAAATGCTGCATCGCGCGCTGCTGTTTTATCCAGATCCCAACCGGTCCCCGCGTGTCCTGGAAATCTTTTACCGTTCGTCTGAGCTCGTTCGCGAGGATCTCGAGCTCCGGAAGGGGGATGGGAGTCTCTCCGAATTCATATGCTTTGAGCTGTTCTTCATCAATACCTGCTTTTCGGGCGAGTTCCGTGGTCGTCAACCCGGCTTGCAGGCGGGCTTGCCGGAGCATCACTCCAATGATGCGGTTGCGCAGGGACAGGAGGCGGGTGACGGGAAGTTCGGCATGTTCTCCCGGCCGGGCGGAGATGATCTCCCGACCCCAAAAATGATCCAGCGGGATTTTCAGGTAATAAGCCAGGGTCTCCAGCTCAGGCAGGGAAGGGGACCTTTCTCCCTTCTCGTACCCCTGATATTCCGCCGGAGAAATGCCGAGGATCTCGGCGCATTCCTGGATCGATTTACCAGCGGTCTGGCGGGCGCTCTGCATCAAGACGCCCAGCTTCTTGGCTCTAATTAAGAACGTTAACGGGCGATTATCCATACACTTCTCCTACACCCTCGCAGGACAATTTACACAGGGCTTCATGATTCATAACGGGGGCATGGTGTACCCAAGACCCGAGCGTGTGACGATGTGCTGGGGGTTGCGCGGGTCATCTTCCAGTTTTTGACGCAATCTCGAAATGCTCACCCACAAGATTTCCTTGTCATCCCGGTATTCCGGTCCCCACACATTGACCAGCAGGTCCTCGGAAGTCAGGATGCTCCCCAGGTTGTGCACGAACTGGAGAAGTAGACGGTATTCGGTTGCGGAGAGGAAGACCATTTTGTCGTCTTTGAACACTTCCGCGCGGGCAAGGTCGATTTTCAGGTTGTTGTGGCTGAAGACAGCCTGCTCGAATGTGCTGCCGGATACCTGAGCCCGGCGGAGGACTGCCCGCACCCGGGCAAGCAGCTCGGTGGCTGAGAAAGGTTTCACGATGTAATCATCTGCGCCGACATCCAGACCGCGGACACGGTCCTGCTCTTCCCCTTTGGCGGTCACCATAATGATTGGGACGTTTGAGAATTCTCGAATCCGCTCGCAGGCAGCGAAACCGTTGATGATGGGCATCATCACGTCCAGGAGGACCAGGTCGGGCTGTTTGTCGGCAACGATCTCGACCGCGGATTGACCATCGTAAGCTTTCAGGACCTGGTATCCCTCTGCAACCAGGTTGGCTTCCATCAGCCGGACGTAGCGCGGTTCATCATCTACTACGAGTATGCGAGTTGTCATTTGCTGGCCTCCTGAAGTGTTGGTTCTTGATGCAGGTCATGACCGGATGTCTCCATTAAGGGCAGGTCGATGCGGAAAGTCGTCCCTTCGCCGGGAGAGGATTCGGCAGTGATCTCTCCCCCGTGCGCATGGATTATCTGCCGGCAGATATACAAGCCGAGCCCTGTGCCCCGAATGGACCGGGTCTGGTCGGGGACCCGGTAAAACCGGGAGAAGATTTGCCCCAAATGATTCTGAGGAATGCCTGGGCCATTGTCATGAAAAGAGATCCGGGCTGAATTATCCACCGCAGTCAGGTCAATGGTCAATTTAGAGCCCGGCGCGTATTTCACGGCGTTGCTGATCAGGTTGTCAAAGACCTGGGCCAGACGGGTCGGATCACCCTGAACTTTCAGGTCCGGTTCGGCGATGTTGATTTCGACTTCCAGGTTCTCATCGAAAGAGCGCGCGCGCAGCGGCAGGTCTTTAATCATCGTGTCCAGCCTGAGGGGCTGGAATTCCATGTGTAGCGTACCGGACTGGAGGCGCGAGGAATCCAGAAGATTATCGATCAACTCTCTCAACCGGTCAGCTTCCTCGTCGATGATAGTCAGGAATTCCCGGGCTGTCTCATCATCCCAGCGGGTATCCTGGCGCAGAAGCGTCGTTGCGTAACCTTTGATGAAACCGAGGGGAGTCCGCAATTCATGGGATACAGTGGCAACGAAATCGTTCTGAAGGCGTTCCAGCTGACGTTCCGCTTCGAGCCTGGAAAGGCGCGTAACGAGCTGGCCGTGTTCGAACAAGCGCGCGATGTGTCCTGCGATGTATTCCGCCAGGTGGGTATGTTCGGGCGTGAAGGTCGGGCCGCCGTAGCGGACGAACACCAGGGAACCAATCTTGTGGTCGCCGGCAGTCAGGGGTAATCCCAGGAAATAACGGGCGTTCATCCGGTCTTCCTCGACATCCCCGGTGATCTCCTGGTGGACGACGATCTGCCCGAATTCCCGGACCGCGTTGGCGATCGATTCTCCCCATGCCAGGTCCACTTCCGAATTCCGACCGCGGCCTATCGCCCGGGCGTAAGAAGGTTCCAGGCTGTCTTCTTCCTGGTGGATATACAGTACGACATTATCGAAAATAAAAACCTGCCGGGCGATGCTGATGATCTCATCGAGGCTGGCGTCCAGCTCGGTTGCCCGCGTGACCACCCTGTTGATGGCGTAGATCGCATCCAGTTCCTGGGAATTCAGGTTCTCCGGTTGGGGAGATTGTTCATCCATCATTGTGGTTCATCACAGAAAGTGAGAACTCAAATCGTGATCCTCGATCGACGTCCGAGTCGACCCTGATCTCCGAGCCGTGAGCATCCAGTATCCTGCGTACCATTGCAAGTCCCAGGCCAGTTCCCGGGTAATGGCGAGTTATGGAACTATCCAGTTGGTGGAAAGCTTCGAAGATCTCCGCCTGGCGTTCCGGCGGAATCCCAATCCCGTTGTCCTCCACAACGATGGTGACGATGCCCGGCGCCTGATTTACGGACAGCCGGACCTCGCCATCGCGGGGGGTAAACTTGATCGCATTGTCGAGCAACTGGCTGAGAACCCATCCGATTTTCTGACCGTCCATCAGCAAAAGTGGAAGATTCTGAGGGATATTGGAAATCAGGCGGATCCCCTTCAACTGGGCTTTCGTCCAGGCCTGGGCGAGCACTGGTTCAAGGAATTCCTGCAACGGTTGCAAGCGCAGCTGGACTTTGAGCTCGCCTTTTGCTGCCAGAGATAATTGTATCAAGTCTTCGATGAGTGTCTCCAGCCGGTTTTCCGCTCGCTTGAGCACTTCCACCGCATCCGCCTGGAGGGGGGTCAGGGGGCCGAGACTCAAGTCTGAGAGGATCTCGAGGTATCCTTTGATGTGAGTCAATGGTGTTCGCAGTTCGTGGGAAATGTTCGAGATGAAATTCGATTTGAGCTGATTCAGTTCTGTCAAGCGGACAAGGGCGCGGTGGAGCTCCGCGGTGCGCTCCTGCACTCGCTGCTCGAGGAGGGCGTTTGCTTCCTGGACTTTCCTGTGCAATGCCAGGATCTGCCGGGTGATCGCTTCATCGAGGGTCGAGCGGTCGATCAATCCGAGCTCGACCAAAGCTTGGCCTAACAAGACTGGCTGTCCCGCTGCGTCTCTGCGCCGCTGGTATTCAAGCGCAGCTTCCAGGTTTGCCGGTTCAAGCAGCTTTTGCTCGATCAAATAATCCCCCAGCCGGGGTACGAGGGTTTCTGGTGCCAGCTTTACTCCTGCTGGCAGAGGCACAAGGGGGAAGTCCTTCGGTTCTACGACGATCGCGGCGAGGGAGACATCTGCTCCACAATACCCACAATACTGTACCTGAGAATCGAGAGGCTGGTGGCACTGCGGGCACGCGAGATCTTTCTTTTTATCCATATCCTGACCAATCATATCCCTAAATTATCTCTTCTGCAAGTTCTTACCCCTGTACTTGTAAAGTGTTTGTAAGGTTAGCCCGGTCGATTATGGTGCATAATCAACTTCGGATGCTCTTCACGTGGAAGACATGCAGTCATATGGCACACGGCGTCGGGAAATTCATTGCAATGAATCATTGCTCATTACGAGACAGAGGATTTCCTGGTTGAAGGAGGATTAGCAAGTTGTCCAGCGTTTTGATCATTGACGACGATGCCGCCATGACTGAAATGCTCAAGACGGTCTTAGAGCCCAAATCTTTTAATGTCTTCACTGCCCATCAGATCGCAGAAGGCCTGGAATCTGTCCGCACTCTGGGGCCAGATGTCGTGTTGTTGGACTTAAACATGGATGGCATCGATGGCTGGCAGGCCTGCCGGAAGATCCGCGAGTTCAGCCGCGTCCCGATATTGGTGCTCTCGGTGTTGAACAAGCCTGATGCGGTGGCAAAGGCTCTTGACGAAGGAGCGGATGATTATCTGATCAAACCTGTCTCAGGCGGCGTGTTGATTGCACACCTGAACAATTTGATCCGCAGGTCGCGCGCTGAGCGGAACGCAACCTCTGCCCGTCTGGATCTGCCATAGCGTGAGGGATGCCAGGTGTGCGGCGCGCCAGGGGGAATCCATGCGCCGCACTGTGATTCAATTCTGAGTTCGATTAGAATAGGGGGAAAATCAACGAGGAGGCGGACTGTGCAAACCTGTTCTCAATGCAACGCCCAGTCAGCAGATGAAGCGGATTTTTGTGTAAATTGTGGGGCGGATTTGAGGAGATATTCAACCACAGCGGTTGCCAGGCAGAGATTTCAGACCAACCCCAGGGTGAAGCTGATCCGGGTGATCGTGGCTGAGGATGCCTGCCCGGCTTGCAGGCAGTTCGAAGGGTCTTTCGAAAAGGATGCTGTCCCCATTTTACCGGCGCCCGGGTGCTCCCACCCGCAGGGCTGCCGGTGTTTCTACCAGCCTTGTCTGGAAGAAATTTACCCGTAAAGAATTTAGAAGATATCTCAAAAGGAATGGGAGGGTGGTGTTTATCAGCCGCGGCTGGAAAACACCACAAGAACTTATGAGCCGTCCTTGCTGGCGAGCAATGCTGCTGCGTGGTCGAGCGCCTGATTGCGTGTAGTCACCTCCCCGGCAGCCTGCGCTTCACGGATCGCCTCCAGCAGCCGTCCGAGCTCCGGACCGGGTGCTATTCCGAATTCCTTCATCAAATCATTTCCATCTACCAGGGATGGGGGTCGGACGATCTCCTTTGGACCTTCCCACCAGGTCTCCAGCAATGTTCGGATCACGCCGAGCAGGCGGGTCCAGTGTTCCACTGGCAGAGTCGGGCCATAGGTCGCGGCTACATCGGCCAGGGAGATGAGACAGACATCGACCCCGGCTACGCCTGTGGAACGAAAAAATCGATAAATCGACCGTCGGCTGATGGCTTCGCCGGCTTCCACCAGCCAGAGCGGCCGCATGTGATGCAGTACGGCCAGCTTCAATCGATCGGTCTCAGCCTGGCTGAGGTGCAGGGCATGACCGCGCTGGCTGGCAAGCGCCGCGCCTGTTTTCTCATGCCCGAAGAATCGAATTCTCCCGTTTTCATCAACGCTGCGAGTGGCCGGTTTCCCAACGTCATGGTACAGGCACTCCAAAAACAGCAACGGTCTCAAAGTGCGGTCCGGTGTGAAGCGGAATGTCAGGTGATCGCGAATCTGAGCCCGATACCTGCCCAGCTGCGCAGCTGCTGCTCCCAGGTGGAGGCTGGCGTAGTCCTCTGGATCAGGATCGATGCGGAGTACAGAGAGGATTCTCTCAAGGTGGTCCAAGGCACTGAGCGAATGTTCCCAGGCATCGAAGATGTGAGGGGGTGGCTGGCTCACGCCTTTCAATTCCTTGAGCTCAGGCAGTACGTAAGGCAGCGCAGTCAGGAGTTCCAATGATCGTATCGCCGCGGAGGGTCGTGGTCCTCCAAGGATGCGGAACAACTCATCCCGGATCCGCTCCGCCGAGGGGTGGGCAAGCTGGGGTGCGGCGGCGCGCATCTTCTCGCGGGTGTCCCTGGCGATCCTCAAATCGAGCCCTGTCGCCAGGCGGATCGCCCGGAGGATGCGGATGGGGTCAGCCTGGAATGTTTCCTCCGAACAGGCGCGGAGGGTTTTCCCGCGCAGGTCAGACAGCCCGCCGAGGGGGTCCAGAAGGCGGTCGGCGTTCCAAATCTCAATCGCCATTGCGTTGATTGTGAAATCCCGTCCACGCAGATCGGATTCCAACCCTTCACCCTGGTACGGTGTGAAATCAAGGATTGTCCGCCCTTCATCCTTTTGGAGCAGAATGACCCGCCCGTAATCTCGATCCTTATCCAGTGGGTAGAAATAACCTCCCAATGCGTCGGCGACCTGGCGGGCGATTTCGATCCCCCCGGATGGAACGACGAAATCGAAGTCGTTTGATGGTTTTTTGAGCAGCATGTCTCGCACTGCCCCGCCGACGAGGTATACCTCTTTTTCCGGCGGAATGACCTTGGGCAGGAGCTGCAGAATTGGGTGGAAGGCTTGAAGCTGGGAAGTGAGCACGGATTAATATTGAGAGCAGAGCGCTTTGGGAGCCGCGGGTGAGGGCGAGCTACATGGGTGGCCTGTATTTCTCTGGAGCCACAGTGCCAACGAACGGCAGGTTCCGGTAGTACTCATCCAGGTCAAGGCCGTATCCGAACACAAATTTATCCGGGATGGCGAAGCCACGATAATGGATGGGGACCTGGATCTCCCGGCGTTCGACTTTGTCGAGCAGGGTGCACACGCGCATCGTCTTTGGATGCCGCGTCGCCAGAAATTCCAGCACCGATGCGATTGTATACCCGCTGTCAACGATGTCCTCCACCAGCAGGACATCTCGTGCCAGGATGTTTTCTTTAAGGTCCATGGTGATCCGAACCTGGCCGGTGCTCTTCCGCGCGCCGGCGCCGTACGATGATACAGCCATGAAGTCGATCGTGTGCGGGATCGTGATCTGGCGCATCAGGTCTGCCAGGAACAGGACCCCGCCGCGCAGGATGCACACCAGGTGCAAGTCAGCCTCGCGATAATCCCTGCTGATCTGCTGCCCCAGCTCGGCGATCCTGCGCTGCAGATCTTCCGGCTGGATCAGGATCTCCCCCAGGAATTCATGGTAATCCTGCATCTTCAACCTTTTGGGACCTCGTGGTGACGGCGGCAACGCGCTTCGTACAGCTCGGAAGCTCCGATGATGACGACCGGGTCGTCGTACCGGGCAGGTTTACCGTTTACCAGGCGCTGCGTCCGGGAAGCTTCCTCTCCGCAGACCATGCAGATCGCATGGAGTTTATCTACCCGTTCAGCTTGCGCCATCAGGATCGGCATGGGACCGAAAGGTTCTCCTCGAAAATCTGTGTCCAGCCCAGCGACGATCACCCGCAGCCCCCTGTCCGCCAGGTTTTGCACGATGGGGATGATTGATGCGTCGAAGAACTGCGCTTCGTCGATCGCGATGACGGTGGTGTCCGGCTCCAGGCGCGTGAGGATCTCTTCCACCGACTGGATGGGTTGAGCAGCGAAATCATTGCCGGCGTGCGAGGTCACCTTGCTATCGGAGTAGCGCACATCGATGGCTGGTTTGAACACCTGGACTTTCTGCCTGGCGATGGTCGCCCTTCTAAGCCTTCGGATTAACTCGTCCGTTTTTCCGCTGAACATTGAGCCAGCAATGACTTCGACGATGCCGGTATGATGTTTCATGGGCGCGCTTCCCCTTCAGGCCTCGGTGTTCGGTCGTTCGGTGAGTTCTGGTTGCTGGAGTTATGTTCACCGGTTGGGGAAAAGGCGCTCAGCCTGAGCCTTTCGTGCGATGGAGATCTTGCCATAATGGCATTTTACCTCGAATTGTTCTCCGGAATAAAAAAAGGCAGGTGCGAAAATCACACCTGCCTCGAATCTGCAGGAGAGGGCCTACACCTTGATCTCTTCGGCAGCTTCCGGGAGCTGGTAACCGAACTGCCGCAGCCGTTTCTTGAGGTCAGCCAGGGATTTCCGGCCAAAGCCTTCGACTGAAAGCAGCGCCTGCTCGCCCAGGGCAAGCCGATCGAGGACCTGGCCAACCGTGGAGAGACCGGCCCTGGTCAGAGCTTCGGTCGCCCGATTGCCAAGATCCAGCTCGGAAACCGGCCTCGCCGGTGAGGTCCGGGCTGCTTCGCGGGCTTCCGCTTCTTCGATGAACTGCTGGCGAGCCTGCAGCTTCTTGAAGAACCGGTCGACCTGTCCTTCTGTATCGACGATCCGCTGCTCGCCAGTGTAGAACGGGTGGCAGTTCGAGCACACGTCGGTGTGGATGATCGGAATCGTCGAACCCGTCGTCCAGGTGTTTCCGCAAGCGCAGATGACCTGCGCTTCGGGATAAAAAGTCGGGTGAATATTTTGTTTCATACCAGTCCAATATCCTCTGATCGCCTGCACCTATTCAACCTGGGGGAGCACATTGACTCGTTTCCTTCCATCGCCCATGGTCTCGTACACCACGATACCATCTGAAGTGGCAAACAGGGTGTCATCGCTCCCGATGCCTACATTTCGTCCGGGCCGGATGCGCGTGCCGCGCTGGCGGACCAGGATATACCCGGAGAGTACCCGCTCCCCACCGTACACCTTCACGCCCAATCGCTTCGACTTGCTGTCACGCCCATTGCGGCTGGAACCGCCGCCCTTCTTATGCGCCATTCTTACCTCCAGAACCATCGATGATCGAGTCGACTTTCACTCGAATGTACTTTTGGCGGTGACCGGTCTTCACTCGATATCGCTGCTTCGGTTTGTACTTGAACACGGTTATTTTGGGTCCTTTGACTTTTTCCAGGACAGTTGCCTCGACTTTCGCCCCTTCGATATAAGGGGAACCGATGGATACATTCTGCCCGTCGGAGATCAGGAGCACCCGGTCGAGATCGACCTGTTCACCAACCTCGGCCTCGTAGAGATCGACGTCGATGGTTTCACCTTCGACTGCTTTATATTGCCTGCCGCCATCTTCGATTATGGCGTATTTCATGAGAGACCTCCAATCTTCACTTCACCGCAAGTCCGGCAGAAGATTTCCCAGGGTTGCAGAACTGCGGGGAAGTTGGGGGTGACAAGGTTATGCCCCAGCTATCTTCGCCGGGGCCAGATAATTATACAGAGGATGCACATCCCTGTCAAATGGTTTTTCAAGAAAGTTTGGTGCCCCTCTCTTTCTCCCATCCCCTCGCACCCGAACTTACCGGATGGCAATTGACGAGTGGGGCAGATTTAAACGCCCTGTACTCCCATATTGGACCGATGTAAAGCGATTGAAAGGTCGAGCAGGAGTTTCCCATGGTATATTGATTCTGTTCACCCGGCTTACTCATCCCGATCAAAGCCGGGAAGAGGCCAGACGATGCAGTCTGAATGCTTCAAATGCGGATTCACAAATCCTCCCGGCTTAAGATTCTGCGGCAACTGCGGCGCGGCGCTGAGCGGCGCGCCCGGACAGCTCAGAACCGACAGTACCAGCCTTAGACCACAGGTTTCTTCCCAATTAGAAAAAGGGAGCCTGACCGCAGGTGACGTGAAGTTGGAGGGTGAGCGGAGAAACGTCACGGTGCTGTTTGCGGACCTGTCTGACTATACTGTGCTGGCAGGGAAAATGGAGGATGAAGCGCTTTACGAAATGCTGGGTCTGTTTCTCCGCATGCTGGTCGAAAAGGTCAACCTGTACGAAGGGACCGTGGATAAGATCATCGGGGATGGCGTCATGGCGCTTTTTGGCGTCCCGGCCGCTCAGGAGAATGCTCCGGAACGGGCAGTCCGTTCTGCAATGGATATGCTCTCCGGGCTTCAGGCGCTGAACCGGGACCTGAGAGCCCGGTTCGGCGAAGAACTGCTGATGCACGTTGGGATACACACCGGATCAGTCATCCTGGGCGGCGTGGAGACAAAATCCCTGGTGGACTACACTGCCATCGGGGATACAGTGAACATCGCCCGCCGATTGCAGGAATCCGCCGCGCCGGGGACGATCCTGGTCAGCGACCGGGTGTTCAGAGCGACGAAATCCATTTTCAATTACAGCCATCTCCCTTCGCTCCGGGTGAAAGGCATCCCTCAACCGCTCGACACTTACCGGCTCGAAGGTTTTAAAGAACTGCCGTCGAAAAGAAGGGGGATCGAAGGGCTGTACTCGCCGATGATCGGCCGGAGGGATGAGCTGGGATACCTGCTGCAATCGGTCGCGGACCTGCGAAAAGACCGGCGCGGCCGTTTGATTGTCGTCACCGGGGAAGCCGGGATTGGAAAGAGCCGGTTGATCGAAGAATTCAAAGAACGGATAACGGGTTTGGATATAACCCTGCTCGAAGGACACAGTCTGACGTACCGCCGGTCTGCGTCATACTGGATGTTTCAGGACCTGGTGAGAAATATTCTCAAAGTCACATACAACACACCGAAAGCACAGATCAAAGAACGACTGGCAGCGAAGACCGTGGAGCTGTTCGGAGAATCGGATACGGATTCCCTGCCATTCTTGGAAAACCTGCTCTCTCTTGAGCTGGATGAATCGCGTGGCGCGCAGCGCCTTATGCTCCTCGAAGCCGAACAGCTCCGCCAGCACACATTCCTGGCGGTCCGCGATCTGCTTAAAATGGAAGCTCGGCGTAAGCCGTTGGTTGTGATCCTGGAGGACCTGCATTGGGCGGATGAAGTCTCTCTTGACCTTCTCCGATTCCTGATCCAGGAGATAGACGACACCCCAATATTGTTGCTGAGTGTCTCACGACCCCTCGAAGAGGGACGCCTGGCAGCGATCGTTGACCTGGGCAGGAAACGCCTCGGCGATCGATGTTCGGTGCTGGAACTATCAGGATTGGACGAGGATCAGTGTGCGGAGCTGCTCGGACATTTATTAGGGACGGACGCATTGTCCAGTCGATTGAGAGGACCGATAGTTTCCAGGTCAGCTGGTATACCTTTCTATATAGAAGAAATCCTCCGCATGCTCATCGATCGGCAGCTGCTTTATCAGAGCGAGGGGCAGTGGCGCCTCGCGAACGATTTCGAAAGAGCGGGCCTGTCTATCCCGGAGACCTTGCAGGACCTGATGATGGCCCGGATCGATCGCCTCGATCCAGATCAGCGGCTGGTGCTCCAGATTGCTTCGGTGATAGGGAGGCAGTTCAACCTCGACCTGCTCGAATTAGCCCTGAAGAATTTTGAGATCAAACAACTGGATCTGGTGGTTGCCGGACTGGTCGAAAAAGCTTTCATCCTTCCCCTCTCCAGCGATGACCGTGAATACATCTTCCGCCACGTCCTGACCTCTGACGCCATTTACCGCACGCTGCTCCGGCGAGACCTGTCGAAGTTTCACACGCTGGTCGGAGAGGCGCTCGAATCATTGTACTCGGACGAACTGGAAAACCACGTCGAGATCCTTGCTTCGCATTTCTTGCGGTCATCGCGGCTCGATAAAGCTCTGCACTACCTGATCCTCGCCGGGGAGAAATCGGCCGGGGATTACGCCAATGATCAGGCAAACCGGCATTTCTCCGAAGCCAGGCATCTGCTTTCCCTGGTCGAACACACTCCGGAGCAAGCCCTGCGCGTCCTGGTTGGCCTGGGAGATGTGTTCACTTTTACTGGAGAATACGAAGCGGCGCGAGAGAGCTACCGTGAAGCTTTGCAGGTGATCGAGTCAACGCAGCCGTTCGCAGATGTGAAGAGGCACAGCGCAGTCCACCGCAAGATTGGGACGACCTATGAGCGCCAGGGTGATTTTGACCGGGCGCTCGAGCACCTCGTGGAAGCGAGCAAAGCGCTGGGGAAAACAGCCTTCCTCGCTCCTGGTTCAAAAGCAGAAATATTGAATGATCTGGGATGGATCTACTTCCTGCGCGGCAATTTCGAAGAAGCGCAGAAAAACCTGATGATCGGATTAAGCCTCGTCGAGGGGACCAGCGATTATAGAATCGTTGCCTCTATCCACAATCGCCTGGGAGCTGTGGCCTACCAGAAGCGGGATTACGAGGAGGCTGCCAGCCACGTCCGGAAGAGTCTGGCGCTCCGGGAAATGATTGGAGATCTGTCCGGGGTGGCGCGCCTTTACAACAATTTAGGCCTGTTGAGCCTGATGGCGGGGGATCTGCGCGAAGCGGAAGAGAATTTCCACAGGAGCAGCGAACTCCTGGAGAAGCTGGGAGATGCTGAAGGGATCGCCCTCACGAACATCAATATCGGCCTGGTGAAATGCGATCGGGGTCATTTCGAAGCAGCCAGGATGTTCTTGGAGAAAGCGCGGGCGGTGGCTGACCAGATTGGCCACCGGTTCTATCTGGCCCTCTCCAGCCTGTATTTAGGGCGATTGAATACGTGTTCGCAGCAATATGCGGAAGCAGCCAGGTTGTTGAGCGCCAGCCTGGCCCTCTTCGACGAACTCGGTGCACTGGATCACCGAATTGACGGGATGGGATACCTGGCTGAGAACTGCCTCGCATGGGGAGACTCTGAAGGCGCCCTCCGGTGGAGTCAGACCATGACGGAGGCCATCGCAAACGCTCAAGGGGTGTCTTCGATCACCTCCCTCCAAAAAGGACGCCTGCTCCGTACCCAGGGGCGGATCGCTCGTCTCAGGAGAGATTATGAGCTGGCTCAACAGCTCCTTACTGAAGCTTTCGAGATGTTCCATACTTCCAAGGAGAAACTCGAATCTGGACGGACGTTCTATGAATTGGGGCTTCTGGCGAGAGACCAGGGGAAGCACCATCAATCTCAGCAGATGTTGCTTGAAGCCCGTCTGCTGTTCCAGGAGATCGGCGCGGAACACGACCTGAGTATCACCGAGGAGGCGCTCAACACGCCAGCTCTGGCAGGCAGCTCTGCTGTTTACAAAGCTGCGTAGATTCTAGAAGCTATCTCAAGAAAAATGGGCGGGGGGTGTTTTTCGGCGGAGCCGCCGCTCAAAAACACCCCAACAACCCATTTCTGAGATATCCTCTGCTTCAAGTCAAGGTGGTTGAGACTGGAGCATCGTATTTCCAGTCCTGATCATCACCCGTCGAAATTGTTCCAGTTCCCCACCCAGGGGATGCTGCTCGACCAGGCGCCAAATTCATCTTGCCAGGTAGTGAACTTCTCAGCGAAATCGGCATCTCCGTAAGAACCCGCCCAGGCCCCGTAACCGCCGGCCCAGGCGCCGTAGCCGCCCGCCCAGGCGCCGTAGCCGCCCGCCCAGACGCCGTAACCCCCAGCCCAGGCGCCGTAGCCCCCGGCCCAGGCGTCGTAACCCCCGGCCCAGGCTCCATAGCCGCCCGCCCAGGCTCCATCGCCGCCCGCCCAGGCTCCATAACCGCCGGCCCAGGCTCCAGAACCGCCGGCCCAGGCCCCGTAACCGCCGGCCCAGGCCCCGTAGCCCCCAGCCCAGGCTCCGTAGCCCCCGGCCCAGCTCTCAAAGTCCCCGCGGAGCCTGAACTCACCGGTCGTTGGGTCGTAATAGGAATACCCCTCGAAGTGCTGCGCCCCGGAAAGGTCTGATCGTACGTCCAGGCCAGCGTTTGCGGCGCCGGCAATATCCGCGTAAACAGCATCGGGAGCATTGACACGCCCTGATCCTTGCTGCCACATACTGTAGAGCGCATTGGTCGATCCCAGGTCGATCCATGGGAAGGCGGTGACCTGGAGACGGTGTTTGATTTCGTCTGGGGTGAGGTCAGGGTTCTGCGACAGGGTGAGCGCGGCGAGCCCGGTCACGACCGCCGCGGCCTGGGATGTCCCTGCCATCCAGAGGTATTGGCCCGGGTACCGGTTCTCGGCATGTTCTCGGGCGATCTTGCTCTGGCTCAGCATCGTGGATACCATATGCGCCCCCGGAGCGACCACATCCGGCTTGACGAATCCGTCCAGAGTTGGACCGGCTGCGGAAAATGGCGTGATGTAATCATCGCTCCAATCATTGGGAGTGTAGTTGTCTGTGAATGCGCCTACCGTGATGACGTACGGGTTGTTTCCTGGAACGCCGATGCTCATCGCTCCCGGACCTGTGTTGCCAGCTGCCACCACGACCGTCAGCCCCTGCGCCCATGCCTGCATGACTGCCTGGTTCAGGGGGTCTGCCCAATAGGGAGACTGCACAGTGGCGACGAGGGACATGTTAATGACATCGATTCCGTACCTGTCTTTGTTCTCGATCACCCACTGGATGCCTTTGATCACCTGTTCGTAGGTTCCATAGCCGTCGGCGTTCAACACCCGCACCCCGACGAGGTCGACGCCTGGCGCGACGCCATTCCATTCACCATCCGCGCCGACCTGGGAATTGGCGATGATCCCTGTGATGTGTGTTCCGTGTCCATTCGGGTCGTGGGGTGAGCGCTTCCGGTCGACGATATCTATCCAGCCAATGATCCGGTTCTTCTGCTTTCCATCGATCCCCTTGACGAGTCCCGGGTGCCTGGCGATGCCTGTATCGATGACAGCCACGGTCACCCCCTGCCCGGTTGCCCCGCGCTCCCAGGCGACGTCAGCCCCGATGACATCGGGGTAGTCTGTGCTGGGTAACCTGGACTGCTTCCCTTCGCCGGCTGCACGGACGGGCGCGTTTGGGACGGCAGAGAGGCTGCCGGCAGCTTGAGAAAGATCCGGGATTGCGCTGACGGGCACGACCGCAGCCACGCCGTTGATGATGTCTAACCGCGAGGTGACGCGCCCTCCGTGAGACAGGACCCAATTCTCGGCAGTCTGCACGTCAGCCCCCTGGATGATGAGGGAGGCAACCCGATGGTCGACTCGTGAGGGAACCAGAGGCAGCGCAGCCAGCAGCATGATCGCTGCCAGCACAGTGCTCAACCGGTCAATCCGCAAGAACGATTTTGCGCTCATATGTTCACTCCTTCGCGAGCAATCCGGCTAATGAGCGACAAAGGCCTGGGAAAACCAGGCCTTCGATGCGAAGTTAAGCGAACATCGTTGATCTCGGCGGCCTGGCGATCATAACCATCTTGGGATGGTCTTAGACCCATGGCTTTGCGCCCCCGGTTTTCACCGGGTTAGCCTTTTTCGGATCTCGAACTCATTTTAGCATAGTACTTAAGGGGGAGTCAACCAGTATAGCTGACATTCTTGTTAGTTCATTACCTGTTTATTACATATTTCTTACTTACGTCCCGGGTCGATTTGACACAATGACCAGCCGGTGAAGCATGGTCGAGAAGCCAGCAGCTTTGAGCTCGCATGACGCAGGACTTGTATGAGCATAGTCACCCCCACAGGTGATGAATTGCATTGTGAGAATAACCCCCGGAGTGGTAAACTATACCCCTGGTATCCGGGGTACGCTCCGAAAAATAACCCTTGGGTTGAGAATGTGATGGATCGTGACGAACAAAATACCGCGTGGAGATCATCTGCGCAGGTTTTTAACACCATTTTCCTGTGAGTCTAGGAGGTCGTTATGTCTGAAAAGAAATGGGTTTATCTATTTAGCGAGGTGGAGGAGGCAGAGCGAGCAGTTGGAGGGAACTGGGACGACGTGCGGGCGCTGTTAGGCGGGAAAGGTTCTGGCCTGGCAGACATGACTCGCGCCGGCGTTCCGGTGCCCCCTGGTTTCACCGTCACGACTGAGGCCTGCAATGCCTACCTGGAAGCGGGTCAGAAATTTCCCCCGGGGATGTGGGAACAGGAATTGGAGGCATTGCGCAAGATCGAACAGGCTACCGGGAAGAAGTTCGGTGACCCGCGCAATCCACTACTGGTCTCTTGCCGGTCGGGCGCCAAATTCTCCATGCCGGGCATGATGGACACGGTGCTGAACATCGGTATGAACGAGGAAACAGCAGCCGGCATGGTCAAGCTGACAGGCGATGAGCGATTTGTTTACGATGCTTACCGCCGCCTGGTTGAGATGTTCGGCGAAGTCGTCCTTGGGATCCCGGATGAGGCTTTTGAAGGACCGCTCCACGATTACAAGGCACAGAAAGGTGTTCAGACCGATCCTGAGCTGACTGCAGAAGACTGGAAGCACCTTGTCGAGACGTTCAAGAAAGTCGTTCGGGACCAGAAAGGGTTTGACTTCCCCCAGGACCCGTACGAACAGCTTCGCCTCGCTACGGAAGCAGTGTTCAGATCCTGGAACGGAAAGCGCGCGGTGGATTACCGCAACGCGGCTGGGATACCGCACAACCTGGGTACAGCCGTCAATATTCAGACCATGGTGTTCGGGAACATGGGTTGGGATTCTGGCACGGGGGTGGCGTTCACCCGCGATCCTGCCACCGGCGAGAAAGAGATGTACGGCGATTACTTGATGAATGCCCAGGGGGAAGATGTGGTCGCCGGGATTCGCAACACGCAGAAAATCGCCCACCTCAAGGAAGAGATGCCGGAGGTATACCAGCAGTTCCTGGAGATCTGCGACAGGCTGGAGCGCCACTACCGGGATATGCAGGATGTCGAGTTCACCATCGAAAAAGGGAAGCTCTGGATGCTCCAAACCAGGACCGGCAAGCGGACCGCGAAGGCAGCCGTCAAGATCGCGGTCGATATGGCTGACGAGGGGCTGATAACGAAGGAAGAGGCGCTGCTCCGGGTCCGCTCTGATGACGTGGACACGCTTCTTCACCCGCAATTTGATCTGCGGGCGAAGCAGGCGGCCCAGCAAGAAGGCAAGTTGTATGCCAGCGGCGTGAACGCTTCGCCCGGCGCGGCCGTCGGTCAGGTCTATTTCGATGCGGATACGTCGGAGCGCATGGCGAAGGAATCTGGTCAGGAGGTCATCATGGTGCGCCCGTTTACCAAGCCGGATGACGTGCATGGGATGCTGGCAGCCAAGGGCATCCTCACCAGTGAAGGGGGCGCTACTTCCCACGCAGCAGTCGTCGCCCGTCAGTTCGGGGTGCCGTGCGTGGTCGGCGCTGCGATGATCCGGATCGACCTGGAAAGACGACAGATGTCGGTCGACGGGAAGATCGTCAGAGAGGGCGACTGGATTTCGGTCGACGGGACGAGCGGCGAGGTGTTTCTGGGAAAGATCCCGACCATCGCGCCGTCGCTCGAAGAGCAGACTGACCTGCTGACCTTACTTGAATGGGCAGATGAGATATGCGCAACCCCAGGCATCCGCAAAGCCCCTCCTGGCTGGCCGACCACCGGGCTGCAAGTCTGGGCGAACGCGGACTACCCGGCAGATGCCCGTCGAGCCAGGTCTTACGGTGCAGTTGGGATCGGGCTCTGCAGGACCGAGCACATGTTCTTCGAACCGGAACGGTTGCCCGTCGTCCAGCGCATGATCCTGGCAGAAAGTTCTGCGGACCGCCGGGCTGCTTTGAATGAGCTGCTCCCCCACCAGCGGTCCGATTTTGAAGGCCTGTTCGAGGCGATGGACGGCTACCCGGTGATCATCCGCCTGATCGACCCGCCTCTTCACGAGTTCTTGCCATCGGAGGAATCTCTGCTTGAGGAAGTCATCACCATGCGGGTGAGGGGCGAAACGGAGGGGCTTGCTGAAAAGGAAAACCTGCTCCGCAAAGTCCAGAGCATGCACGAAAGCAACCCGATGATGGGGCTGCGCGGCATCCGCCTGAGCATCGTCATGCCGGAGATCGTTGAGATGCAGGTGCGGGCGATCTTCGAAGCAGCAGCCAATGTCACCCTGCGCGGCGTTCACGCCAAGCCGGAGGTGATGATTCCGCTCACCGGCACCGTCAATGAACTCAATGTCATCCAGCCGCGATTGGTCGAGATCGCCCGGCAGGTCATGCAGGAAAAGGGAGTGGATTTCCCATATAAATTTGGGACGATGATCGAGATCCCGCGCGCGGCGCTCACCGCCGAGGAGATCGCCGAAGTGGCGGAATTCTTCTCCTTTGGCACGAACGATCTGACCCAGATGACGTATGGATACAGCCGGGATGACGCGGAGCGGAATTTCCTGCTCAAGTACGTCGAAGATGGAATCCTGCCGAAGAACCCCTTCCAAACCATCGATCGCGAGGGCGTTGGACGATTAATGAAGATGTGCGTCGAGGAGGGGCGCAGCTCGCGGATCGACCTCGAGGTGGGTATCTGCGGCGAGCACGGCGGCGACCCCGAATCCATCGAATTCTGCCACACGATCGGGCAGAACTACGTGAGCTGTTCGCCGTTCCGGGTGCCGATCGCCCGTCTCTCAGCTGCGCACGCCGCGTTGAAACACCAGGGCGTTTCGATACTGGAAGATAAATAAAGGCTAACTGCTGCACGCGACAGACCCTGGGGTCCATAAGGGACTCCCAGGGTCTTTTCGTTTGGGTGGGATGCCAATGCAGGCGGGGTTCCTGACCCGGCGGCGGATCAGCAAGCCGCCTGGTTTCAGGCGGATTCTTTCAGGGATTCCTGGATGACGAACTTCTCACCGACTCGCAGGGCTTCGATATTGATCGAAAGCAGCTTTTTGTGGCGCTCTGGCAGATGATCGGCGAGCGCTTTTTCGACGGTTTCGATTGAAAGTACCGGCAGCATCGCCAGCAGCGCGCCGACCATCACCACGTTCGTGAGACGCCTGTCGCCGATAGATTCCGCGATCTCGTTGGCCGGGATGAGGATGGACCGGATATCCTTCCGTTCGACAGGTCGATTGACCAGGGACGCGTTCACGACCAGCACGCCACCCTCGGCGACCAATGGTTCGTATTTGTCGAACGACGGGAGGTTCAGCGCAAGCACCGCGCGAGGGTTTCGGACGAGAGGTGAGCCGATCTCCTCGTCAGAGATGATGACCGTGCAATTCGCTGTCCCGCCGCGCATTTCCGGCCCATAGGAGGGGATCCAGGTCACGATTTGACCCGCGTCCATCGCGGCATAGGCCAGCATCTGACCGGCGAAGAGGACCCCCTGGCCGCCGAACCCGGCAATTACGATCTCAGTCTGCATGCGGATTGCCTCCCAAGCTTCAGGTCTGTTTCAACCCGGGCGATACTTTGAAATCGCCCAGGGGAAAGGCAGGGATCATGCGCTCTTCAACCCATTTCAGGGCTTCAGCGGGGCTCAATCCCCAATTGGTCGGGCAGGTAGAGAGCAGCTCAACCATCGAAAACCCGAGGCCGCGCACCTGCGTTTCGAACGCCTGGCGGATGGCTTTCTTGGCCAGGCGGATATTCTTCGGGTCGTGAAGACTCCGCCGGGCGATGTACCCTGCGCCTTCCAGTGTCGCCAGCAGTTCGGCAGTCCGGATGGGAAAGCCCATCTGTTCAACATCGCGGCCATACGGAGAAGAGGTTGTTTTTTGACCGGGAAGGGTCGTCGGCGCCATCTGCCCCCCGGTCATCCCGTAGTTGGCGTTGTTAATGAAGATAACCGTGATGTTTTCTCCGCGGGCGGCGGCGTGCACGATCTCTCCCATCCCAATGGATGCCAGATCTCCGTCGCCCTGGTAAGTGAACACGATCCGATCCGGCAGGACGCGTTTGATGCCGGTCGCCATCGCCGGCGCTCGCCCGTGAGCTGCTTCAACAAAGTCGCAGTCGAAGTAATTGTACGCAAACACCGAACAGCCGACGGATGCAACCCCGATGGTCCTATCCTGCAAGTCCAGCTCTTCGAGGACCTCGGCGACCAGGCGGTGGGCGACACCGTGTGTACAACCCGGGCAATAGTGAGTGGTAGCGTCGGTAAAGGTCCTGGGCCGACGGTAAACCGTTTCGATAGTTGGCGTGACCATGCTGCCTTCCTAATTCCTGGATAGCTCCAGCTGCTTCAACCAGCTGCGGCGAGTATCCCCGTTCTCGCCAGCCGGGGTGGAGATCATGTGGTGGATCTCAGTCAGGATCTCGTCCGGGAAGGGAACGACGCCTCCCATGCGTCCGTAGAAGCGCACGGGGACTTTCCCGCGAACGGCCAGTTCCACGTCGTGCAGCATTTGCCCGGCGTTCATTTCGACGACTTCCATCGCCTGGACTTTTTCTGCAAGTTGAGCCAGGCGGCGGTAAGGGAAGGGACTGAGAGATATGGGGCGGAAGAGACCAACGGGGATGCCCTCAGCCCGGGCAGACCGGACCGCCGAGAGCGCTACCCTGCCAGCGGTGCCGAACCCAACCACGAGCACTTCGGCATCTTCGATATAATATTCCTTGTAGCGGACTTCGTTCGCTTCAATTTGCTCCCAGCGTTTGAGCAGGCGCAGATTGGTGGCCTCTTCTTCGTCCGGGTTGAGGTAAATCGAGCTCAAGATTCTGCGCTCACGTCCTGCCGCGCCGGTCACGGCCCATGCGGGTCGCTCCTTCTTAAGAGGCTGCATGGGGGGGAGCTCCGCCGGTTCCATCATCTGCCCCAGGCTGCCGTCTACTAACACAATGGTGATTGCCCGGTATTTCTCCGCTAGATCGAATGCCTCCACTGTCAGGTCGATCGCTTCCTGGATGCTGGCTGGAGCGAGGACGATTGGCTGGTAGTCTCCATGGCCGCCGCCGTGGACGATCTGGTTATAATCTCCCTGCGCCGGCGCGATGTTCCCAAGGCCTGGTCCACCGCGCATCACGTCAACCAGGACGGCTGGCACTTCGGTTCCCGCGATGTAAGACAGGCCTTCCATCATGAGACTGACACCCGGGCTGGAGGAGGATGTCATCACCCGGGCGCCGGTGCAGGCCGCGCCGTACACCATGTTGATCGCGGCTAATTCGCTTTCGGCCTGCAGGAAGGTCCGGCCCAGCTGAGGCATGCGCTCCGAAAACCACTCGAGCAGCTCAGTCTGGGGGGTGATGGGATAGCCGAAATACGCTTCTAAGCCAGCGCGGATGGCCGCCTCCGCGATCGCCACGTTCCCTTTTAGCAGTTCAATCGCCATATCCTTCTCCTACGTGACCACCGACTCCCGCCGGGACTCGCGCGCTTGTCGGACCGGGGTCTCGCGGAAGACAGTCAAAGCCGCTTCCGGGCAGACGACTGCACAGATGGCGCAGCCAGTGCATCCCTCGGAAGCGAGCTGCACTGGGTGGTAGCCCTTTGGGGTCAGGCGGTCAAGATCCAGCCTTAAGACGTGCTGAGGACATGCCTGAACGCACAGTTCACAGCCTTTGCAATATTTATCATCGACTTCTATCCAACCCCGGATGGGCATCGAGAGTCCTCCTTTCGATATTTTCTACCTTCATTATCTACATACCCGGCTGGTCAGGATAGTGTAAACTGTCACTGATCTGTTGTACAAAAGTACTGATTCCAGGCGCTTGATCAGGGATCTCTTAGAGATCGATGTATCGGGAATCGTCCAGCGCGCTTTCGATGTCTTCCACTCTGCTCTCGCCGCCGCTCGAGCGGTTCAAGCCGGCAGCTTTCAACTCAGCTTCCTCGGCAGCTTTGAGGGTATTCAGGTCAACCCGCTTTTGCAGGCCCCATTTCCCGCAGTAAGGGCAGCGGTCGAATTTCTGCAATCCCGCGTTCAGGCCATAGATGTGAAGGCTGAATGGACGGCCGCAGTTCTTGCAGACTGCGCCGCCGAATACCCCATATTTGCGCGGAGTGCCAGCCGGCAATTCCACTTTCTTACCGCGTAAGGATAAGAGAGGGATGACCATCGCGAGGAGGATCGCCCCGGCAACGACGACCAGGAGCGGAACGATGATCCTGAGGCCGGCGCGCCAGCCTTCCTCCGCGGTTACAAAGCGGACGTGGAGGCTGTCGGATTGAAGCTGTTTACCGCCCCGGGTGATCCCGATCGCGTGCAAAGTGTGGTCCCCCAGGGGGAAATTATCGGTATTGAAGCGAAGCTGAAAAGGCGGTTCTTCGACCTCCCCGATCGCCCGGTCGTCGATGTAAAAGGCCACCACTTCCAGGTCCTCTGGTCCGGAAGCTGTCAGCGTGAAGGTGCCCTGGATTGAACCAGTGCCCGACGAATATCCGAAAGTCCTTCGGAGCCGTAAGGTCAATTCCGGTTCGGGGGGAGGCGTCTGCTGGAAGCCGGAGAAGAGCCCTCCGGACCAGAGAAGGATTAAGATGGTCAGTGAATTGAGTGAAAGCATACTCCGGTCATGATCACTTCCAGCGGGTGAGTATCGTCTCGCGCTGAAACAGCCGCACTGCCAGAAACACCATGATAGCGTCGACCACAGTCAATACAAGCGCAGCCACCAGGATGAAGGCGCGGTTGATGACGAATACCCCCGCCATCTGGCCAAAGAATACTCCGAGGATTGGCAGGATGATGATCATCGAGACCTGCTCAGCGACGCGCGGATCATTCACCCGTGAGGAGACCATGACGCTGAAGGTCACGGCAAGCAACGCCATCAACGGCCCCACCAGGAAGATGGCGACGAGCCACCTGGCATCCACGAACAGGAAGAAAATCGCTCGGTCCGTCACGAGGAGCCATGCTCCAAGGAGGAACAGCAAGAAGCCAGCCCACGTTGCGAGCAGGGCGGGGATGATCCCGGCCAGGCTCTTCCCAACCAGCAATTCGACGGTTGTCAGGGGAGTCGCCAGGAGTGGTTCGAGGCTGCGGTTGACCTTTTCGCCCACGATCGAATACGCGGCGATGGAAGCAGGGATCGCCAGCGGGATGATCATGAACATGATCATGAACTGGCTGACGAGGAACACCTGGAAACATTCACCGCCAGAGAGGCCTGCCGGGCAAAGGGCGTCGAACTGGGTCGGCATATCCGTCGCAGCGCCAGCGAAATCCTCGCTCGATCTCATCCCATATAACACGCCGATTGGGATGGCGGTCAGGATGAGCGGCAAGAAAGCGACGGTAAACAACACATACCGGTTCTTGAACACCTCTGCCCATTCTTTGAGAATGATAGTCTGGATTTTTTTCATGTTCGCGGTCTGCGGATTCGAGCGAGTCAGGCGTTCTTGACCAGCTGAAGGTAGACGTCTTCGAGAGATCGCCGCAGTTCACCGACGAACTGGATCTCGGCGCCGTTTTCTACCAAAAGCTGGACCAGCCTTGGATTTTGATTTTCTGGGTCGTCGAGCGTGACCACAATCTTTCGATCGATAAGCTGGGCATCTTTCACGAATGGCTCTTTCTTGAACAGATCCAGGTATTCTGCTGCAGCCCGGCTGAGGTGGAAAACGACTTTCCTCCCAAAAACCTGAGCGCGGAGCCGGGCGGGAGAATCAACCACCAGAAGGCGGGACTTGAACACGCCAATCCGGTCGCAGATCCGGTCTGCCTCGTCCAGATTGTGGGTGCAGAGAAAAATCGTCCTCCCCTGCTTTTTGATTTCCAAAATGAATTCCCGCACCAGATGGGCAGCCTCGGGGTCCAGGGCAGCTGTGGGCTCGTCGAGAAATACCGTCCGTGGTTCGTGCAGCAGGGCGCGAGCTATCGCCAGCTTTTGCTTCATCCCTTTCGAGAAAGAGCCGGCCGGGTCGTTTCGGCGGTCCCACAGGTCAAGAAACCGGAGGTACTTTTCAACTTGCCCTTTTGGGTCCTTTACATCATAAAGGATCGCATAGATTTCCAGGTTGCGCCATGCACTGAGGTTGTCGTACATGCCTGGTGTCTCTGTGAGCAGTCCCACGCTTCGGCGGATGTTGGTGTCATCTTTGCCAATGGTATAGCCATTGACCTGGGCAGCACCCCGTGTCGGCGCGATCAGGCTGGTGAGCATCCGGACCGTGGTCGTTTTTCCCGCTCCGTTAGGTCCGAGGAACCCGAAGACTTCCCCTTCTGGAATCTCCAGGTTCAACCCATCTACCGCGATGATCTCCCCGAAGTGTTTCGTCAGGTTCTCAGTTTTGATCATGCCTTAATCCGTGTAGCGGGTCTCTTCCAGGTTCTCTTCTGTGACTTCCGCAGGGGTTAATGAGATCGGAGGCGGTTGTTTGGAGATTGGCAGTTCGCCTTCAATCTCCTCTTTCGGTTCTCCCTTGTAGAGCATGGCAATAATCCCCGCGCTGGCCAGGCCGAATAGAGCGACGATCCCTTCGACGAGATAGATGGTCAAATTCCCGGCGGAGAACACGACGCCTGCATCGATCAGGGCGTGCCACAGGATCGCGATGAACAGCCAGCGCATCCGGCCTCGCACGAATGCCTGGAGCACTAGGATCGAGAGGCTGAGCTGCACGGGGAGCGCAAAGGCGCGTTCTGCGAATCCCAGCAGCGAATCGTACCAGTTTACCGACCAGTAAGCCTGTTGCTGGCTGCGAAGAAGATCTTGCTGCTCAGGAGAAAGCACTGCTGGTATCTCCGAGCCCTGAAGGGCGATCATCACCAGAAAGCTCAACAGGATCAGTCCTCCGACGATGATGGCTTCAAAACCTCCGTGCCCGGCGCCGTAGAGCAGGCCTTTTGACCAGGTGCGCGCCTCTTTTGCCCACCACCGGTAGCCCAGGTAGCGGGCTGTCTCTTCGAAGATCCCGGCGCTCAATCCGAGGAAGGCGGCGTTGAATGCCAGCTGCCACCTTGCCGCCGGTGCTGGAAGCACCCCCTCCCGGAAAAGCAGGCTGACACCTGCGTTGAAGGGAATGTGGAAGACTTGTGACAGCAGGAATACCGCCCCTCCAATCCAAAAGAGCCGCCAGCTCAGGTGGAACCGACGAGTCAGGAACGCGCCGGCCCCAACCGCAAGGCAGATGCAGAGTAAACCGCTCAAAAGGTAGGTTAAATAGAGAATGTTATTCATCCGGCCATCCTCATTGTACAGCAATGGGCATGCCTTGGGAAGGCGGTTGAAACTCGTCGTGCAACCAGCGGGAATTGAGGATCTCTTAAACATGGGTCGCTATGGTAATATTACGGCGCGCAAGCAACCCACGCCGAGGAGGTCGAAATGCCCTATAAAGTCCGTGATTGGATGAGCAGTCCGGTGCTGGTGGTGGACCCGGACTCCACGGTTTCCTTCGCCCTCACCCTGATGCGCCGCAGGAATGTCCACAGCCTGGTCGTCAACATCACCGAAGATAAGCTCACTTACGGGATCATTACCACCACCGACATCCGGGATAAAATCATTGCCGCCGATCGCAATCCATCCGAAACGCTCGTCCGGGAGATCATGACAGCCCCGGTTTACACAGCCAGGCCAGACTGGACTCTGAAGGAGTGTTCCGTCAAGATGCAGCAATACAACATCCACCATATGCCGGTCGTCGATCAGAATGGCGTCTTGATCGGCTTGATTTCCGCTACGGATATCTTCACAGCCGCGGAGGAGATCGGCTGGGGGAGATAACAGGAGTGATCTGGTATAATTTTTCGATTGATTGCGGTTCTGGATCGCTTGATTTAAGGATAACGCCGGGAGCATCCCGGTGTTATTTTGAATGAACTGATATCTTGGAGGCCCATATTCATATGGAGAAAAAAGAATATCTGGACCTTTACCACCAGATGGTATTGATCCGTCGGTTGGAGGAGCGCGCCGCAGAGCTTTACCAGCAGGGAAAGATCGGCGGTTTCCTTCACCTGTATATCGGACAGGAAGCCGTGAGCACCGGGATCCTCTCTGCTCGCCAGCCTCAAGACAACGTGATCACCGCTTATCGGGACCACGGAGTGGCAATCAACGTTGGGATCCCGGCCCGGGAGGTCATGGCTGAACTACTCGGGAAGGCGACGGGCACCTCGAAAGGGAAGGGCGGCTCGATGCACATGGCGGACGTGGGACGCAGGTTCTGGGGTGGGCACGCGGTCGTCGGCGCACACCTGCCGATCGCCGATGGGCTTGCCCTCGCCGACCAGTACCTGGGCAGAGACGCCATCACCCTGTGCTTGTTTGGGGACGGGGCAACTAACATAGGCTTTTTCCATGAAGCGCTGAATTTATCCAGGGTCTGGGATCTGCCGGTCCTGTGGATCTGTGAGAACAATCAATACGGGATGGGAACATCCGTCGAGCGGGCTTCCGCCGTGGTCGAGATCCGCCAGAAAGCGGAGGGCTATGACATCCCCAATGCCCGCGTGGATGGGATGAACATTATAGAAGTCCGCAAAGCTGCGGAGGAGCACATCGCCCATGTCCGTTCCGGAAAAGGGCCGTTCTTCCTGGAGGTCGTAACCTACCGCTATCGCGGCCATTCAATGGGCGACCCCGAACGTTACCGTCAGAAAGACGAGGTGGAGAAATGGCAGGCGGACGATCCGATCGGGATTTACCAGCGCTACCTTCGCGATGAGAAAATAGCGACAAAAGTGGAGCTGGAAGACCTGGAGACCAGCGTCGAAGCGGAAGTGCAGGATGCCGTGGAATACGCGGAATCAAGCCCGGAGCCGGCTCCCGATGAATTGTTCACGGATATCTACGCAGAGAGTTGAGGAAGCGAGCATGGCAAAGATCACAATGCGGGAGGCGATCTCACAGGCCTTATGGGAAGAAATGGAGCGGGACGACCGGGTGTTCATCCTGGGGGAAGAGGTCGGGGTTTGGGGTGGTACATACGCAGTGACGAAGGGTTTTTATGACCACTTCGGCGAGCGGCGAGTACGGGACACACCGATTGCGGAATCGACCATTATCGGGGCTGCGATCGGGGCTGCCATGAACGGGCTGCGTCCGGTCGCGGAGCTGATGACGATCAACTTCGCCTTCGCAGCCATGGACCACATCGTAAACCAGGCTGCAAAGCTGCGCTATATGTTCGGCGGACAATTCACTCTGCCGCTGGTGATCCGGGCGCCAGGCGGCGGGGGGCGGCAGCTCGCGGCGACGCATTCCCAGACTCCGGATGCGATCTTCGCCCATTTTCCCGGCTTGAAAGTTGTCGCGCCCGGTACACCAGAAGACGCCAAGGGCATGCTGAAGGCTGCTATCCGCTCGGATGACCCCGTCCTCTTCATCGAACACGCCACGCTGTACCAGGTGCGGGGAGAAGTCCCGGATGGCGATTATACGGTTCCACTCGACACGGCAAAAGTGCAGAAACCGGGCAGCGATGTGACCATCGTTACTTACAGCAAGATGCTGGAGGTGTCGCTGAAAGCAGCGGAGGTACTCGCGAGGGAGGGCATCGAAGTAGAGATTGTCGATCTCCGTTGCCTGCGTCCCCTGGATATGCAGCCTGTGCTGGAATCGTTCAAGAAAACCAATCGCGCGGTGATCGTCGAAGAGGGCTGGCGATCTTACGGGGTTGGCGCGGAAGTGGCGGCGCGCATCTATGAGGAAGCTTTCGACTACGTCGATGCTCCGATCCGGCGCGTGGCGCAAAAAGAGGTCCCCCTGCCCTATAACCGGGCGCTCGAACAGATGGCCCTGCCTCAGGTGCAGGATGTGGTTGATGCAGTGAAGGAGGTGGTTTGATGGCGGAAGTGGTCATCATGCCGAAATTGGGTTTCGACATGGCGGAAGGGACGCTTGTCCGCTGGGTCGTTGCTGAAAACGCGCCCGTAGAAAAAGGTCAGGTCCTCGCTGAGATCGAGACCGATAAAGCCACAGTAGAGGTCGAGTCTTCATACTCGGGATACGTTCGGCGCCATCTGGTCTCGGAAGGCGCCATCGTTCCGGTGAACACCCCCATCGCGGTCATTGGCGGCGAAAAGGAGGCGATCGATTTCCAGGCGCTCCTCCAGGGGACAGGGGTGGCGGAAGAAGCCATGCGCATAGAAGGCGCGGAGAAAGCTGCGCCTGCTGCTGAACCGGAAGCGCCGCGCGAGCGTGGGGACGGCAAGGCCCGGGAGCGGGGTGTGGAAGAAGAGATTGGGCGGCTGCCTGAAGGCGTGCGCGCCTCTCCCCTGGCGCGGCGCATGGCGGAGGAATTGGGAATCGACCTGGCAGCTGTGGCCGGCACCGGACCAGGGGGTCGGATCATCAAGGCTGATATCGAAGCGTTCAAAAAGACCGCCCCTGCCGTCGCAGAGGAGGCAGTTGCCCCGCCGCCAGTAGTGGTAAGGGAAGTCCCTCCCGACAGGCGGGTGCCGCTCAGCAGGCTGCGGGCAGCGGTTGGTCGGCGAATGGTCGTCGCCAAGCAGCAGTACCCGCAGTTCTACATCACTCACGAGTATGACGTGGGCGCCCTGATGGCGCTGCGCGCGCAAGTAAACGCCATGCTGCCGGACGAGGAGAAAACTTCGGTGAACGATTACGTCCTCAAAGGGGTTGCGCTGGCCTTGCGTGAATTTCCCAATTTAAACGCTTCCCTCGATGAGGAAAAACAAGAGGTCGTTCAGTTTGGGCACATTAACCTTGGGGTGGCAGTCGCGGTCGAGAACGGACTGCTGACCGTCGTCTGCCGGGATGCCGACCAGAAATCAGTTCGCCAGATTTCCCGCGAGGTGCGGATGATGGCAGCCCGGGCGCGCGAAGGTAAAGTACGCCCGGAAGATATCGAGGGTTCGACGTTTTCTGTGAGTAACCTGGGCATGTTCGATGTCGCTGAATTCATCGCCATCCTCAACCCGCCAGAAGCTGCTATCCTGGCAGTCGGTTCGGCAGTGGAAGTGCCTGTTGTAATCAATGGAGAGATCCAGCCCGGTCTGCGCATGAAAGCCACCATCTCCGTCGATCACCGGGTCAGCGATGGTGCCGAAGCTGCCCGCTTCCTGCAAGCCCTTGAGAAATACCTGGAAGAGCCGCTTCGGCTCCTGGTCTAGATCGGGCAGCGCACGACCTTACCACAGATTCAGATAGAATACAAAAGCGACCATGGATGAAGACCTTTCCCACCTGAAAAAGCGCCTGAGGGAAGAAGGCGAGAAGACCCTTGCGTATTTCTCAACGCTTTCCCATGACCGGTGGGAGATCCCGGTGTACACCGCGGGCTCTCGCTGGCGGATACGCCAGATCCTGGCGCACTTCATCTCGACTGAGCGGATCTACCAGCATTATCTGGAGGATGTCCTCCGGGGGGGCCGCGGCGCGCCGATGGACATGGACATCGACCAGTTCAACGAGGCAGAAGTCGCTAAAATTGGATCGCAAGCGGTCACAGACCTCCTCGAGAGCTTCCGCGAAGCACGCGAGGAGACGCTCCAGATGACTGACGCCATGGACGCGGGGGATCTCCTGAAAACTGCACTCCATCCCTGGTTTGGCGAGCGGACGCTCGGCTGGTACTTGAAGCTGATCTACCGGCACAACAACCTCCACCTCCAGGACATTCGCCGGGCAATCCAGGCTGGTGAACCCGTCCCGCACACGGACGCCCACCGTGTTGGCCGAGATGTCAACCCTCCGAAATAATGCCCGCCCTCCTGGAGGTTGATTCCTTCAGAAAATGCCCTCGGCGCAATCCGACCTCCGGTATCTCGAAGCTGCAACCGGGCTGCTGGAAGACTATTTACTCTCGAAGGATGTTTACTGGCAGCTGGGAGCAGACGCCCCGGCTGGCGATCCGCCTTTCCCAAGTCTGACGCTCGGGGGGGTTCTATTAGCGCAGGCCCGGCTCAATGCGCGGGCGCTCGAGGGCGATCTCCGATCACGGCGAGACCGGATCAATTTCCAGATCGAAGCTCTCCGGATGAAATGGCGCGTAGCCTGGGAAAGAAAAGCCAGGGAGGAATTCTCAGCCAGGCTGGTTCTTTGGAGGAATTTCCTGGAGGATTACCGCCTGGACCCGGATTCGAATGCCGACCGTTATCCCTACGAGGTCGGCCGGAGGGTCATGCTCGACCTGCTGGAGGGGGAGGCAGGGCAGCTCCGAAATGCTGAACGGGAGATGTTCTCTGGTCTCGATCTCATTTTGAACGCATATTTTCAGCCCGGTGATTTCGTTTGGGAACCGGAACTGGTGGGGGGATTTCCAAAGAACCGGTACAGCTACCTTTATGGCCGGTTGAAGGGATGATCGCCGCCGCGTTGTCCGTCCAGGGCAGAGTAGCGCTCCAGCAGTAAGTCCAACCCTTCCCGGTTTTGGAGACAGGACGCGAAAGCTCTCACATTTCCTTGCGGTTCCTTACCCGCCAGAAGCAGGACCGGCATGTGAAGAGAGACTCCGGCGACCTGCACCTGGCGGACTGTGTCGTCAAGCCAGGCTCCCGGCATGAATCCAATCGCGGCCGGATCTGCAGCGACTGCTTCCAGCATGGCTTCTACTCCTGGCGCCAGGTTTGCGAATGAAGTCAGCCGGGACCCTCCGAGAATGGTCCCTGAGAACAAGGCTTGAAGTTCGTTTCCTTCAGGGTAGACCCAGACTGACACCCGGCTGTCTACCTCAACGAATCCTGCCCAGTTATCCTCCCGACCGGAGAAGATCGCCCTGAGATCGCCGATTTCGAGGCTCTCCACCGGATTGGTCCGGTTGACAACCACTGCTAATTCGTCCAGCACGAGGGGCGCGGCAAACCCGGTATTTCCCGGCGGGTTCCCCAACCACAAGGTGAGATCTGCAGACCTGCTGGCGACAGCGCTGGCTGGCACCCGCTCCACGAACAGCACCGTGTCTGGCAGGGACTGGCTGCATTTCACCAGTGCCGGCACTGCGGGTTCCAACGAAGGGAGGATGGAGATTGTAATGGCATCAGGTGTCGGGGGAATAATGCGGGGAGGAGGGGCGCCGCAGGCTACGAGCAGGAGGACTGCTCCAAGAAAAATCTTGTTCACGGTATCGGGAGTTGGTAAAGGTTCTGCGTGGGTTCAATTGCGAAAAAAATAGGTCGCCAGAGTAATCAGGCCCATCAGGACGCAGTAAGCAGAAAAGTAGTACAGCGGTTGCTTGTTCAGTACTTTCAACAACCAGCCGATTGACAGGTACCCCACGATCCCTGCCGACAGGAAACCAGGTATGAATCGCGGCAAGACAAGGCTGAGATCCTCGAATTGTAACAGGTCCACCGTGGAAACAAGGCCGGCAGCGAACAGGACCGGTGCCGACATCAGAAAAGAAAATCGTGCAGCTGCGCGGCGCTCCAGGTCCCGGGTCATTCCTCCGGTGATGGTCGCGCCTGAGCGTGAAATACCCGGCAGGAGGGCAAAAACCTGGAACAACCCAACCACCAGCCCGTCGAGCCAGGTCATGTCTTCCAGTGGGCGGTTTCGCCTGCCAAACCGCTCCGCCAGCGCCAGCAATCCTGCTGTGAACAGCAGGGCGATGCCCGCGAGCAGGGGGTTAGAAAAGGAGTTTTCGATGCCGTCCAGGAAGGCCAGCCCGACTACGCTCGCCGGAATGGTCGCAAGGACGATGTACCAGCCCAGACGGGATGGCTGGGATGAGAAGGGGCGGCGATTCCGGAGATCGCAGATCATCGCTCGAGCGATCTGGATAAAATCTTGCCAGAAAAATGCGAAAACCCCCGCCAGGGTTGCAACCTGGACCAGCACATCGAACACGAAGGTCTCCTGGGGAAGGAGTTCCCATTGGAGGAGGAACGGCACGATTACCAGGTGGCCTGAGCTGGACACCGGCAGGAATTCCGTCAATCCCTGAACGACGCCGAGAAGGACGGCCTGGAAAATAGTCATCAGTTTGCGATCATCCCTCAGTCTTTTGGTTGTGATGTCCAGCGCCGGGGCGGCTCCGCAGGGATTGGCTCACAACTGGGGCATACGGATCAAATTCCCCGGCCAGGATCGAATTGCGGATATCCCGGGTGAGGCGCAATAAGGTGAACAGGTTATGAATCGACAGCAGGGTTGCTGCCAGCATTTCCTTTGCGATGATCAGGTGCCGCAGGTAGCCGCGTGTGAAATTCGAACAGGTATAACAGGAACAAGTCTCATCGATGGGCCGCTCGTCCCGGGCGTAGGCGGCGTTGACCAGGTTAAGGCGTTCGCCGGTGCCGATCATGGCAGCATTGTGACGGGCAAGGCGGGTCGGCAGGACGCAGTCGAAGATGTCAATACCCCTTTGAATGCCCTGGAGAATGTCTGCGGGAGTGCCGACCCCCATCAAGTAACGGGGTTTGTCTTCTGGAAGGATTCGATCGATTATCTCCAACATGGCGAGCATTTCTTCCTTCGACTCGCCGACGGAGAGGCCGCCGATCGCGTGCCCGGGGAAACCAAGACTCGAGATAAATTCTGCTGATCGGGCGCGCAGATCTGCGAAAACGCCCCCCTGGACGATCCCAAACAGTGCCTGGTCGGACCGGCTCTTGGCAATTAAGCAGCGCTCTGCCCAGGCGTGGGTTCTTGCCAGGGCCTGTTCATTGTAGGTCCGGTCATACGGCGCAGCACATTCATCGAGAGCCATGATGATGTCTGCGCCGAGATTTTCCTGGATCTTTACCGCCATTTCCGGGGTGAGATGGTGCGTGGATCCATCGATATGGCTCTTAAAGGTCACGCCATCTTCGCTGACGACCCGGCTGTTTGCGAGAGAAAATATCTGGAAGCCGCCCGAATCGGTCAGGATTGGCCTCTCCCATGCCATGAAACGATGCAGACCACCCAGAGAGGCGACAACCTCATCTCCTGGGCGAAGATATAGGTGGTAGGTGTTGGCGAGGATTAACGCTGCGCCGAGATCAACCAGGTGTGTTGGTGTAAGCGCTTTGACCGTGGCCTGTGTTCCGACGGGTGCAAAAACTGGCGTCTGTATTTCGCCGTGGGGCGTAGTAATTACCCCGGCCCTGGCGCGCCCCTGGCGAGCTTCGATCCGAAATGCGAATGGAGGGGGCGTGACCACAGCGGTTGATTATACCCTCTTTCCGATGATATAATCCGATTTGTCTAACAATTAACCCGTATAACCAAGCAAAACCAAGGAGATTGGAACATGGAACCGCCAATGAAGCTGCCCGGCCCTAAAGCCAGGGCGATCATCGAACGGGATCGAATGGTGATCTCTCCATCTTACCCGCGGAGCTATCCTTTTGTCATGGACCACGGGCGGGGGTCTGAGGTCTGGGACGTGGACGGGAACCGGTTTCTCGACTTCGCTGCAGGGATTGCAGTTACTTCCACCGGTCACAGCCACCCAAAAGTTGTCAAGGCGATCCAGGAACAGGCAGAAAAGTTCATCCACATCTCGGCCGATTTCTACCACGAGACCTGGGTGCAGCTTGGAGAAAAGCTGGACGAAATCGCTCCGTTCAAAGAGGATGCGGTCTCTTTTATGACCAATTCCGGGACGGAAAGCGTCGAGGCGGCGATCAAGCTGGCGCGCTACCACAACGGCTGCACGCAGTTCATCGGTTTCCTGGGGGCTTTTCACGGCCGGACGTTTGGTTCGCTGTCGTTCACGGCCAGCAAGCCGGCGTACCGGGAAGGCTTCTACCCCTTGATGAACGGTGTCACTCACGTGCCGTTCCCCAACCCGTACCGACCCGTGCTGCGTTCGCGGCCGGGTGAGGACTATGGCGAGACCGTCGTTCGGTATATCGAGGAACAGATTCTGGGTAAACTGCTTCCCCACGAGGACGTCGCAGCTGTTCTGGTCGAGACGATCCAGGGGGAGGGTGGTTACATCGTCCCGGCGCCGGGATTCTTCCCCGCTCTGCGAGAATTGTGCAATAAATTTGACATCTTGTTGATCGTGGACGAAGTGCAATCCGGCATGGGGCGGACTGGCAAGTGGTGGGCAATCGAACACTTCGGCGTCGAACCCGATATCGTGTGCGTGGGGAAAGGTATCGCATCCGGGATACCCCTCGGCGCTATCATTGCCCGGCAGAGCGTGGTGACCTGGCCTTACGGGTCCCACGGCAACACCTATGGCGGCAACCCGGTCGCCTGCGCCGCAGGGTTGGCGACCATCGACCTGATTGAACAAGAATATATGGTCAATGCGGCTGAAGTCGGCGAGTATGCACTGGACGCGCTGGAAGAAATCAAAGCCCGCCATCCCAGCGTGGGTGATGTGCGTGGGATCGGTTTGATGATCGGTGTCGAATTTGTCAAGGATCGCGAGACGAAGGAGGCTGACCACGATCTGCGGGACAGGATTGTCCAGCTCGCTTTCGAGCGTAGTCTGCTGACGCTGGGCTGCGGAAGGAGCACCGTGCGCATTGCGCCGCCTTTGAGCATCACGCGTTCCGAGATGGACGATGGGCTGAAGATCCTGGAAGAAGCTATCACGCTTGCTGAGAGAGAGAAAATGAGCAGTTATGTTGCCTGATTTTCGCGTCCGCCAGCGGGATTACCTGCTCGAGATCGGGAGGGCGATCACCCAGGAACTGAACCTGGATAAACTTCTCGCCCGGATCCTGAATATCGCAGTTGAAATGCTGGCAGGCCAGGCAGGCTTAATCGCTCTGCGCGGTGAAGAGGGGGGATGGTCCGTAGCGGCGTCACACGGCATCCCTCCCAATTTCTTGAATTACATCGATCCCCTTTTAAAAGCAGTACCGCTGGCGGAAGAACCGGTCGATTACGAAATTCCGCAGGTGAACTCATTGCTCCAGGAAGTGACCCGCATCGCCAGCCTGGGATTGTTGGGGGGCGTGGGACTGCCGCTGCTCTTTCGCGACCGGGTCGTTGGGATGATCTTTATCTTCCGCAACTATACGACCAGGTTTTCATCGAACGACCGGTTGGTGCTGCAAAGCTTTGCCGATCAGGCCGCGATCGCAGTTCGCAATGCCCAGTTCTACACCCAGATCCGCCGCGAGAAACAACGCATGGATACGCTGCTCGATTCGGTCGCAGACGGGATCCTGATCCTGACCTCAGAACAGAGGATCGAGCGGTGCAATCCGGCGTTCTCACGCCTTTGGGGTGTTCCGATGAACCAGATCATCGGACGCCCTCACAGCGAGGTGATCCGCTGGCAACGCGTGGAAACCGGGCTAACCCTCGAGCAGGCCGAAGCTGGCGGATGGCCGTTAACTCCGAATGCGACTTTGTATGTCGAAGGGGATCTTGTTCGACCTGGGCTGTATCCTCTCCCGGTCGGGATCACCTATGCCCCCATGATCTCGCAGGAAGGGCAGCTCTTAAACATCATCGCCACAGTCAGGGATATCACCCATTTCCGTGAAGCGGATGAAATTAAACGCACCTTCATTTCGGTCATCAGCCATGAACTGAAAACACCGATCGCGTTAATTAAAGGCTACGTCGGGACGTTGCGCCGGGAAGACGCAACCTGGGATCGAGAAGTGATCCAGGACAGCCTGGCGGTTATTGAAGATGAAGCTGACCGCCTTACAGAGTTGATCGAAAATCTCCTCGATGCAACTCGTTTACAGAGCGGAACCCTCTCCTTGAGCCGGTCCGATGTGGCGCTGAAACACACCGTGGAACGCGTTGCGGAGCGGTTCCGCACCCAGTTGACCCGCCACCACATCGAGCTGGAGTTTCCCGAGGATTTCCCAGTGATCCTCTGCGATGAAGACCGCATCGAGCAGGTCTTTTACAACTTGATCTCGAACGCAATTAAATACTCACCCGAGGGTGGAGAGATCCGCATCAGGGGACAGGTTTTTCCTGAACAAGTCGTGCTGTGCGTGTCTGATCAGGGTCCCGGGATTGCTCCCGGGGATATTCCGCATATCTTTGACCGGTTTTACCGCTCCACTGAGGCCAGTCGGAACACCAAAGGGGCTGGTCTGGGACTCTTCCTGGCGCGTGCCGTAGTGGAAGCACATGGGGGACGCATCTGGGTGGACCCACAACCAGGGCAGGGCGCCAGGATCTGTTTTTCGCTCCCTCGCTGAGCTGTTCGTGGGTATAATCAACCGGATATCTTCCCCCGTCACTGAACGCGGGGTTTATCTCAGGAGATTTGAATGGCAAGAGCGCGCATTAATTGTCCGAACTGCCGGCAGCCGATCCTGGCAGATATTCAGCAGATCTTCGACATTGGCGAAGACCCCGGCCTGAAACCCAGGCTGCTTTCCGGGATGTTTAATTTCGTTCAATGTCCGGTCTGCGGCTACCAGGGCAACCTGGCATCGCCGATCGTTTACCATGATCCGGGAAAAGAACTTCTTTTGACTTACATCCCCCCGGAGCTGGGGCTGCCTCAGCACGAACAGGAAAGAATCATCGGATCCTTGATCAATCAGGTCATCAACCGTCTGCCGGCCGAGCAGCGTAAAGGCTACCTGCTGCGTCCCCAGGCGCACCTGACGATACAAGGCCTTGTCGAACGAGTACTTGAGGCGGATGGGATCACTAAAGAGATGATTCAGGCTCAGCAGAAACGTTCTGAGTTGCTCCAGCGCCTGGTCACTGCGACTGATGATGACGTCAGGCTGGAAATCCTGAGACAAGAGGCAGCTTTGGTCGATGCGGAACTGTTCAGCTTGCTTTCTAGATTGCTGGAGATGGCTTCCGCAACGCAAGACCAGGAATCTGCCGCGCAGCTGGCAGCTGTCCACGCCTTGCTGCTCGAACATACAGAGGTGGGGCGCAACATTAAACAGCAGTCTCTGGAGATCCAGGAGGCTATTAAATCTCTCCAGACTGTGGGCAGGGAGCTGACTCGTGAAAAACTGCTGGATATGATCCTTGATGCTCCGAACGAGGTTCGGTTAAGTGCTCTGGTGAGCCTGGCGCGGCCCGGTCTGGACTACCAGTTTTTTCAGTTGTTGAGCGAACGGATTGAAAAAGAGAGCGGAGCCGAGAAGGAAAGACTCCTGAAGCTGAGGGAAAATTTACTCGAGATCACCCGGCAGATCGATCTCCAGCTGGAAGCCAGGGCGAGCCAGGCGCGGAAATTGCTCGAAGACATTCTGGCGGCTAAAGACATAACCGCCGCGACTCAAGAGAGCCTGGATCGGGTGGATGATTTCTTCATCAGAGCGTTGAATGAAAAGCTGGAAGCCAGCCGGAAAAGTGGAGACCTGGATTTGATCGGGAAACTCCAGCAGATCAATGGGCTGATCCAAAGGGCGACCACGCCGCCCCCCGAGATTCAATTCATCGAAGACCTGCTCGATGCCCCGGATGAGGAATCCCGCCAGAGTCTGCTGGAGAAGAACGAGGATAAAATAACGGACGAGTTCTTACAGGTTCTTTCTGGACTCGCCTCCCAGATCATGGAAACACAACAGGATCCCGAGCTGGTCGAAAGGTTCAAGGCGGTTAACCGCCATGTCCTTCGATTTTCTATGCAAGCGAACCTGCGGGGAGGGTGAGATTGCGGGTCCTTCATGTTGTGGGGGCCAGACCTAACTTCATCAAGATCGCGCCGCTGATGCAGGAAATGACCCGGCAGGGAGATCGCTTTACCCAGCTTTTGGTGCATACCGGACAGCATTACGATCCGGGCATGTCGGACATCTTCTTCGAGGAGCTCGAGCTCCCCAGGCCGGATGTAAACCTGGAAGTAGGCTCTGGCACCCACGCCTGGCAAACGGGCCAGGTGATGATCCATTTCGAACCCATTCTCCTCAAATTTAAACCGGACGTGGTATTCGTCGTTGGCGATGTGAATTCCACCCTCGCGTGCGCACTCGTGGCAGTCAAAACCGGGTTTCCCCTGGCGCACGTCGAGGCCGGTCTGAGATCCCATGACCGGAGTATGCCCGAGGAGATCAATCGCCTGCTTACCGATCAGATTGCCTGGATGCTATTCACCCCGTCTGAGGAAGCCAATGAGAATCTCTTGAGGGAGGGTATCCAGCCAGAGCGAATATTTTTCGTCGGCAACATCATGATTGACACGCTCGTGCGTTTGCAGCCCAAAGCTTTAAGCCGATGGGCAGGGCTCCAGCAGAAATATCGGGTTGATGAATACATCCTGGTGACTCTTCACCGTCCATCCAACGTCGACGATCCTGTCGTCCTGGGAGAAATCCTGGCTGCACTGGATGAGATCAGCCTGGACCTGGAGGTCATTTTCCCCCTGCATCCACGTACTCGGAATGCTATGGAGAGGTTCGGGCTTTCTCCTTCCTCAAGCCGGGTCAGGCTCATCGACCCGCTGGGTTACCTGGATTTTCTCGCCATGCAAAGCCATGCCAGGCTGGTGATCACCGATTCGGGCGGCGTTCAGGAAGAGACAACCTTCCTTGGCGTCCCCTGCCTGACAGTGCGACCGAACACCGAACGACCGGTGACGATCAAGCTGGGGACGAACCGGCTCGTCGAGAACAGAACCGGACCTCTGATCGCTGCGATTCGGTCACGTCTGGAGGAGAAACCGGGGACACCACAGATTCCGCCTTTGTGGGACGGCCGCACTGCACAAAGGATTGTCCAGAGTTTATCGCATCTCTGAACAGGCTGCTCATCCAGCGGCTGGCGCCCCCGAACACCCCCAATTTCTTCCGAACTGCGGGACTCCTAAGTGACTAAAACGAATTTGCCTTTGGGAGCATCGCAATGTTGAAAACAGCTCGGGGATGCGAGTCAATGGGGGTTGTCCAGCCGCAGACCGTGCCCGCGCACCGTGACGATATATTGATGCGCCGGATCGACAGCAGCCAGCCGATCTCTCAACCGCCTGACTAGGGCATCCAGAGCCTGTTCTGACACTTCGATCGCATTTTCAGCACCCCAGATGCGGGCAATGACTTCTTTGCGGGGGATCACCTGACCTGTTTGGTCGTAGAGTATTTCAAGCAATTGAAATTGGGATGCAGACAGGGGCGGCTCAATTTCCACCTGATCGATCCAGACCTGTCTGGATTTTCTCTCCAGGCGCAGGCGGCCGGGAAGGGCAGTGTGGGCCAGGATGTCTCCGCCTGGTTCCAGAGGCAGTGTGGCATCGGAGCTCATAAAGATGAACTGCTGAGCAAAAGCGATCTGCACAAGATCGCCGTCTTTCAGCTGCGTGGGTCCGACGATGCGGACACCGTTAAGATGGGTCCCGTTCTTGCTGTTGAGGTCTTCCAGGAACACTCCCGCTTTTGTAACTTTGAATCTGGCGTGGTGCCTCGAGACCTGGCGGCTTGGGATCATGATCCCGCACCCCTCGTCCCTGCCGATGACGATTTCCCCCCGCAGCATCCAGCGCTGGCCGCTTAGAGGCCCTGCCTGGCCAACCAGGACAGGCACATCATCCCCGAGCTGTACCATCCGCATTCCTCCGCGAGTATAATACCACCGAGTTGAATAGAGAAGAAGAGAAATGCCCACTCCACTCAAATCCGGAGTCGTTCTACGCGAGCGCTACAAGATCAGCCGGATCATCGGTCAGGGAGGCATGGGATGTATCTACCTGGCAAATGATCTCCGGCTGGAGGGGAGAAATTGCGCTGTTAAGGAGGTGGAGCACGAGAGCTCCTTGCCTGAAGATGTGATTCGCCAGGCTCGTGAGCAGTTCTTGCGTGAAGCAACCATCCTGGCGCGCCTCGATCATCCCAATCTTCCCAAAGTGTCGGATTTCTTTTCCGAAGGCAACCGTGAATACCTGGTGATGGATTTCGTCCCAGGGAAGGATTTACGAACTTTAATGGCTGAAGCCCGCCAGAATAACTCTTTCCTTTCCGAGCGCGACGTGCTGGAATGGTCAGTCCAGCTGGCTGACGCGTTATCCTACATGCATAGCCAGTCACCGCCAATCCTGCACCGGGATATCAAGCCCAGCAATATCAAGTTGACTCCAAGCGGATTAATCAAACTCGTCGATTTTGGTCTGGTCAAGCTCCTGGCTTCGGAAGAAATGACGATCACCATCTTACAAGGCCGGGGTACTGCGCTCTACACGCCTCTTGAACAGTATGGCGGCGACAGCGGGCATACCGATGTCAGAAGCGACATCTATGCCTTTGGAGCCACACTCTACCACCTCCTGACGAATCATTCTCCAGTTGAAGCCCGCGAAAGGTTCCTGCACCCGGATGCCCTGGTGCCTCCGCGCCAGTTCAACCCGGAGCTGTCCTTGCGGACTGAACGCGCCATCCTTTGGGCAATGGAACTCCACCCGGATGATCGCCCCCATGACATCGAAGAATTCCGTAAAGCGCTGTTCGGGAAATTGATCCCGAATGCCAGGGTGAAGCAACCGCTGCCGAGACTTACCCTGGGTGATCTGATGGCTTCTCCAACGGAAAGAATCCTGGCTGCCATTTCCGTGAGTCTGTTGATTTTGACCTTCATTTTCACGCTAATGCGCTGATCCTTTTTTCTTCGAGGCAATTTGGTATTTCTGCCAGGCCAATGAGATCGCCAGTCCTGTTGCAGCTCCTAAAACCGTGATACCCACTACGCCCCAGGTTCCAGAAGAGATAAGAAGATCCCTGCTCCCGGGCAGGCTCATTGAAAGATACCCATAGCCGATCAGACCACCGATTGCGGCAAGCAGAGCTGACCGGATCCCCCAGCGCATCGATCCGAGATTTGTAAACACTAAATATATTGTGGCCGCCAGCCCGATCGTAACCAGAGAGGAGAGCAGCCAGTCATTCAGATCAATCGATCCTGGGGGCGGCGGGGTGGGAGTTGCCTCAAGGGGCGGCGTCAGACTTGGTTCCGGCTCAAGGGTGGCGGTATCTGTTGGTTGAATCGGCGGTTCCGTTTCGGTCAGGATCGGGCTTTCCTCAGGCGGCACGTCCACACGGATGACGGTTGAGGTTACTGCCGGATCGCTCCTGGCTTGGATCTCGTAAACCCCGGATTGTTCGATCAAAATTGAGACTCGGGCGATCCCTGCCGTGGTCACTTGTGTCTGGCTGGACACCGCTGTGCCACCGATGTTTATGATAAACTCGACTGGCGTCCCATCTGGAACGCTGTGTCGGTTGTGGTCGAGGATAGTTCCTGTCTTGACCGGGACAACATCGCCGATTTTGAACTGCCGTCCTTCAGGCGGGGACGCAGTTCCAGTGCTCTCTTGCGGATAGTCGAAGAACAGCTCGATTACCTGTTCCGGATCCGGCGCCATGGCGGATATCAGGTCGTAATCCACTCCCGAGACAGAGACCGGCAGTCTTCCGGGGGGAGCCGGGATCTCTCCAAACAGCAGTCTTGCAGCCACTTCCACAGATTGCGGGGTCTTGCTGTACAGGCCGTAGTAGGCGTTCAGCTTGGAAATCTCCGTGGCATCCAGATAATACGGTGCATCGAAAGCGAAAACGACGATTTTCTTCTGCCGGAACAGATCGGGGCGCTCCGAGAGAAATCGCGAGAGTGCCTGGGAGGGAGGATCGTTGCTCCGGACGGTGAGCAGAGCAAACACGATCCACTCGGCTTCCTGAATGTCTGAGCTCAGCTCAGTCACATCCGTTTCTGGAACCCTGTCCAGCAGGGCGAGCAAGTCGTTGAACGAGTACGAGCTCAGATTCCGCTGCAAAACTTGCCCGCCAGCGAGCGGACCATAGAGATGCATGACAGCTTCTTCGAGGGCCGAGATGGAGAACACCTGTTGAACATTACAGGATGAACACTGCTGCGCTTCGCTCAACTCACTGATGAACAAAAGGCGGTCGTTGATATTCGGCGGCTCTGGCAGGGTCTCGGCCAGATCGGCGAGCGATGGGCTGATCAGCGTGGCGGATTGCTGCGCCACCTGAAACACGACCTGGCTGGATGTGCCCAGGAGGTCCAGACTGTCCTGGAGGGGGAGGACCTGGCCCAAGGTGAAATTTCCATCATAGAGCTTGAACTTCAAAGCCAGGATGCGCAGCGTCGAACGGTCCACCTGTTCTTTGAAAGCTGGATCGTCCCGGTATTTCTGGGCGAAGAACTCAAGAGTGCTCACGATCGAGGTGTATTGATCGGGGTCTGCGGTTCCAATGAACTGGTTCCCAAGGAAAAGCAGGTCATTCCCGGCAAGAAATGCATCCCTGGCGGTGAAGCGAGCCTGAAAATTCTGTCCGGAGGGGTCGGCAAACCGGCGGAAGGCAGAGCTCCCGAGATTGTCGGTGACCATTACCCCGCCAGCTTCATTCCATGCGGCCAGCTGCGGCAGGCTCATCAGCTGATCGAACGCCTGGCGGTCCAGGCTGACCGGGCGGGTCGTTTCGCGGATGTTTCCCTGGAAGCCTTGATAGCGGATGTGAGATGCGAGCAGCCCATCCGCCGTGGAGAGTTCGTCTGGCGCGCCGCCGGTCACGGCGTAGAACGGAGGCAGTTCAATCTGCTTAAGCTGTTCGAGGGATTTCCGGACTGTCGCGACTTCCTCTTCCGGGAGGCGATCGGAACTCCCGTGCCCTGGAAAATGCTTCGCGATCACGGCGATCCTGCCTGCGCTTCCATCGTGGACGCCATTGATATATGCCCGGCCCAGCTCTCCGACCCAGTAAGGATCACCGCTGAAAGTGCGCACCCCGAGATCGCCGGTCCCTACTTCCCGCGGCGATTCGAGGACGTCCAGCGATGGTCCGAGCAAGAGGTTTATTCCCAGGGCGGAGAGCTCCACGCCGGCGATCGATCCCACCTGGCGGGCAAGCTCGGGCTGCCATGTGGCACCGATTGCCATCAGCGACGGTAATTTTGTCAGGCCGTTGAAGATCTGGTCATATGGAGGGCCATTCCCCTCCTGAGAGAGACCGACGAACAGGGGGATGAAGGCGGGAGTGAATTCTTGATTCGTCGAGAGATCGATTTGATTTGACTGCGAGGCGGCCCATTCGACCGATTGCAGCGATCGCGTGAGCTGCCAGGTCCCGACCGCTGTTTGAGGGGGCGCCAGGAAGTTATCGTTCTCCCGCTGGAGGATGACCCCGCCGATGTGGTGGTTGACAATCAGGTCGAATATCTGGGATTCAGTATCAACGCCCGTCCCGTTGAATGTCACCAGGAAGAGCTGTCCTACCCGTTCTTCAGGAGTTAGCGTGTCCAGGAGCGCTTGCGCGCGCTCACGATAGTCATCAGCCTGTTGTGCGGATGATCGCTTCGCATCGAACGCCGAGAAAACTACACTCAGCAGGAGGAGGAATGCAAGTATACGCCCCAAGAAACCATTGGCTTTGTTGAGATGGAGAGAAAAATCAGCCATTAAAGAGTGAGGCGGTCTTCGATTCTTGGAGGATGATCTGCCTGAGGAAAGCCCGGCGCTCCGAGCCGCTGAGGAGCTCCAGCTTGCGGATTCCCATGGGATCGATCTCGGCGCGGAGGAGATCGATTTCGGTTTCCGACGGCAGGGGCGTCATCGATACATCTGGAGCAACCGTCAAATCAAAACCGGTCTTCTTCTGGATTAATTCTACACTCGCTCCAGGGTGATATGAAACCAGGCGCATTACTGGTTTACCATCGGCAAGGCCCTGGAAATCGAATTCCCCCAGATCCGATACGAGGTATCGAGGACCTTGCCCCCTTGTTCTTGAGGGGTGATGTCCAAGTCCGGAAAGGTAATCCAGTTCTGCGACAAATGTGATCCGAGAATGTCGCGGGACATATAAACAGATGTCATCGATGAAAGTCGTTACATCCGGAATCCCCCCAGTTCCAGGGAGTCGGAGGCGAGGCATCCTGTAGTTTTTCCCAAAGGCAATGTTATTGAAGTTCCCATGGGGGTCGACCTGTCCGGGGCGGAAGAATTCCTTCGGCCTCAAACTTGGCAGGACATCTGCGACGGCACGGATGAATCCGGCATTGTTGAGGGCGTTATCCAGCCAGAGGCGCTCGATCTGAAGCAGGCTCATGGGAGCCGGTTGGCGGCAGATCCCTTGGCCAATTGCCGAAGAGAAATATAAATCCGGAGCGTGGGTGTGGCGGGCGAGCAAATACGCGGCGGCCACCAGCGGGGTCGCGATTCCCTGGGCGACGACTTCGCCATTAATCAGCTGGCGGGACATGGAGACCACCATCATCTCATCCGGGGTTACTTTCATGCGGCGGTTCCTCCATATTTTTGGATGATCGCCTGGTGGCTCTCAGGCTGAATGTTTCCACCAGACAGGATCAGCACAGCTGGCCGATGGCTGATTCTCCCGCTCACAATGGCAGCCAGGGGCGCCGCGGCAGAACCTTCGATCACCTCCTTATACCGGTGCCAGGCGAAGGCGATGGCTCGTTCGATCTCTTCTTCGCTGACCAGGATGAACTCGTCAACCAGGGATTTCACCAGGGGGATGGTTAGGGAACCCTCTTCGACAGGTCCGGCGAGACCATCAGCGATGGATGGGAGTTCAACTGCCGCCTCCTGGGTGCCTTTGGTGTAAAGGTCGTGGAGAAATGGAGAGGCGGCAGATTGGACGGCTACCAGCCGGGCTTTGGAAGAACGATCCTTCAGGACAGAACCAATCCCCGAGATCAATCCTCCGCCGCTGGCCGGGACGATCCAGGTTGCCTCAGCCAGCTCTGGTCTGGAATCAAGGATTTCGATTGCAACCGTGCCCTGGCCGGCGATGACATGGCTGTCGTTGTAGGGGGAAATCCAGATGCACCCTTCCGATTTCGCATAGTCTATCCCGGCTTTTTCTGCCTCTCCATAACCCCCTGGGACCAACTTGACTTGAGCGCCCAGGTCCCGCATGGCCTGGATTTTAGTGGGCACAGCGTGCTCCGAGCAGAAGACGGTTACCCGCGCCTTGACGATCCTCCCAGCGTATGCCACGCCCTGACCGTGGTTCCCGGCGGAAGCAGCGACGATCCCCCTGGCGAGCTCCCAGTCACTCAGCGATAGGACTTTGTTTAGCGCGCCGCGTGCTTTGAAGGAGCCGGTTACCTGGCGATTCTCCAATTTTAGGTGGATTTGCTGCTCAGGGTCGGAGAGGAGGTCGGTATGGTAAAGGTAGGGTTTGATCCGTATTTCGGCCTGCCTGAGCCAGTCTTTCGGGAACATACGCTAGCTCGCATTCATGATCGGCGTCATAGAACGGACAACCCGCTTCGCCATAAGGGGGTCGTCTGTGATGATTCCGTCGATTCCCAGGTTGATCAACCAGACCATATCGTCCGGAGTATTCACCGTATAGGCGTTCAAACGGCGCCCCGTGTTCCGGATCCATTTTACGAACCCGGGAGTTACATCCCGGAAATCGGGGTGGATCGCCTGATGGGGGGCGATGATCTCGCCAAACCAGCTGCGCAAGAGCGCGCCCTTGATGCCGTGCAAAGTGAGGAGCGCCAGGGCCACGTCAGGAAGGATCTTTCGAAGACTGCGCAAGATCGCCGGATAAAACGATGACACGATGACCGAACCGATCAAACTGTGCCTGAGGATCGAAATCGCAACTTTTTCTGTCAGCTTCTCCACCGGTACGGCGGGTTGCTTGAGCTCGAGGTTGATCACCACTCGCTTGCCGAGCAGTTCGAAGACTTCATCCAGGGTAGGTATGGGTTCACCCTTGAACGCGATATCGAAATGAGAGCCAGCATCCAGCTCTTTGAGTGCAGACAGCGGCATGTCCCTGACGAATCCAGAACCTTCTGTCGTCCGGTTGACGGACCTGTCGTGGATGACAATCAAATGCCCATCCTGGCACAGGTCGACATCCATCTCGATGGCATCCGCGCCTTGCTTGAGAGCGAGCTCGAAGGCTGCGAGCGTATTTTCTGGCGCGTGGGCACTGGCTCCCCGGTGAGCAATCACAGCCGGTCTCGGGAGGGGCGGGTACATGCGGAACTACAGGTCAACAAAATACGAGATCGCAGCCTGGTCGATCAGCTCTCGGGACAGTTCTGGCTCGATCGAAAAATACCGGGCGATATCGACGATCTGATCGCACAGATCACGCGGGTGGGAGGCGCGCAATTTGCGGCCGGGTTTGATGTACCATTCCTGAAGAAGGTAAGCCAGGCCCTGGTTGCTGAACTTTATCCCTTTTTGATCGGCGACCCGACGGAAAATCTCGCGATATTCATCGTAGCTCGGATCGTTGATCTCGATTTTATGCCTCAAGCGGCGAAGAAAGGCTTCATCGACCAGGTCTTTCGGCGGGAGGTTTGTGGAGAAAACCACCAACACATCGAACGGCACTTCGACCTTGCGGCCTGTGTGGAGGGTGAGGTAGTCGATCCGGTTCTCGAGGGGCACGATCCAGCGGTTGAGCAGGTCCCTTGGCCGGACGAGCTGCCGACCAAAATCATCGATGAGCAGGATCCCGCCATTCGCTTTGATCTGGAATGGCGCTTCGTAGTACTTGTTCACATCATCGAATACCAGGTCGAGTCCGGCCAGAGTCAGCTCCCCACCCGTAACGACGAATGGCCGGTGGATGTGCACCCATCGGGGATCCCGCCGCGTTGAAGTTCGCAAAGCTCCCCCAGAAGCGGGACCCGCCTCGTCCGCGGTCGACAGCTTGTGGTTGACGGAATCGTAAATTTTCACCACCTGACCGTCAATGTAGACTGCATAGGGGATGTACATGCTTTCTTTCAGGATCATGTCCCCGATCGCCCGGGCGATGCTTGTCTTCCCATTGCCTGGCGGCCCATAGAGAAAAATCGAAGTCCCTGAATTTACCGCCGGGCCAATTCTGTGGAAAGTCTTTTCGGAGAGCACCAGGTGCGCCAGAGCATGCCTCACATTCCGGCTGGTGATATGCGTCCGCACCCTGCTCTGTCGCCGGATCGCATCGTTGTAGATCTCCAGCGGGACCGGCGCCGGGCCAGCGTACTGGCTGCGTTCGAGAGCCTCCCGTGCTCTGGCGATCCCGAGCCCGGTGATCGCGTACAGGTAAGCTCCCTCTCCCAGTCCGATCTGCGATGACTTGACTTCGATAAATTTCTCGCGCTTCAAGGTTTCGACCACCTGGTCAATCACACCGGTGAAAGGCAAAGCCATTTCTTCTGCGATCCGAAATCCAGTCAGATACCCCTGGAAATAGAGTATTTTTAATGCCAGGTCCTGTAACCAGAGGGGTGAAAGCCCCGTATCTTCGAGCTGGTTGATCTGAGGCGGGAGGTATGAATCCCTCTTAATCGTTCCAGCAGTTGCAGCTTGTTCTAGCTGGCCTGTTTCGTCCATGTTCAGATCTCCACCTGGTTCAGGATCATAAGATTCATGCAAGATTATAGCATGGGGGGATTTACGTGCATAAGGCCAAACCTGCCAAATGTGAGTTGGTATAATTCACAAAGATGAAAGTAACGATCGTGATCCCGACCTATAACGAAGTCAATACCATCCGGGAAATCCTTCATCGGGTGGAACAGCAGGGTATTGCGGAGGAGATCCTCGTGGTGGATGATGGTTCGTCGGATGGAACCCGTGAGATCCTGGAATCATTGAACGGCTCGGGTCCCATCCGGGCGATCTTCCACGAGAGCAACATTGGAAAAGGCGCTGCCGTCCGCACTGGCATTCAGGCTGCACGCGGGGATGTCATTGTGATCCA
>CAYQDF010000008.1:0-60735 GCA_964416175.1 uncultured Anaerolineaceae bacterium
AGAACTTCCGGCTGAATGGAAAGCTCGGTGGAGATTGCGATGCGTTTCTTCTCGCCCACGCTCAAGTGATGGGAGACGCGGTCGGAATAAGCATCCTTGTGGACAGAGCGTTAAGCCTGCCGGACGCGGGCCTCAACCACCTCCGGCGAAAGCCCCTGGTAGATCGGTCCGAAAGCGACATCGTCGTATACCCGCGGGGAGAACAGCTGGTCCTCCGGGGACTGGAATACCAGCCCGACCATTGCCCGCACCCGGGCAAGATTTTCCTTTTTCACTTCCAATTCACAGATCCGGACCCTGCCATCGGAGGGAGCGAGCAGGCCGTTCAGGTGCAGGATCAATGTAGACTTGCCGGCGCCGTTCGGGCCAACCAGGGCCACTTTCTCACAGGGCTGGATGACCAGCGAGACTTCCCGCAGCGCGATGCGGCCATCCGGGTAAGCGAAGGACAGGTTTTCAACAACGATCGAGTGGTGCATGAAGGATTCCGCGGATCGATAAAATAAGCCCTGCAGGGAGAATCAAGAGGGCATCAGGGGGTGAGCAAGAACGAGAGGGCGAGCAAGAGCGCATAGATCCCCAGCCCACTGGCGAGGAGCGCCCAGTCCCCGTTTCTCAACTCTGGCAGGGGGAAGGTCCGCACCTCGCCATCGTAGCCGCGGGAAAGCATCGCCTGGAAGATCCGGTCGCTGCGCTCGATCGAACGCAACAGCAGGCTGCCAGCCATCCCACCGGTCACCTTTGCGCGCCACAGGACCGACCCACCTTGCTTCGCTTCCTGCCCGGCCAACCCCCCGCTGCGCGCTGCCCTGGCCCGCATCAGGCGCAAGGCTTCATCCGCCAGGACAAAAAGATAGCGCCACATCAATCCGAAGACTGCCACGAGCAGGCGCGGCACCCTGACTGCCCGCATGGCGACCAGGAGATCTGGAAAACTCGTCGTTGCCGCCAGGAGGACAGCTGCCTGGACGGAGATCCAGGACTTGAGGGCGATGCTGGTGAACCTCGCCAGTCCTTCCACAGACGCCGCGACCTCGAGAGTGCCCGCCGAAAACGAAAACAGGATCGAACCAGGAGTCGTAAAGATCACTGGAAATGCAGCCAGCACGAATGGGAGGGCGAGCGCCGCGCGGCGCAGGGCAAAACTAATTCCCAATCCAGAGAGCGTGCCGGCCGACAACGCGATCGAAAATGCAAGGATGTAAGCCGGCCACACGCCAACTGGGATGAGGGCGGTCGTCAGGATGAACCCCACGACCAGGACGAACTTTACCCTCGGATCCAGGCGGTGCAGCGGGCTGGCTCCCGGATGATAGGGATCCAGGAAATGGATGTGCATGCTTAATTGCGGACGGTTGCGCGGCTCCTGCGGACGAAGGCGATCCCCAAGGCTGCCCCGAACACGAGCAGCGTCCCGAGGATCCCGGCCAGGATCGTCGCCAGGGCCTGGTTGGACACCCCAGGGAACACGTAATCCGGGATTAGCTCGTAGAGGGGTCCCTGGGCGATATCGAGGAATCCATATTCCCCCGCCACGCGTTCCAGTCCATCCGGGTACGCCGAGGCCAGAGGAGAAGCCACAGCCAACACCAGGGCGATCGCCAGGCCTGCTATCCACACGAACGCCCCTCCGACCGGTCGGTCCTTTCCGGCGCGGACCAGGTCTGGACGTACGGCATTGACGAACGCCAGTGCGCCAACCGTGATCAGCCCCTCGCCGATCCCAATCAGGGCGTGCACGGCAGCCATCGCCGGGATCGCCAGGCTGGCCGGAGATGTGCCGGAAAGCGCGAGCTGCAGTCCCACTGCCAGAGAAGCGATCTCGATGGACAGCCAGGCGGCCAGGAAACCCCCCAGGAAGGGTCCCCAACTCCGGGTGCCTGTGAAGCGCAAGGCGGACCGATAAGCGAAATAGGAGACCGCAACCCCGATGACGCCCATATTGAAGATGTTGGCGCCGAGCGCAAGCAGACCTCCATCCTGGAAGACGAGAGCCTGCACGCTCACCACGGTGGTCATGACCAGGATCGCAGCCCAGGGGCCGAGAATGATAGTGGCGAGGGCAGCTCCCATCAAGTGCCCGGAGGTACCGCCAGCCACGGTGAAGTTTAGCATCTGGCCGGCGAAGATCGCCGCCGCCAGGACTCCCATCAACGGCACCTGGCGCTCGCCGAGGTCTTTTCCGGCTCGCCTCAAAGCGTAGGCAACCATCCCAAGCGAGACAAGCCACAAGACGGCCGATACCGTGACAGTGAGGAATCCATCTGGAATGTGCATCGCTGTTGGTCGGAAAAACATCGTCAAACACCTCCTGCTTTTATTTATGACAATACGTCCAGCAGGCCTTTGCGAATCTGGCGGGAATCAACACGCATCCGCTGTCTACCTAGGGGGTCGAAGCATGCGATTCCTCTATTTGGCAATCCGGGCACAGGCCGAAGAAAGTCGCGTGGACGGTGTCAACCTGGTAACCGGTGTCCTTCAGGAAATGGTTGTAAAGATCAGTCAATTCCTCGTGATCCACGTCTATCATTTGCCCGCATTTCCGGCAGATCAGGTGGTGGTGGTCGTGATCGGCGTATTCGTACACCAGCTGCCCGTGCCCCATGTGCGCCACCAAAACCAGCCCCTGCTCTGCAAGGAAGTTCAGGGTGCGGTAAACGGTCGCCTCCGTCAGCCCGGGCATCTCCTGCGAGACACGCTGGTAGACCTGGGTCGGGGAGAGGTGGCACCGCGCCTGCTGCAGCACTTCCAGGATCGCCAGACGCTGAGGAGTCAGACGGTATCCCTGGGAGCGCAGGCGAGTTAGAATGAGTTCCATCATTACACCATTTGTTATTGCAATTAATCGCAACAAATATTATAGTCTATTAATGCTCAACCCTCAAGGAATCAGAGCGGCTCTTATTGAGAATCAGCCGGCTGGCGAAATTCCCGATAATCCGTCACCACGAGATGTGAAATGGCGCACCAGGCTGTGCGCCCGTCTGCGGATCCCCCTGCTGGGCAGAGAATGGCGAATTATTTCCCCGCGAGGTAGGGAGTGATCTTGGACACAATCTGGTCTTTTGGCTGGTACCCGGTGATCCGTTCGCGATATTCTCCTCCGATAAACAACATCAGGGTGGGCACTCCCAGGACCTGGTAGCGTATTGCAAGATTGGGGCTGTGGTCGACGTCCAGCTTCACCACTTTGACCTTACCCGACCAGTCCCTGGCTAGCTGTTCGACGATAGGGTCGAGCAGCTTGCATGGCCCACACCAGACGGCGGAAAAATCCACCAACACCGGACCGCTTTCTGAAAGCACCTCTTCTTGAAACGTGGCTTCGTCGATCTCAGGGATGTTTGCCATGAATGCCTCCAAAATGTCTGCCGTCTTTACTGACGATACTAACCAGGGAAACAGGAAAAGTCAAGGGGGAGATCGGCTACAAAATTACCGTCGGCAGGGCTGGCCGCTACATCGAGGCTAAGTGAGGTAAAATCGGGTCTGGTCTTTGCAACCCACTGACGGCCAGTCATTCTCCAGGAGCCGCTCATGCCTGAATGGAACATTTTGATCGCGGACAGCCTCTCAGAAAACGGCCTCCGCCTGCTCGCCGCTGAAGCCCACGTCGATGATTGCCCGGAGATCTCGCAGCAGGAATTGTTAGAGCGGATCAGCTCTTACGACGCTCTGATTGTGCGCAGCCGCACGCGGGTAACTGCCGAGGTATTCGCCGCTGGTCGACGGTTGAAGGTCGTTGGGCGGGCAGGCGTCGGGGTAGATAATATCGACCTGGCAGCCGCCAACCAGCATAATGTGACGGTCGTCAACTCACCCCAGGCTACAACCGAAGCTGTAGCGGAACACACGATCGCGCTGATGCTCTCCCTGGCACGCAGCATTCCAGCGGCGGACCGGAGCATGAAGTCCGGTCTCTGGCTCAAGAAGGAATACCTGGGGATCGAATTCAGGGGAAGAATCCTGGGCCTGATCGGCATGGGCAACATTGGGAGCAAGGTCGCCCAGCTGGCGGGTGCCCTTGGGATGATCATCCTGGGATACGATCCGTTGATTCCTGCGGACCAAATCCGGGAGAACGGTGCGGACCCTGTGTCTCTGCCAGAGCTTTACGCCCGCTGCGACTTTATCTCCCTGCACGTCCCTCTGGCGCCGGAGACCCGCGGTATGATCGACGGCCAGGCGTTGGGACGTATGCGGCGCGGCGTGTATTTGATTTGCACGGCACGCGGCGGACTGATCGACGAGACTGCGCTGCTGGGTGCGCTTGAATCTGGCCAGGTGGCCGGGGCAGCCCTCGATGTTTTTGCCAGCGAACCGCCCGGATTGTCCGCCCTGGTGTCCCATCCGCGGGTGATCGCCACGCCTCACATCGCAGCCCAGACCATCGAGGCGCAGGAGCGGGCCTCCGTCGATATCGCCAGAGAAGTCCTGGCTGCCTTGCGCGGCGAACCCCTCCACTGGAAGGTTGTGTAGATCTTTCCGGATATATTTTCTAAACCATCCCACCAAGGAGCACTCATGGATCTCGAATCCAAGCTGACACTACTTAAATCTCTGCTCAATGAAGTCAAGGATCTATTTGCAATCATCGGTTTGCTGCAGTGGGATCTGGAGACCTACATGCCTCCGGCCGGCAATCAGGAGCGCAGCCATCAGCTCTCCACCCTGACCCGCATCCATCATCTCAAACTCACTTCGCCGGAGATCGGCCTCCTGCTGGAAGATTTGAAGCCCTACGCCGCCCAGCTCGATCCCGATTCAGACGACGCGCGCCTGATCAAAGTCACCGACAGGATCTACCAGAAAGAGATCCGGGTTCCAGCCGATCTGGTGGCAGCCTTGGCGAAGGCTACCGGAGAGGCGCACCCGGCCTGGGAAAAAGCGAGGGCTGAGTCGAACTTCCCCATTTTCAGGCCGCATCTCGAGACCATCATCGATCTGCGCCGACAATACGCCGATTGTTTTACTCCTTACGACCACGTCTACGACCCGCTGTTAGACGACTTCGAACCGGGCCTGAAGACAGCAGATGTCCAGGCGATCTTCACCCCCCTGCGGTCCCAACAGGTCGAGCTGGTGAGGGCGATCAGCGCCCGGCCCCAGGTGGACGACTCTTTCCTGCATCAACCCTTCGATGTTGATAACCAATGGAAATTCGGGGTGGAGGTGATCACGCGCTTTGGGTTCGACTGGCAGCGGGGGCGCCAGGACAAGTCGACCCATCCGTTCACCATTGGGCTCGGCCCAGGCGATGTTCGCATCACGACCCGCTTCCTCCCAGATTACGCCCCCTCTGCCCTGTTCAGCACAACCCACGAATGTGGGCATGCCCTGTACGAGATGGGCATCGATCCAAAGCTCTCTCGCACGCCCCTGGAGCAAGCCGCCTCCTATGCCATCCACGAATCCCAGTCCCGCCTGTACGAAAACATCGTCAGCCGCTCGCGGCACTTCTGGACCTTCTTCTACCCCCGCCTGCGAGAATTATTCCCGGCCCAGCTGGCGAACGTGTCTCTCGATGCCTTTTATCGGGCGATCAACAAAGTCAAGCCTTCTCTGATCCGAGTCGAGGCGGACGAAGCCACTTACAACCTGCATCCGATGCTGCGGCTGGAGCTGGAGATGGCCTTGATGGAGGGCAGCCTGGAGGTGAAGCACTTGCCGGAGGCCTGGAACGCCGCCATGCAGGCTTACCTGGGGTTAACGCCGCCGGACGATGCCCACGGGGTGCTGCAAGACATCCATTGGGCTCACGGTCACCTGGGGTATTTCGCCACCTACGCGCTGGGCAACCTGATCGCCGGCCAGCTCTGGGAGCGGGTCCTGGAAGACATCCCGGACCTTCCCAAACAGTTCGAGCGAGGGGAATTCGCCAGCCTGACAGCCTGGATGCGCGAGAAGATCCACCGTCATGGAGCAAAGTTCGAACCCCAGGAGCTGGTCGAGCGCGTTACCGGGAGCAAGATCGATTCTGCGCCTTATTTACGCTACCTGAGTAAGAAGTACGGCGACATCTATGGATTTTCTATGTGACCTAGAGCGAGAGGATTAGGGAAAGAGAAGGGAGGGGTATGGCACGCATCCTGTTCGTCGACGACGACCCAATGACGCTCGAGACTCTGAGACGGTCCGTTGAACTATTCGGTCACCAGGCCATCCAGGCCACTTCCGGAGCACAGGCCCTGAAAATAGCTTCCGAGCAGACCCCTGACCTGGTCTTGACAGACCTGCGATTGCCTGACATGGATGGATTGAATCTCGTGAGTGCCATGAAGCGTGGACCGGCCACCGAGGCCATCCCGGTCGTGGTTCTCTCCGCCAGCGTTGAAGCGGATATGGCCGATGTTTGCCGGGCGGCAGGCGCAGCTGAGTTCGTGCAAAAACCGATCCGGTTGGCCGCATTGCAGGAGCTGATCGCACGGTACACCAGCATGTGAGCCAGATTTATTTCAGTGGACCGCATTCACCTCCCATTGCTTCTCAAATCAGCCCTGGTCCCTCTTTTGCTCTCCGGCTGCAACTTCCCTGGCGAGATGCCGGGACCGCTTCCCACTGAACAGGTCCCCACTGCAATTGCCATGACGCTCGCGGCCCAGGGGATCACCCCTCAGCCGGCCCTCCCCAGTCCGGCGGGCGTGGAAACGGCCGTCCCGACGGATTTCCCTGAAATCTCACCGACAGAAACGCGGCCCCCGACACCCACCCCGAACGACGCACCCACAGCAGCCGTCTTTCCTGGAGGCACGGCGGCCTCGCCTCCCGAAGGCATCCCCTCCGGGACAGTCCAGTTTCTCAGCCCGGGACCCGGTTCGCTCGTCACTTCACCTTTTCTCCTCAGAGCATCTTTGCGACCCGGTCCCAACGCGACGGTGCGGGTGGAGCTGTTGGGTGAGGACGGTCGCCTGCTGATGCGGGAGGTCAAAGCATACGACCTGCCGCGTGATCAGGGTGTGCTGATTGGACAGGAGATCACCTTCGCGATCACCGCCGTCGCCGAGACAGCCCGGCTTCAGCTGGTCGTCGAAGACGAATACAACCGGCTGGCCGCAGTCGCCTCCCTCGATTTGCTCCTCCTGGCGCTGGGCGAACCGGACCTCGCCCAGGCGGGCGATGGGCTGGAGAATATCGTCATCGACGCGCCGCGGGAGAATGCCCTCATCCAGGGCGGGGTTGTGCGCGTTTCTGGGCTGGCCCGGATGCGCAGCGCCCAGCCACTGCTCATTGAATTAAGGGACAGGGATGGTAAAATCGTCGGTACACGGCAGGCCGCGGTCACGCCCATCCCGGGCAGCAGCTACGGGACCTTTGAGATCGACGTACTGTATACAGTGGCGAACACCACCCGGGTCCGTCTGGCAATCTGGGAGCCCGGCGTCGAGATCCCGGGGATCGTCCATCTCTCAAGCCGGGAGATCGTGCTCAGCCCGTGAATATTAAGCCCTCTCCTCATCCCCGATCCCGGAAAGGGTGGGGCTGAGGGGATAATGGTTGGAGATTATTTAATGGCAAATACCCCCTTTCCTTCTAAGCGCGCCCCGGCCTACGCTGACGTGCCCGACGAGAAGTGGAACAGCTGGCGCTGGCAACTCAGCAACCGCATCAACACCCCCGAGGAATTCGACAAAGTGATCCGCCTGACGGATAGCGAACGGAAGGCGTTGTCCGCCGCGCACTTATTCCGGGTCGATATCACCCCGTATTTCATATCGCTGATCGATCCGGACGATCCCGACGATCCGATCCGCAGGCAGGTCGTCCCCACTGAAAAAGAGATGGTACCCTTCACGGCAATGATGGAGGACTCCCTGGCCGAGGACCGCCATTCTCCCGTCCCCGGCCTGGTGCACCGCTACCCGGACCGGGTGCTGATGCTGGTGACCACCCAGTGCGCGTCTTACTGCCGCTACTGCACCCGCTCGCGCATCGTCGGCGACCCCTCGGCAACGTTCTCGCGCGCCGAATTCGAGATGCAGATCGAATACCTCAAGCGCACCCCGCAGGTGCGGGATGTGCTGCTCTCGGGGGGGGATCCCCTCGTCCTGGCGCCCAAGATCCTGGAGGAGATCCTCAGCCGGCTGCGGGAGATCCAGCACATCGAGATCCTGCGCATCGGCACGCGCGTCCCCGTCTTCTTACCGATGCGGGTCACTGACGAGCTCACAGATATGCTGCAGAAGTATCATCCCCTGTGGATGAACATCCACGTCAATCACTCGAACGAGATCACCGCCGAGCTGGCGGAGGCCTGCGACCGCCTGACCCGCGCCGGGATCCCGCTGGGGAACCAGTCGGTGCTGCTCGCGGGAGTCAACGACAACGTCCACGTCCAGCGCCAGTTGGTGCACAACCTGGTGCGCCTCCGCGTTCGCCCCTATTACCTCTACCAGTGCGACCTGGTGGAGGGCGCGGGCCACTTCCGCACGCCGGTCGCCAAGGGGATCGAGATCATGGAAGGCCTGCGCGGACACACTTCCGGGTATGCCGTGCCGGTCTACATCGTTGACGCCCCGGGCGGGGGCGGCAAGATCCCGGTCGGTCCGAACTACCTGCTGAGCATGTCGGACCACAAGGTCGTGCTGCGCAACTTCGAAGGTTTCGTCACGACCTACGAGGAGCCGATCGATTATCTCCCAAGCATGGCCGCAAAGCCGTCGCTGAAGCGCCCCGAGCCCGGCCAGGAAGGGGTCACCGGACTGCTGGATGGGGATCAGATGTTCATCAAGCCGGAAGGTTTCGACGAGGTCCACGAGCGGGGAGGGATCCAGCACCGCCTGAAGGACGCCCGCAAGTGGGTGCCGCTGGGGATCGGCCCGGGGGAAGGGGAGCACCCGGAACACCTGGAAGGAGAGGGCGAGTAAGCCGGGGCTCCAACTTCTGCTCGATCACGCCGTTTATTGTCAGCTTTTCAGCATCCATACCGTGATTTTGCCGCAAGCGAGGCTCCCAATAACCGATTCGGAGCCTGAAATCACGGCCCTCCCAGCCTCTCCGCGGCTTCCCGGGCTGCCGTCTCCGGGTCGCTCTGCTGCCGGAGCACGTTCAACACAGCCTCCTGGAGCGCCGGTCCGACTGCCGCCAGCACGTCATTCGAGGGCAGGATCACTGCGGATGCGGCGATGCGTTGGGCCAGCCCACGCAGGGAAGCATTCGACCAGCCGGAGAGGGCATCCCCGCGCGGCGGGAGGTAGCCGGAATTGGCGGTCCATCCAGCCAGGAATTCCCCCTCCGTGAGGAATTCGGCCAGGTCGATGCTGAGCGAGTGACGGTCCGATTGCGGATTGGACAACGCCCATACCCAGCCATCCGTCAGGGTGAATGTGGTTCCCTCTCGAGTAAACATGAGTTCGGCGGACGTGTCGCCGGGGAGGGTTCCCAGGTAGCGGCTGGTCCAGGTGATCACCATGCTGGCGCGGGCATCCACGTAAGCCTGCCAGGCTTCATCGTCGGTCGTCAGCTGGGTCAGCCAGACGGGCAGCAGACCGGCTGCCTCCCCGTCCAGGTAGAACGTCAGCACTTCTGCCAACGGAGCTTCTTCCAAAACAGGGCGTCCTTCGTCGTCCTGAGTCCGGGCGCCGGTGGACTGGTACTGGGCCAGCGTGAACAAAGCCTCCAGGTCAGCCGCAGGGAAGGCCAGCGGCTGGGCGGTCTCCAATGCTGCACTCCAATTGCGGGGGGGAGTTTCGACCTCCGCCGCGCGGTAGAGCAAGATCAGGGCATCCCCGGCGAAGGGAAGCCCAAAGGTGCTGTTCTGTACGCGTGCCAGCTGCTGCGCAAAGGAGAACCAGTCCTCCGCCTCGAGCCAGACGGTCAGGCCGTCGATAGGGAAAAGCAGCCCCTTCAGAGCGGCAGTTTCCAGCTGCCCCCGGGACAAAAGGACCAGGTCCGGGAGTGCAAGAGGGGCAGCGGCGTTGGCGCTGCTCAGGGCGTCGAGCAGGCCACCCGGCCCGTCAGTCGCCTTGACGCGCACTTCCACCCGCACGTCAAGCCTTTGAGCCGCGTATTCTTCCAGGCGGGCCTGCAGCAGGTTTGCCGCAGGGGTTCCGGCGCTGGGGTCGAATTGCGGGGGGACCCAGACGCGCAGGATTGTAGGACCTGCCGGGGTGCGCGTGGACCCAGGGGCCGGCAGGGCGGCGGTCGCAGTGGGCGTCCCGGTAGCGGTCGGCGCAGGGGTGAGGATCAGTCCCGGCAGGTGTAGTCCAGAGCAGCTGACCGTCAGGAGCGAGATCACCAAGAAGAGGCGGAGATGAGCCAAGGATCGCAACCCGTGCATGGGCCGGTCTTTACAATTCCACCGACCCGGCGACGAGCGCGCCGAGCAGGCGGACAGCGTTCTCCACATCCCCGAAATCCACCATCTCGGATGGGGAATGGATGTACCGGCAGGGGATGGACAGACAGCCGGCGGGGACGCCAGCGCGGGTCAGCTGGATGGCGCGGGCATCGGTCGTACCCGCCTCCAGGACTTCCAGCTGGTATGGGATTTGACCCTCGGCGGCGGTCCGCACCATCCAGTCCACGACCCGCGGATCGGAGAGCATACCGCTGTCGCGCACTTTGATCGCCGGTCCTCTGCCCAGGGATACGTCCATTTTCACCCCTTTCGGAGTATCACCGGAACGCGTCACGTCAACAGCGATGCCGACTTCCGGGTCGATCTCGTAAGCCGCCGTTGTCGCTCCGCGCAAGCCCACTTCTTCCTGAACGCTGAAGACGAAGTAGACCCGGTTTGGCGACTCGCCCATCCGGCGCAGGGTTTCCACCAGCACGGCCACCCCAATGCGGTCGTCCATCGCTTTGGAGACCAACCGGCTTCCCAGCTCTGCCAGCGGCCGGTCGAAAGCAGCGACGTCGCCCACGCGGACAGGGCAGTCCACTTTGTCCTTCGCGCCAACGTCGATGAACATCTGATCGAATGCGGGCAGTTTGGAAGCATCGGAGAGCAGTTCGTGGCCGATAACGCCGGTCACGCCGTTGAGGAAGCGCACGCGCCCCCCGGAACAGGTCGTACGCCCCACCCCGCCCAGGGTGGTGAATCGGATGAAGCCGTTTTCGTCGATATGGGTGACGATCACCCCGATCTCATCCAGGTGAGCTGCGAGCATGATCCGCCTGCCGCCGGCGGTCGCCGCGCCTTTCACAGCGATCAGATTTCCGAGGGCGTCCACACGCACCTCATCGGCGAGGGCCTCGACTTCCGCCCGCACCAGCGCCCGGGTCTGGGATTCGTATCCCGAAGGCCCGGGGGTCTCGACGAGTTTTTGGATAAGGGATTTCATCGCAGCTCCAATGTCAGCGTTCTTCTTCCAGGATCTCCGGTTCCAGGCGGGACAGGGATGCGTGGAGCAGCCTGACCGTGTCCTGCCAGTCGGAGAGGCGCGCCAGCCCGGCTGCCGTGTGCGCATACCGTCCGGGGATGGATACCGATACGCTCGGCACACCCCCCCGCGCCAGGTGGATCGATCCGGCGTCCGTCCCGCCGCCGCCCGGCTGGCGGAGCTGGTACGGGATCCCCTGGCTTTCGGCGGTCTGGATCAGCCAGCGGACCAGCCGCGGGTCTCCCAGGGTGGCGCCATCCGCCACGTAGATGGCCGGGCCTTCATCCAGGCGGGTATTGTGCCGTCCTCCGCCGGGCAGTTCTTCATCATCCCAGGATGGCAGGTCCATGGCAGGCGTCGAATCGATGGCGATCGCCAGGTCCGGATTGAAGGTATAGGCTGCGACCTGCGCGCCGCGCAGGCCGACTTCCTCCTGGACGGTGAAAGCTGCCAGGAGATCGATGTTCGGCGGGGCATGGCGCCCCAGCTCGATCAAGGTCGCCACCCCCAGGCGGTCGTCGAGCGCTTTCCCGCGCAGGCTGGGACCCAGGCGGGCGAACGGCGTGGCAAAGGTCGCCCGGTCGCCGACCTTGACACCTTTGTTCCCACCCGGCCCAACGTCGATCCGCAAGACATCGAGGGATATGGCGCGCTTTCTCTCTTCCGGCGTCGTCAGGTGGATCGGCTTGGCGCCGATCACCCCGGGCACATGCTGACGGCCAACCCAGACCGCCTTCCCGGCCAGCTGGCGCTCGTCCAGTCCTCCGACCAGGTCGAAGCGGTAGATGCCGTCCCCCTCATCGTGGGTAAGCATGAAGCCGACCTCGTCCATGTGAGCGGCCAGCATCACCCGCAGGCGCGCCCCCTTTTCCTGCAAGGATGGTTTCCCCAGCCGAGTCGCCAGGATGTTCCCCAAGGCATCAACGTGGACCTCGTCCACGTGGTCCCTGATCTGCTCCATCACGATGGCGCGCACTTCGCCTTCGTCCCCGGAGACGGCAACAGCCTCGGAGAGCTTCTTCAGCAGCCTGATCTGAGCCGCGCCAGCGCGGAAACGCCATGCCGGTCCAGCGGACATTTCAGTCATAGATTTTCGTCCAGCTTTAGTCTGTCCATGAAGTCAGTCTCCAGGCTGGCGATGAACTCCGCCAGCAGGTGGCCGGCGCGAGTGATGTCCTTCACCGAAACCATCTCGACCGGGGTGTGCATGTAGCGCAGTGGAATGCTGAGGACCATCGTGGGGAGACCTGACGCAACCACCTGCATGGAGATAGCGTCGGTGCCGGAATGCTTCGGCATGACCTCAACTGTGTGCGGGATCTCCAGCCGGTCAGCCAGGTCTTTAAAAGCCTTATGAAGACCGGGGTGGATGTTCGGTCCCCATCCCAGGGTTGGACCCTTACCAATTGGAAAGGTCTTGTGATCCGGCGAGCCTGGGCTTCTGGCCCAGGTCACATCGACCGCGATCGCGAGTTTCGGCTCCAGGTGGTAGGCCGAAGTCCTTGCCCCACCAAGGGTCACTTCCTCTTGAGTGGTTGCCACCGCCCACACGTCCCAGGCGTGAGCGCGCGTCTGTAGCTCGTCCAGGCAGTTGGTCAGGGCGGCGACCGAAGCCCGGTTGTCCAGGGAATGCCCTGCCAGCAGGTCGGGCTTGATCTCGATCGGTTCCTGGGCAAAGGAGACGAGGTCCCCTGGTCGGACCAGCTTTTTGACCTCCCCCGCCCGCAAGCCTGTATCGACCAGCAGGTGTGCAGTCCCCACCGGGCCTTCCCGGGATTCGGGCGGCAGCAGGTGGGCAGGCGGCTGGACGACGATCCCGGGAAGGTCCTGGCGACCGTGTATGGTCACCCGCTGACCAGGGAGGACGCGTGCATCCACGCCGCCAATCTCTGTCACCCGCAGGAAACCGTGCGTCAGGCAGGTCACCATCAGTCCGATGGAGTCCATGTGGGCGGCGATCAGCAGGCTGGGGCGAGGTTCATCGGCGGCGCCCCGCTTGAGCCCGTGCAGGCTGCCCAGACGGCTCACGCTCAGCTCGTCGGTCAAAGGCTCCCAGGCTGCCGCGATCCGATCGCGCACGGGTTTTTCGTGGCCCGAAAGCCCCGAGAGCGAGATGAGCGATTTCAAGAAAGGAAGTAAGTCTGTCATGAGATGGGGAAGATTTAGAGCGTCTATGGGGAGGGCGGCGTCGAATTAGAGGAATCCGTTCCGGTAGGAGTCGGGGAAGCTTCTTCAGCGGGGGTATCCGTGGCGGTCGGCTCCAGGGTATCGGTCGCCGTGGGGGTGTATGTGGCGGTTTGCGTCGGGGTGGCAGTCTCGGTTGAGGTGGCAGTGGCTGTCCCAGTTGGGGTTGGGGTTGGGGTGGAGGTCCCCGTCGGCGTCGGAGTGTAAGTCGGTGAGGGCAGGCCGGTGGGCGAGGCGCTGGGGACTGGGGACAGGGTCGGCGCCTGGGAAGGGGTGCTGGAGGGGCTCGGGGTCAGCGTCGGCGTTGGCGTGGCAGTGGTGGCAGCCCTCCGGTCTGGGGCCAGCGCAACTGCAACCAGGCCCAGGCAGTAGCAGGGCAGGGTCGCCAGGACGATGGAGGCCAGGACCAGACGCAGCCGGTTGCGAGTTGACAGATCGGAGAACATAGAGGCGCATCACACGGACTAGATGATAACACCGGCTGGCAGGAGTGGCAAGGCGGGGGTCAACCGTGTAAAATTGTATCCCATGGACTGGATCTACCTTTCTCCGCACATGGACGACGCCGCCCTCTCCTGCGGCGGATTGATCTGGGAGCAGACATCACCTGGCTCCACCCCCTCAGGCGGGCTCCAGGTGGCGGTCTGGACGATCTGCGCCGGCGATCCACCCGGCAGCGTTTATTCACCCTTCGCAGAGAGCCTCCACGCGCGCTGGGAGACCGGATCCCAGGCTGCAGCTGCGCGCCGGCAGGAAGACCTCCGCTCCTGCCAGCGTCTGGGCGCCATCCCCCGTCACTTTTCCATTCCGGACGCCATCTACCGCCTCTCTCCCCTGGATGGCTCCCCCCTGTACGATTCGCCGGAGGCGCTTTTCGGGGAGATCAGTCCCCTGGAGAACAAATTAATTGCAGACCTGCGGCATGAATTGGCAGAAGCCCTCCAGCCCGAGGCGGAGCTGGTCTGCCCGCTTGGAATTGGCGGGCACGTCGACCACCGCCTGGTCCGCCAGACAGTGGAGGGATTAGGGCGTCGGGTGTGGTATTACGCCGATTTCCCTTACGTCGTCTGGCTAGGCCTGGCTCCAGACCGGGCCGGGGATGACCTGATCAGAGATCGCGGCGCTCCTGGCAGCGATTCGGGCCGCGCAGTGGAATCCGTCCTTTTTCCCATATCCGAAGCAGGCCTGGAGGCCTGGGTGGAATCGGTCGCAGCTCACGCATCCCAGATCAGCTCTTTATGGCCCGGCCTGGAAGAGATGGAAGCTGCTCTTCGCAGCTACTGTCGGGAAGTGGGAGGCATCCGTCTCTGGAGGAGGTAGCCGCATCCCGCTGATCCCTCAAACGCGGTGGACTCTGGCCTCTACCATGGCGCCTGCTATAATTCACCTCACCCTGAAAGGTCGCAGCGGGTATCGTTGCCGGCGACCAGGGCAATTGCCTGAGGCTTGCTTGCGACTCAATTCTTGCGATTCGGGTTGGATTGTGTTAAAATCCGGGCGCGGCGATGGAAGGGCAGCGATGCTTCTCCCGGACGCCGCGCTAATTTTCTCTCGAAGACCTCTCCCTGCCCTGGGGAACCTCGTACGCCCCCCACCCGGGGGTGGGCGAGGGTAAGGACGTGCCCCGTCTTGCTCCGGGGACAGGTAAAGAATTTTCTAATTGGTGAGGGTAGCGGAATGCCTCCATCCTTTTTAACTCCGTCTGGATACCAGAAGCTCATGGAAGAACTGGAGCACCTCCGGACGGTAAAACGCCAGGAAGTTGCCTCCAGATTGCGGGAAGCTATGGAAGATGGCGGCGATATGGGTGTTGACCTGGACGCAGAGTACGAAGCCGCCAAGAACGAACAGGCTTTCGTGGAAGGGCGCATCCAGGAATTAGAGATATTGTTGGCGAACGCGCGCGTCATCCAGGACACCGGGACGCGCGAAGTGGTGGAAGTCGGCGCCACCGTCACCATCCAGGAATCAAACAAGGAACCGGAAGTTTACACCGTGGTCGGGCGAGCCGAGGCGAACCCGCGGGAAGGCAGGATTTCAAACGAATCCCCCCTGGGCCGGGCGTTGATGGATCACCGCGCCGGCGATCTGGTAAAGGTGGATGCCCCCGGCGGTTCCTTTGAGGTCCGTATATTGAAGGTGGAATGACCCTGGGGCTTTCGAACTATGCCCCGCGCGAGCCCTCTCTGCGCGGGGCTTTTTCTTAACATGGGAGAGAAGCTATGTCACAGGAATACTCGAACCTGGAGCTGATCCGCCTTGAGAAACTGGAGCAACTGCGCGACATGGGGATCGATCCTTATCCCCCGCGCGCGCAGCGCACGCACACGAGCCGGGAGGCCATTGCCGCCTTTGAAGCCCGCGAGAGTGCGGGGGGAAGCGAGCCGGTCAGAGCAACCCTGGCCGGACGCCTGCGGTCGATGCGGCCGATGGGGAAGATCACCTTCGCTCACATCGAGGATGGGGATGGACGGGTGCAGCTGTTCCTGACAACCGCTGAGATCGGAGAGGCCGGGCTCGATACTTTCAACAGGTATATTGACCTGGGCGACTTTATTCAGGCGAGCGGCGAGATGTTCCGCACCCGCAGCGGAGAGGTGACTCTGCGCGCACACGAATACCGGCTGCTCGCCAAAGCCATCACCCCCCTCCCGGCTGCCAAGGACGAGGTCGTGGATGGTAAGATCGTGCGCCACGCCACGCTGTCTGAGCCGGAAGTGCGCTACCGCCAACGCTACGCGGACCTGGCGGTCAACCCGGATGTGCGTCAGATCTTCGTCACGCGGGCAGCAGTCCTGCGCGCCTTGCGCATGTTCCTGGACAGCCGGGGGTTCCTGGAAGTTGAAACGCCTATTCTGCAGCCGATCTACGGCGGGGCGGCAGCCAGGCCTTTCGTGACTCACCACAACCAGCTCAAGCAAGACCTCTACCTGCGCATCTCATTCGAGCTCTATCTTAAGCGCCTGCTGGTCGGAAACCTGGAGCGCGTCTATGAGATCGGACGCGACTTCCGCAACGAAGGCGTCGACCGGACCCACAACCCGGAATTCACCATGCTTGAATTTTACTGGGCCTACGCCGATTATCAGCAGGTGATGGCGCTGACAGAGGAAATGGTCGTCTTCACAGCAGAGCAGGTCTTGGGGAGACGCACCCTCGAATACCAGGGCCAGAAGATCAACCTCTCTCCCCCCTGGCCGCGCATCAAGTTGGGCGAGGGTATTCTAGAGATGGCGGGCATTGATCTCGAGCAGCATCCCACCGCCGAGAGCCTGGCTGCCGCCATGCGGGAGAAGGGTCTGCAGCCCAACCCCAACGCAACGCGCGGCAAGCTGATCGAAAGCCTGATCGGGGATTTCCTGGAACCCAAACTTGTCCAGCCAACATTCTTATACGACTACCCGCGCGACATCTCCCCCCTCACCAAAAGCAAGCCAGATGACCCTTCGACCGTGGAGCGCTTCGAGGGTTTCGTCGGCGGCTTCGAGATCTGCAACGCGTTCACCGAACTCAATGACCCCTTGGACCAGGCAGCTCGCTTCCGGGAAATGGGCCGCGACTACGCCGAAGATGACGAAGAGCGCCACCCGATGGACGAGGACTACCTGCGCGCCATGCGCTACGGGATGCCCCCCAACGGCGGATTCGGGATGGGCATCGACCGCCTGGTGATGCTCTTCACCAACGCCCCGAACATCCGGGAGGTGATCCTTTTTCCCCATTTACGGGAGAAAGAGTGATTCAGTGGAAAAGCCGGTCATTCAAATATATGCCTTTACAAAGATAGACCAGGCTCTCGCCGCGGCCGAGATGGGTGTGGACCACATCGGGTTCGTCGCGGGAGATTACGGCCTGGTGCCGGGCGAGCTGACCTTCAGCCAGGCGCGCCAGATAGCTGAAGCACTGTCTCGAAAAGCGGTCCGCGTGGCGCTGACCATGGCAACGGCGGTGGACGAGATCCTGCGCATGGCAGAAACCGTGTGCCCGGATGTGATTCACATTTCGACTGAAGTGGAAGCAGTGGGCGAGGAAGCCATGGAAGCCCTCCGCCGCAGGCTTCCCGCAGAGATCCGCCTGATGAAAGCCATTCCCGTCGAAGATGAAAGTAGTCTTCAAGTCGCCCAGCGCTTCGCGCCGGTCAGCGACCTCCTGCTTCTGGACACCAGGGAGGAAGGGATGCCGGGGATCGGGGCTACAGGTCGTGCTCACGATTGGAGATTCAGCCGGCGGATCGTCGAAAGCGTTCCGGTGCCTGTGATTCTGGCAGGCGGGCTGTCTCCCGAAAACGTGGCGCAAGCCATCCAAATCGTTCGTCCCTGGGGCGTCGATTCGAACACGGCGACGAACCACCCCGGCGACCCAGTCGAGAAGGACCTGGAACGGGTGCGGGCTTTCATCGAAGCCGCCCGCGCGAAAGTACGGTCGGAGAGCAAAGGAAGATGACTGGGGTCGTCGTGGTGGGGGACATCAACATCGATGTGATCATGCCGATCCCCGCTTTTCCACAGTCGGGAGGTGAAGCGGTAACCGAAGGGATGATCACCAGCGTTGGAGGTTCGGCGGCCAATACGGCCATCACCCTGGCTAAGTCAGGGATAGCCGTGCGCATGATCGGCCGCGTCGGTCGCGACCTCTGGGGAGAAATGACCCTCGCGGCGCTCGGCGCCTGCGGCGTGGACACGGCCCTGGTGCAGAGAGACGACCAGGCGCCCACGGGGATGATGTTCACCCCGGTGACTCCGGATGGCGAGCGCACGATGTTCGGGCAGCGGGGCGCCAACGTGCGCACCGAACCAGCAGAGATCGGCGAAGGCGCGCTGGCTGGGGCGAGATTCCTGCACCTCTCCGGGTATGCTTTGCTCGAACCGCCGCAGCGGGACGCAGCGCTTCGGACGGTCGCGCTGGCGGAAAAGGCCGGAATCCCAATCGGGTTGGACACAGCCTGGCTGCCCGCTTTCCGCGCGCCAGGCCAGATACTCGACTTGCTGCCCAAACTGGCGATCTGTGTGTTAGGGGTGGAAGAAGCCACACTGCTGTCCGGGGGCAGCACGGCGGAGGCAGCCGCCAGACGGCTCGTGGAAGCTGGAGCAGATCTGGTCGGCTTGAAAATGGGCCACTATGGATGTCTGCTGGCAGATAAATCAGGAATCATATCGATCCCTCCCTTTCACGCAGAGGCCGTGGACTCCACCGGCGCGGGAGACGCTTTCAGTGCCGGGTTGATCTGCGGGCATCTGAAGGGATTGAGCCTTCCCGCAGCCGGGTTGCTGGCGAACGCACTGGGGAGCCTGGCGGTGAGGGTCTGGGGGGCGGGGAATTCACTGCCGGGGGAAAAAGAAGTGAGGACACTGCTGGAAGAGCGCCTGCTGGCAGAGGCGGGGGAGCTCCGAGAATGGATCAAGGAAGCACTATGTGGCCTGGATTATTCAGAATAAGGTATAATCCAACCCATCTTACTTCAAATCGACCCGCACGGAGCCAAGTAGCTGCATTTCATTCCAGAGAACTGCCGGGTGGTGCGAGGCAGCCCAGGTCTCAAAGCTTTACGAAGATCCAAGAATAGCATCGAGGCGGCGCGGTGAAATCCACTCCGTCGACCCCATGTCATGAAAATGGGGCAGGTCGCTCCCGCAGGGCTGACGCGTAAGGGAGCCGGGAAAGCCCGTTAGCGCTTGATGGAGGCACTCCCACCCTGTCTCTCCCCTTGTCTGACAAGGCGGCGCCAGGAAAGGGTGCAAAAGCAGGTGGCACCACGATCGCCCCCTCGTCCTGCCGATGAGGGGGCGGGATTATTTTCACCGAAGGAGGTGCAACCATGCTGGATGTTAATTTATTCCGAGAGGATCCTGACCTGGTACGTGAGGCGCTCCGCAAGCGCCAGATGGATCCTGCCCCGGTAGATCAGATCCTGGCGCTGGACGGATCGCGCCGCGAGCTGATTCAGCAAGTCGAGAAGCTGAAAGCCGAGCGAAACGTCGTTTCGAAGGAGATCGGGCGCACGAAGGACCAATTGCAGAGGCAAGCCAGGATCGAGGCCATGCGGGAAGTGGGCGATCGCATCGCGGCACTGGACGGGCAGCTGCGGGAAGTGGAAGACCAGCTGGAGGCGCTGCTCGCCGAGATCCCCAACATCCCCGACCAACGGGTGCCAGTCGGGGTTGACGAGACCCAGAACGTGGTGCTCCGAACGGTCGGCGATCTGCCGCGGTTCAACTTCGAGCCGAAGGCGCACTGGGACCTCGGCCCGGCCCTCGGCATCCTCGACTTCGAGCGGGGGGTCAAGATCACCGGCTCGCGCTTCTATGTCCTCACCGGGGCGGGGGCGCGCCTGCAGCGGGCGCTGATCGCCTGGATGCTCGACCTGCACATCCGCCAGGGCTACACGGAGCAGTACACGCCTTTCATGGTCAAAGGTGCAGTCCTGTTCGGCGCGGGACAGCTGCCAAAATTCTACGACAACCTGTACCGGGACCACGAAGAGGATTTGTGGCTGGTCCCCACCGCCGAGGTGCCGCTGACCGGATTGCACATGGACGAGATCCTGGAAGAGAGCGTCCTGCCGCTCCGCTATACCGGCTACACACCCTGCTTCCGCCGGGAGAAGATGAGCGCCGGGCGGGATGTGCGCGGCATCAAGCGCGGTCACCAGTTCGACAAGGTTGAAATGTATACCTTCTGCACCCCAGAGGAGTCGCCCGCCGCTTTTGACCGGATGGTCGCAGATGCCGAGCAGGTCTGCGCCGAGCTGGGGCTCCCTTACCGCATCAACCAGCTCTGCACCGGCGACCTGGGCTTCGCCGCCCGCCTGACCTACGATATTGAGGTCTGGGCTCCAGGCTGCGGCGAGTGGCTCGAAGTCTCGTCGGTCTCGAACGTCGGAGATTTCCAGGCACGCCGCGCCAATATAAAGTACCGCCCCGCAGACGGAGGCCGGGCACGGTTCGTCCATACCTTGAATGGGTCTGGGCTCGGATTGCCGCGCACCCTGATCGCCGTGCTGGAGAACTACCAGCAGGCGGACGGCTCAGTCCTGGTGCCAGAGGTGCTCCGCCCATGGATGGGCGGGATCGACGTGATCCGTCAGGAGACCTAGTTGCCGCCCTGGATCGAATCTCTCGCTTTCTGGTTGACCCTCCTCGCCATGCTGGTGGGGTTGTTTGGGTTGATCGTCCCCATCTTCCCGGGGGTGACCATCATCTGGCTCGCCGGGCTGATCTACGGTTTCGTGACCGGGTTCGACACATTGGGGATTGTCATCATGGTGCTGATCACCGTGGGCATGATCGCCGGGGTCACCATTGACAACGTGCTGATGGGAGCCGGCGCGCGGATGGGGGGCGCTTCCTGGCTGACGATCGCCGCCGCCATCATGGCGGGGATCGCCGGTACCATCTTTTTCCCGCCCTTCGGCGGGTTCATCGCCGTGCCGGTTGCGATCTTCCTGCTCGAGCTGCTGCGCAAACGGGAGGTGGATGACGCCTGGCGCGCCACGCGGGGCCTGGCCCTGGGCTGGGGGCTGTCCTTCCTGGCCCGTTTTGGCATTGGCCTGGTGATGATCGCCCTGTGGATGGTCTGGGCGTTCGGGCGGAAGTAGCGACCGAGAAAACCCCTCAGGGTTTAAAGAACGCCATCCCGACGCCCATTTTCTCGAGCGCCTCGTTCGCCCAATACTCGACCAGCGCCGAATCCTGGTCGAAGGTTTTGAAGAGGGTGGGGATCGATCGCGGATCGGCGATCTTCGCCAGAGCACGCGCCGCCTCTGTTCGAGCAATGGCTGGGCCGTCCTCCAAGACGCGGATCAGTGGTTCGACGGCGGGCGAACCTGCGGCTGCCAGGGCGTCTGCGGCCAGATGCGCCAGCAGGCGATCGGAATCGCTCAGTGCCCGCACCAGGTCTGGGATGGCTCCGGCGTGCGGTCGGTGGCGCAAAGCGAGGGCCGCACACTCCCGGACGGAGGGATCGATGTCGTTCAAGGCTGCCTTCAGCAGGGCGGGCGCCCCCGGATCGTCGATTTCTGCCAGCGCACGCACGGCCCACCAACGCCGGTCTGGTTCGGGGCTGGCCAGCAGCGCTTCCAGGGCGGGCAGGACCGACCGTCCAAGCGCAGCCAGCCCTCTGACCGCAGCCTCGGCGCGGCTTTCATCTCCACCCGTTAAATCGGCTACCAGTGAGTCCAGATCAGTACCTTCCATGAGCACTGGATTATCCCCTGGCTCGACGTTTCTGCGTCGAGCTCGCCCTGAAGATCATGTGCAGGCGTTCCACCGCCGGAGCGGTGGTACAAGCGTAAACCAATTTAAAATCAATCCGTGTCATCCCTCAGGCCTGGCCCTCGGGACCAGCCTGTGGATCACTTATCAGGTGGTGGGACGGGCAATTCCTCCTTGGGAGTCGATCGCCATTTATCGCCCTCATCGATCAACATCACCGGGATATCATCGCGGATGGGGTATTTTCGGTCGCAGTCCTGGCAGATCAGCCAGGATTCCCGATAGTATTCGAGCAGTCCGTCTTTTTCGCGGACGCAATTGGGGCAGCGTAGGATCTCGAGCAGCTCTTGACTGACCATTTTGTTTTCCCTTAATGAGTATGGATCAATGAATCCACACGATCGGCCTTCCCCTGCAGACCCCGACAGGCCACCCGCCAGGCGTCGAGCTGGAAGTGCTTTTTCAGGAAATCGAAGTTCATGGCATTGGCCTGTGGACAAAAGTCTTCGAGTGGTAGCTCATATTCTACCCCAAAGACGGCCTTGCCTGACTGGATAAAGGGGATTAATAGCCCGCATTCGTCGTACTGAAAACACTGTTCGTTGAGCGCCCAATCGAAGAAGGGGAGCAGGTCCGGGATCTGTTCCAGGTCGTTCTTCAGGCCGACGGAAAGGCCCCGGAGGTGCGCCTGGTCAGCCAGCCAGGTGTTGTAGGCCAGCTGGTGCTCCGAACTGAGCGGGAAACCAGTCGCGTTCGTGAAGCCATCGACGTTATCCGGTTCGACGCCGTCGCATCCCTTTTGGACGGCCAGGTCCAGCCGAGCCTCCATGATCGGTCCGAGCACGCCGAGCTGGCGGATATCCAGCCACTTCTCCCCTGGCCAGCCTTCGAGGTCATTTCCCTTGACCGAGTCGGGAAAGAGGCCTGCATCCGGGCGCCATTCCTCCCAGCTGCCGGCGCTGAAATAGCAGATGACTATTCGCCCATCCGCGTGAAGACCAGCGATGGTTTCCTCCGGCGCGTCGAAGAGATCAATATCGTACATTTGCACATCGAAGGAGGCGTCGATCTTTCCGGAAAGCTGCCACTGCCAGCTCGTTCCAGGTGCCGGGATCCAGTGATTCGTTGGCGTAGTTTGATGATCGACGAACGGGAGGTATTGGCGATAGTCACCGCCTGGTGGATTAACCTGGAGGTCTGGAAGAGCCAACGCCAGTACGAGTAGAAGACAAGCGGGAATGGTGCTACTCTTCAATTCGGGTTTTCATTCGTTATTATCTTTCGGTGGCATGCCCTTGGTCCCCGGCCCGTACTGGTACACTGCCCGCCAGGGCAGATAGTGGGTGGAAATGGTATCCGTATAGAGCACTTCCCCGCCCCGGGTGACTGTCCGGGTAACAATCACGTCAGCCCCTTCCACCTCCCAGTCCACCTGCTTGATCTCGCCCTTCGCGAGCTCCGGGTTTTCTTCGTAGACCGGTTTCGGAGGCTCAACGATGTTCTTCAAGCCGCTGCTGTGCCATTCGACCTGGCGACCATCCGAGGTGGAGTAGAACTTCCAGGTCAGGGTCCGCGCCGCCTGGTTGACATAAGTCTCCATTAAGAGCCAGTGGTCTGAATCGTTAGTGAATTTAAAATCCACGAGGGGAGCGAAGACCGTGGCGTCCAATCCCGCCAGGCTGGTGTCGTAACCACCATCAGCGCGCAGCTCATAGTACCCTACCCGGTAGGCATGAGGGTGACGCTCCACGATCGGGTATCCCCCGAAAAAGGCTGTCCGGAACAGGGTCGTGCTGACCTGGCACACCCCTCCGCCGACGCCCTGGATTGTGCGGTTCCCGAAAATAATCAGCGCTTCGGCATAGCCGGTGTCCAGGCTCACATCGCCCAGCCACTCGCTCATCGAGAAGGTTGCCCAGGGGGGCACCAGTATGCCGTGGAACCGGCTGGAGGCGGTCGTGATATTCTGGATGCGGGCGCTGCTGGAGCCGTAGAAATAGGAGGTGTGGGAGCTGACCAGCTCGGTGATGCCTAACTGTTCCGCGGTGGCATCGTCACCCACCTCCGGCTGAGCATATTCGAGATCGAGGGCGATCCTGTGATCTCCTGCCAGGAGCTTCTCGTTGATGGATTGGATGGTCCCATCCACATTCAGGGAGCGGCCGATGACAGCCGGCTGGATCACCTCCAGCTGGCGCGTGTCGTCGTTGAAGATGAACCGCGCGTTCTGCGGGTATTGCTGCAATTCCGGGACGATTCCTCCCAGGAAGATGCGCAGCCCTTCCGCCTGAAGCCCCACCTGATAGCGCTCCCCTTCTTCGGAAGAGACCCGTTCAATGGTGATCATCTGGGCCAAAGCGTCGGGTTGGAAGGTCCAGGGGCCAGGGTCGCCTTCCTGGGCGTCCGGGACGAAGAGTGTCAGAGGCTCGCTCAAGATCTGGCGGGCGATCGCGGCCTGTTCTTCGACATCCAGGATGACCGGCGGGTCTTCCTGGATGACCAACGAGACTTCTCCATCTTGCATGGTCTGGAGCAGCGTTGCGAGATTTTCGAGCGTCGCTTCGACATCGAGCAGCCGGCCAACCTGGCCAGGACGGACCACCACCTCAGTCCCCTCCACGCTCAACGAAGCCTCCACTTTTTGGACGTCGTTCTGAACTGCAATCCGTGCCAGAAATTCGCGGGCAACCCGTTTGTCGAAAACGTAGCGCGGCGGCAGAGAGGCGCCGATGTACCAGGCTTTGAACTGGCCCATGAGCCGGGTGACAGGGTTCAAACTGCGGCCATACTCGTAGGCGGATAAGGCGGAGGCCTGCGGGTCAAGAACAAATCCCAACTCCGCTGGTGAAGCCTGCCAGGACTTCCCACCATCCTGGAAAAGGATCTTCCCCTCGGCCGGGTAAACCAGGCTGTTCTGCAGGCGCGCCGACGCCTCCGCCGGCGACAATCCTGAGAGATTCACCCCGGCAACAGAGACGCCAGGATAGATTCTCCCGGCGAAATACGCGTTGAATCCGACCCACGCCAGCACCAGGATTACAGCGGAGATCGCCAGGCCCCCCGCAACTGAGGCCATGACCTGAATAAAGATATTGGCTGGCAGATATGAGACCGTAGGAGCTGCAGAAGTACTTTTCATGAACCTTTTTACCTAACATGAATTCAGCAGAAAACAAACCAGCGCGCTGGGCGGAGTGGCGGGCTTCTGCGACTACTCCCGCGCAAACTCGGGACTTTGACCGTGTTCCGCTCAGACATGTCCCGCGGGTACTGAGGGGATGCCCGCCACGCAGTCGAAGCGGCAATTATTCCGAACTGACGTTACCTAACCTTTTTACCTTCTCGTTAAGCAGTCCAGGTGGTGAGGTAACCGGTCAATTAGAGGCGCGTCCAGGGAGATCCGTAAGCCGCGCTTAACCGTTAACGAATATTCCTGCCTGCCGGTTCCACCGGCAGGTTTCAATTGTACCAAATCCTTCTGACGTGTAATATAATCGCCTCATTAATCCAGGCACACCATTGCCCGGAGGCAACCCTGTGCCGGCAGGCTCCTGATCATCCCTTCCCGGGAGCTGCACGCGCGGAGCAGGTTGCACAGCCTGCGAGGTTCGAGCATCTTTTTGTTTGGAACCCGGCAGTGTGCAAATCCGTCTTCTCCTTCAGGAGAATCCTGAATGCCATTTCAATCTCAAGAGTCCCGGGCCTATCGATCGAGGCATTTCCTGCACGTCCCGCTGATCGTACTCCTGTTTGCTGCGCTGGCCTGCGCTTTACCCGGGGTGCAGCGGGAGACCCCGACTCCTACACCAACGGAAAAGTCGCCCCAGGTGGAAACACCCCTTCCGCCGGTTAAACCCACACCCACGCCTCGGCCCCTTCCGCCGGCCCTGGTGGAGAGCGACCCCTATCCCCGATCGGAAATTGCCCTGGACGGTTCCATCACGTTTTATTTCAACCAGCCGATGGACCGCGCTTCGGTTGAGGCCGCTTTTTCCGGGCTCTCCGGCACATTCAACTGGATCGATGACTCGACGCTGATATTCACACCGGATGAACCTGCACCGCCCGCCACCGAGCTCAATGTCTCGCTGGGAACCGGCGCCAGGGCGACCAACGGCATGGCCCTGACCGAGCCGATCAGCCTGGTCTACCAGACCGTCGGCTACCTGCGCCTGTCCCAGGCTCTCCCGGAGGACGGGGCAACCGCTGTCGATCCAACGTCAGCAGTCGTCGCAGCATTCAACCGCCCGGTCGTCCCACTCGGAGCAGACCAGGAATCCCTGGCGCCGGCCTTCGCTATCGAACCGCCCGTGCCAGGGCACGGGGAATGGTTGAATACCAGCACCTACATCTTCTACCCGGAACCTGCACTGGCAGGTGGAGAGCAGTACACGGTGCAGCTGCGAGAGGACCTTGCCGGATTGGACGGCAGCCCGCTCGAGTTCATCGAATCCTGGTCCTTCACTACCGAGCTGCCCGGCCTCTCCGCCTTCGAGCCGGAAGATGGCGCCCGTAACGTGCGTCTGGATGCAAACATCCTCCTGACCTTCAATCAACCCATGGATCCAGACAGCGTCGCCGGGAACCTCCAGGTCGAAGACGAAGGAGGTGAGCGTGTCTCCGGGGAGGTTTCCTGGAATGATGACTTTACCATCGCTACGTTTGACCCGGAAGGTCTGTGGCGGCGCGGCCAGCAGTATACTGTCCGCCTCGGCGCTGCCAGCCGTTCAGGCGGCGGCACTCCCTTGGGCGCGCAGCAGGAGTTCGATTTCCGCACGGTCGGGGAACTGGCTGTGCTGAGCAGCAAGCCGGCGGAAAGAGGCTTGAAAGACGCCTACAGCGGAGTGTTGATCACCTTCAGCGCGCCGGTAAAACCGCAGAATGTCCTTCAGTTCATCACACTTGAGCCGGAAATCCCCAACCTGGAAGCTTACGTCGATGAAGAGCAGGCGACTCTCTGGATCTACGGCAACTTCTCACCGGAAACGGATTACACCCTGACGATCTCCCCCAACCTGCCAGACGCATGGAACGGCCGCCTGGGGCAGGACTTCACTTTACATTTCAGGACCCGCCCGCTCGATCCCAATCTGGTCGTCACCTACGGCACCGACGTTTTGTTCGTGCGACCGGAGGAATCGCGCCTCACCGTCCAGGCTACGAACTTGGGAAGGCTGTCCCTGTCCATCGGGCGTGTTCCGGTGGATGATTTCATCGCCATGCTGGCGCCAGGCGGCTTCAACCTGCGCCAGGCTTACCAGCCTGAAGATCAGCAGACGTTCTCCCAGGCACTGGACCTCCCGGCGAACCAGAGCACAGCGGTCGACATCCCGCTCACCATGGGTGGCGCTCCCCTCAGCCCCGGCTTCTACATCCTGCGCTTCAACGTCGGCGTGAAGTACATCTACCCGGGCCCTTACCTTCTGATCGTCAGCAGCGTCAACACGACCCTGAAAATGAGCGCCATCGACGCCCTCGTCTGGGCGGTGGACCTGCGGGATGGCTCTCCCCTGGCAGATCAGCCGGTGACGATCTACGCCGAAACCGGTTCTGTGATCGCCAGCGGTGAGACGAACCGCGATGGGCTGTTTTCGGCCGAGTTCCCACCGCGCCGGGACGTGTACGACACGGCGTTCGCCATCATCGGTGAGCCGGGAGAGGAAGGCTTTTCCGCTGCCCTCACCAATTGGAACCAGGGGATGCTTGGCAACGAATTCGGACATCCCATCGATTACACGCCTCCCCACCTCGAAGCTTACCTTTACACCGACCGTCCCATCTATCGGCCGGGACAGACGGTGTTCTTCCGGGCGATCGCTCGCCAGGCTTACAACGGCCGCTACGACATCCCAGATCAGTCCAGCCTGCTGGTAAAGCTGTTCAACCCCCTCGGCGAGGAGATGGCAGCTTTCGACCTGCCGCTGTCGGTCTATGGGACCGCTCACGGCTCTTACCAGCTCCCAGAGGACCTCGAACCGGGGCAATACTACCTCTCGAGCGAAGAGGCGAATTACAGCTCGGTCGTTTTCCACGTGGCTGAATACCGCAAACCGGAGATAAACCTCAGCGTCACGTTCGCAGCGGACCAGGTGAAAGGCGGGGATCCGCTGGAGGCGACCATCGAAGCGCGCTACTTCTTCGACGCCCCGGCTGGAGACGTCCCGCTGACGTGGATCCTGTACCGTGAACCTGATTTTTTCTTCTATCCGGGATACGAGGTGGGCAGGCAGGACACACGCTGGCTGTCGCCATTCCCGTCATTCTTTATCCCCTCGTTGGGGGAACAGGTCGACCAGGGGGAGGGACAGACTGGTCCTGACGGTCGGTTTGAGATCGAACTCTCCACAGAGGCTTCGGATACCCGGTATCGCTATCGTCTGGAGGTAACCGCCACCGATGAGACGGGCCTCCCTGTCAGCGCGCGCGCCGAGGCGCTGGCCAACCCGGCCGATTTCTTCATAGGCGTCAGACCAGACGTCTGGTTCCTCCCTGCCGGGCGTGAGGCTGGTTTCGAGGTGCAGGTCGTGGATTGGGCGGGAGATCCCGCCGGGGAACGCTCCCTGCGGGCTGATTTCCAAAAAGTCGAATGGGAATTGATCGAACCGCCGCCAGGTGAACTGCGCCAGCTCCCCACGTACGCGCCGCGCTACACGCCGATTGACAGCACGGATTTCGCCACCGGAGAAGATAGCGCGGCGCGCGTGGCTTTCACCCCGCCAGAGCCGGGGACTTACCAGCTGAATGTTTCCGGGGCCGATCCGGGCAGCGAGCTGGCTCTAACCGAAGTGTTGCTCTGGGTGGGCGGATCCGGAGAGGCGACCTGGCCAAACCTCCCAAACCAGCGTCTGCGCCTTACGGCCGACAAGGATTCCTACCTCCCCGGCGAAACAGCGCAGGTCTTCGTCCCCAACCCGCTGGGTGAGAACGTCCAGGCTCTGGTCACCGTGGAGCGGGGGGTCGTGTTCAGCCACCAGGTCATCGCAATAGACGGCAGCGGAACCAGCCTGTCTATCCCGCTCGGCCACGATGAGGCGCCGAACGTGTACCTCTCCGTGACCTTGCTGCGCGCCGGCGGCGAGTCAGGGCCTGATTTTCGACAGGGGATCATCAACCTGCCGGTCGAGCCGGTCGCCCAGACCCTTGAAGTTACATTGACCAGCCAGCCTCAGAGGACGGGACCGGGCGAACCGGTCACTTTCGACCTGCTGGTGACCGATTCCCGGGGGGAGCCTGTAGAGGGGGAGTTCTCCCTGTCGGTGGTCGATCTGGCTGTGCTCGCGCTGGCTGACCCAACCGCGCCGGACATTGTCCCGGCGTTCTACGGCATCCCGCCGCTCGCCGTGAACACCAGCCTCGGACTGGCTGCCTGGACCGGGCGCGAATTGCTCGCCCCGGAGGGACTGGGCGGCGGCGGAGGCGACCTCGCTCCGCCGATCGAGGTGCGTGAAGAATTCCCAGACACGGCGTACTGGAACGCCGAATTCACCACCGGCGCCGACGGGCGCGCCACAGTGACGGTCGACCTACCGGACACCCTGACCACCTGGCAGATCGACGTGCGCGGCATCTCTCAGGACAGCCGCGTCGGGCAAGCCCAGGACCAGGTCGTGACGACCAAGGACCTCCTGGTTCGCCCGGTGACGCCGCGCTTCCTGGTGCTCGACGATCACACCCTCCTGGCGGCCGTGGTGCAGAACAACACCCCTGCGGACCTCCAGGTGACCGTCGCCCTGGAGGCGGCAGGCTTCGCGCTGGACGAGCCAGACCAGGCGTTGCAGTCCGTTGCCGTGCCGGCGGGAGGCCGGACCCGGGTCGAGTGGTGGGGAGTCGCCCTGGACGTCGCCAGCGCCGACCTGGTATTTTCGGCGACTGCCGAAGGCCCCGCGGGAGTGAGGCTGGAGGATGCCGCCCGCCCGGCCCAGGGCGCTCTCCCGGTCCTGCGCTACGTCGCCCCACAGACCTTCGGGACGTCAGGCGTACTGGAGAACCGCGGCGAACGCCTGGAACTGGTCAGCCTGCCGCGCTCTTTCGACCCCGCCGGGGGGTCCCTGGACGTGGAAACGGCGCCCACTCTAGGCGCAGCCCTGCTTGCCGCCCTGGACGTCCTGGAAGAATACCCTTATGACTCGTGCGAGATCATCGTCTCGCGCTTCCTCCCCAACCTGGAGACCTACCGCGTCGTCCAGGAGTTTGGGCTGGAGGATGAAGGGCTCCGTTCCCGCCTCGACCGCACCCTGGAGGATTCGCTTGCACAGCTGGCTGCCCGCCAGAACGACAACGGCGGATGGGCCTGGGGGCGCGGCGGCCCGAGCGACCCGTTCATCACAGCTTACGTCCTCCTCGGGCTGACGCGGGCCAGCGAGGCGGGAATCGACCTGGAAGCCGGGGTGATTCCAGCAGGTGTGGAGTACCTGCGCGCGGCGCTGCCAGCCGTGGAGATGCTGGAAGAGACCTGGCAATTCGACCGCCTGGCGTTTGAACTCTACACGATTGCCGAAGCCAGGGCTGCGGGGCTCGCGAGAGGCGGCGAATCAGACCTGGCGATCGCGGCAAACCTGTTTACTGGGCGAGACCGCCTGAACCCGTGGGCACAGGCGCTCCTGGCACTCACCTTCGAGAACCTGGCTCCGGGGGATGAGCGGACATTGACTCTGTTCTCAGACCTGGAAGCGGGCGCCTCTCGTTCGGCGACCGGCGTGCATTGGGAGAACAAGGTGACCAGCTGGCAGAACATGAGCAGCACAATCCAGGCCACTGCCACAGTGCTCTACGCCCTGGCGCAACACGATCCGGCCTCGCCTCTGGTAGCTGACGCCATGCGCTACCTGATGGCGCACCGTGACGCCTCGGGAGCCTGGCCTTCCACTTACGAGACCGCCTGGACGCTGATGGCGGCCGCGGAGGTCATGCGCGGCACCGGGGAGTTGGAAGGGAGTTTTGCCTTCTCCGTGGAGCTCAACAGCGCGCTGCTGGTTACCGGTGAGGCGACGAGGGCGGCGCAGATGACCCCGATCACAGCCACGGTCCCCATCAGCGACCTGTATCCGGACGACCCGAACGCGCTTTTGATCGAGCGGGGAAGCGGTCCGGGCCGCCTGTACTACAGCGCCCACCTGACCGTGCACCGCCCGGTTGAGGAAGTCGCCCCGCTCGAGCGAGGGATCAGCCTCAGCCGTTCGTACTATCCTTCGACGGACGCCTGCGAACAGGCAGGCAGGGCGGATGAGGAATGCCCCCCTGTCGAGGGCGCCCGGGCTGGCGAGCTGGTCACCGCCCGTCTGACGATCACGGTGCCGGAAACAGCTTATTATTTGATCGTCGAAGACTATATCCCGGCTGGAGCTGAAGTGCTCGACACCAGCCTGAAGACCAGCCAGTTGGGCGCGGTCCCGGAATACGATCCCCGCCGGCCCTTGGATGAGGGGTGGGGGTGGTGGTATTTCGGAGAACCGCGGGTCTACGACGACCATATTGCCTGGTCGGCAGAATCGCTGCCGCCAGGGACCTACGAGCTGACCTACCAGCTGGTCAATTTGCAGCCTGGGGAGTACCGCGTGCTGCCCGCCCGCGCCTGGCAGGCGTACTTCCCGGAAGTCCAGGGGAACAGCGCCGGCGAGGTATTCGAGATTGGCAGATAGAATAATTTCCCCCGTGAGCGGAATGGGTACCTGCTGTAATTTCAGGTACCCACCCTAAAATGGGAGAATGTTTACCATCCAAAGATGTCTTCCGTCACCCTTCGTTGGTCCTCCGTCATCGATCACAGGCATCCCTCGACAGGATACGTGTACCCCCGTTCGATTGGCTGCGCTGCTTCCAGATGCCTGCGCACGTACTGCCCGCAATTGCTGCCGATGTAACTCTCTTCGACCTCCCCGATGCTGACGATGGTCTGGTATCCCGCTTCCTGCAACTCCCGCACGATCGAGTAGTCCCCGCCCGCTCGCTGAGGGTCAATATATGATGAGTACCCACTCTCCCGGGCCCGGTACGTGGGGTTGAGCGGGGTGATCTTGACCAGGAACTTGTCCGGATCGAAGTGCTCCCGGAGGGCGGCGGGGTCGACCGGCATCCCTGCCGCCAGGGCGAAATTAAGGCCGATCTTGCGGTCACCCGGCGCGTAGAACCGTTCGCCGTACTCCGCCATCTCCGCGAACCCCCATTTCTTGACCGGCATGATCTCGTCCCGCAGCTTTTCGTCGGTGGTGTGGATCGAGAACTGGAACTGGAACCGCCCGCCGGAGAATTTCTCCCGTTTGATCGCCAGCAGCCTTTCGAAGAATGCGCCCGCGCCGCGGGGGGCAATCGTCGAGATCGAGGGCATGAAGCCGGGCACATCGAACAACACCGGGATCTCCTCGATCGCTTCCAACACTGCCGGATTGAAGGACGGCTCACCCATCCTCGCAAACTGAACTTTGAACTGCCGCGAAGGGACGCGGCCATCCGGGTACCGCGGCCGGACCAAAGCATCGATCTGGGCGAGGATGCCGTCCTTCGAGACCCTCCCGTGGTAGGACCCACCTGCGTCGCACATTTTGCAGCCCACCGGGCAGCCGTACATGGTCGACACCAGGAGCACCCACTTCTCCTCCCGCGACAGGGGAGGCTGCAACGCCTCGACGAACTCGATCAGGTTCCCATCGTCCATCTCGGCGATATAGACGATGGCGACTTCTTCTTTTCCAGCCGTGGCCAGAACCTTCATCTGGATCCCTCCATGAGCTTCTGGTAGACCTTCATCGCCGCCTGCACGCCGTTCCCGACCGCGATCGAAGTCTGCCGGTAAATACCGTTCGCAACGTCTCCGATAAAATAAAGCCGTCCCTCTTCTTCTAACTGGGGTGAGAGTGCCCTGAGCCCCTCCGCCAGGAAGTCCAGCCGGGGATCTCTTCCGAAAGCGGCGATCAGCGCGTGGGGGTGGAGGATCAGCCTCCCCTCAGGCTGCCGGCATTCCAGGCGCAGCCGCTCCGGACCATCCGGATCGATCTCCAGGACCGTTGTGTTATCGTAGTAGTGGATGGCCGGGTCAAGCCGGGCGCGTTCCCACAGAAGCGGGAGGCAGCGCCGCGCCGCGCCCCGGTTGAGGATCGAAACCTGGTTGGACTTTGCCAGATTTAACGCGTAATCGAAGGCCGCGTCTCCGGCGCCCAGGATGACGATTTCCAGTCCACGCCTGTCGAGCAGGGGAACGATTTCGTAGAAGATCTTCCCCTGCAGGGCGCTGGGGGTCCCTGGAGAAGTCATGGCGCGCGGCCGGGTGCCGGAAGCGATCAGCGCGATGCGCGCCTTGTACACGGCGCGATCCGTACGGGCGTGGAACAGCCCAGATCGGTGATCGAGCTCCAGCACCTCTTCTTCCGTCACCTGGAGCGAGAGCTCCCTGAACTGCTTCTCGATGAGCCGAACCAGATCCCTCCCGGCTATTCCCCCCGGGAATCCCGGGTAGTTTTCGACCAGGTTGGCGTTCCTTAATAACCCTCCAATCGCATCTTTTTCGAATATGCGCGGCGTTATCCCGTAGCGCTTGAGCTGGATCGCGGACGCCAGCCCCGCTGGACCGGCTCCGATGATCAGAACCGGCTCAATTTTCATGACCACCCTCCAAAGCGGCAAGGACCTCGGCCACCAGCACCGGTGCGGCGAAGCCGTGAGTGAGATTGAGCAGCGTTCCCAGGTGGAAGCGCTCGTTGTAAGTGGCCGTCCCGTCGACGGTGAAGAAGACCTCGAAACCGCGCACGAAAGCGGAGCGGGCGGTCGTCTCGCAGCACAGGTGGGTCATGACCCCGCAGATCACGACCTGCCTGATGTTCCGTTCCCGCAAGACTTCTTCCAGGCATGTCTGGTAGAACGCATCGTATTGAGATTTTTGAATGACGATGGGGGATTGCTGATTGCTGATTGCTGATTGTTGATTGTTGAATTCTGACTGCTGATTTACAAGAGTTGGAGGGGCCAGGTCGTCGATGATCCTGTGTAAGGGGTTATCCAGGGTGATGATCTCACGCCACCAGCGAGCCATGAGCCCGGTGTCCTCGAGCGTGTTCACGTGCCAGGTGAGGACGACCGGCAGGCCGCGGCCAGAATATCCCCGGACCATTCGCTGGATTCCTGGGACGATGGCCGGCGCGCTTGGCACGAAGGCGTGCGATTCCGCTTCGAGGAAATACCGCTGCATGTCCAGGACAAGCAGGGCCGAACGTTCGGGGACGAAATACGGACGGTAAGAACGTAGATTTTCCCTGGCCTGCTGGAGGAGATCTACTGATTTCTGCTTGATCGTAGAAGGGGTAAAGTAAGCCTCTTTCAAGAGAAACCAGGTGACTTAGGATCGGGTCGAATTCGTGTTCTTGATTTTAACACGCCTTTCGGACATCAAGTTAATCCTCATAGTATAATGCCTCCAAATTGGAGGATTCTATGCCCGGCGAACCAAGACGACCGATCCAGCCGTACAGCGGCGGCTTCTTCAGCGACATCTCGAACCACCTCAAGCTCGTCGTGCGGCTGCTGCTCGACCGGCGGGTGAACCCGCTCATCAAGCTGATCCCGATCGCCACAATGGCTTACCTGTTTATCCCTGATCTCATCCTTGGTCCCTTCGACGACGCCGCCGTCATCGGCCTGGGCATTTTCGTCTTTGTCGAGCTTTGCCCGCCGGAAGTGGTCGAGGAGCACCGGGCAGCTCTGGCGAGGACCATCCCCGGCGAATGGCGCGACCCACAGCAGACTGAAGATAATGAAATCGTCGACGCCAAGTTCAAGGACGAAGAGTAAGGCAAGTCTGCCCGGCGCCTCCTTCCAGGAGAAAACCATTGCGATCCCTGCTGCGCGTGTTTTTTCTGCCCGGGCTGTTCATGTTCGGCACCGCCTGTGCGAGTGCCTCCCCTGATGCCAACCCCCTGCCCGAGGCGGCCTTCACTGCCGCTCCCTTAGCCTCAGAGACAGCGGAAAACGCTCCCACAATTGTTCCCCTGCCCACCATCACGCTGACCCAGACTGAAATCCCCTCCCCAACGCCCATCCCGGCGACCCCTACGGAAACCCAGCCGCCAGAACCTTCCCGCTTTCCCGATCCAGCCGGGTATTCCTGGCAGCTGGTCGCCAGCGGGCTGGAGCGCCCGGTCGGCATCGCCAGCGCCGGGGATGGCTCCGGGCGCCTGTTCGTGCTGGAGCAGCCTGGCCGTACCCGGATCGTGCAGGGTGGACAGCTGCTCCCTGAACCTTTCCTGGATATCCAGGATCGAGTCGGGTGCTGCGGAGAGCGCGGCCTGCTCGGGCTGGCTTTTCACCCCCAGTTCCCACAGAACGGCTACTTTTACGTGAACTACACAGACCTGAACGGCGACACGGTCATCGCTCGCTTCCAGGCCGCTGACGATCTGACACTGGCTGTCCCGGACAGCGAGTTCAGGATCCTGGGCGTGGGCCAGCCATATCCCAATCACAACGGGGGTGCGCTGGCGTTCGGTCCCGACGGCTACCTGTACATCGGCCTGGGCGACGGCGGCAGCGCCGGGGATCCGCTGGGGAACGGACAGAACACGAACTACGTCCTGGGGAAGATCTTGCGCCTCGATGTCACCACTCCTCTGGTTGGCAGCGTTCAGCCGTACCTCGTCCCTCCCGATAACCCTTTCAATCAGGGAGGGGGGAAGCCTGAAGTGTGGGCTTACGGCTTGCGCAACCCGTGGCGCTTTTCCTTCGACCGTCTGACCGGCGACCTGTACATCGGCGACGTGGGGCAGAATGCCTGGGAGGAGATCGACTTCCTGCCCGCCGGCAGTCCCGGCGGCGCCAATTTCGGCTGGAACTACCGCGAAGGCGCTCATCCATTCGCGGGCGACCCTCCGGCCGGCATGGAGCTGATCGACCCGGTGGCGGAATACGATCACAGCCAGGGCATAACCGTCATCGGAGGGCACGTCTACCGGGGATCACGCCTGCCGGAATGGCAGGGCATCTACCTGTACGGAGACTATGGATCGGGACAAATCTGGGGGCTGTTCCGGGACGCAGCTGGCGTCTGGCAGAACACCCTTCTTTTCCAGCTGAGCTTCACGATCACTTCTTTCGGAGAGGATGAATCCGGCGAGATCTACCTCGTCGACTATGCCGGAGGTCTGTACAGGCTGGAAGGCAACTGAACTTCTGTCCAGCAAAGAGCTCTGAAGTAAATATTTCTGATTGTTGATAGCCGATTTGTCCATCTACCGTCCTGCCCTGCTCGTCTTCCTCCTCGCCGCCTGCGCTGGCACGGCGTCTCCACCGCCTGAAATCCTCCGCTCCCCTGCCCTCCCGCTCGTGAGCACCGTCATCACCTCTCCCCCCACGCCTTCGGCGGCCACTCCGGGCGCGGCGGATCTTCCACCGCTAAATCCATCTGCAACTCCTTCTCCACATCCGGTTCGCCCCGGCGGCGCTGCAGAATTCACGATCTTCGTGCCGGTTGTGGAGCGAGCCAGCCCCACTCCCACCCCTTCCCCGGAGATCATCACCTTCGCCGTGATCGGCGACTACGGCGGCGGAGGGCAGCCGGAGGCTGACGTGGCTGCGCTCGTCGCTGGCTGGGCGCCGGATTTCGTCGTCACCACCGGCGATAACAACTACCCCAGCGGGGCTGCTGAGACCATCGACAAGAACATCGGCCAGTTCTACCATGCCTTCATCTATCCCTACTCAGGGACTTACGGCGAGGGCGCCGATGTGAACCGCTTCTTCCCCAGCCTGGGCAACCACGATTGGAACACGGACGGCGCACAGCCATACCTGAACTATTTCTCCCTGCCTGGGAACGAACGCTACTACGATTTCACCTGGGGACCGCTGCACTTTTTCGTCCTGGACAGCGACTCGCGGGAGCCGGATGGAGTCGGCGCCAGCTCGGCGCAGGCAGACTGGCTGCGCCAGCGGCTGGCGGCATCGACCGCCCCGTGGCAAATCGTCGTCGCCCACCACCCGCCCTATTCCTCCGGGATCCACGGCCCGGTCGATTGGATGCGCTGGCCCTTCGCCGGTTGGGGGGCGGACGCCGTGCTTTCCGGTCACGACCACATCTACGAGCGCATTCACCGGGATGGGATCGTCTATATAGTTAATGGGTTGGGCGGCGGGTCGATATATCCCTTCGCGATCATCGATGAAGGCAGCCAGCTGCGCTACAACGATGATTACGGCGCGATGCGCGTGGAGGCGGGGGAGGATTTCATCCGCTTCCAGTTCATTAACCGGGCGGGGGAGCTGATCGACTCCTATTTGGAAAGCCAATAGATTCGATGTTGTAACCGTCAGGGCAAATTACATCGTGACAGGCCACAACCGTCCGGAGGAGCATGGCTGCCCTGCTGAGCACATCTAGAACTCCCAATCATTGGGGGAGATTCCGTGCAGAGACTATACTCGCGTACTGTACTCCGCCCCTTTCAGGTCTGTTTGCATGGAAAATTATTACTTAAGTCACTTGAAAATAACGACAAAATCTTATAAATAGAAGCTATATCAAAAATAAATAGGAGGGGTGTTTTGCAGCGGTGGAGTGGCTGTAAAACACCCCAATTACCCATTTTTGCAATACTCTCGAATAAAGCTGAGTCTGTCTCTTCGTCGGATTGAATCGAAAGGAGGGCGCAAATCGAGCAAAAGAATAAAGTTTCTAATTCCTGAGAAAATTAAGATTCTAGGCGGAAAAAACTGGAGGAACCTATGTGGCTACTGCGAGTAAACATGACAGATAGAACGTATCAGCTCGAAGAGCTGCCTGCTGAGTATCAGTACCTTGCCGGGCGAGCGCTCACTTCCACTCTGGTGGCCGACGAGGTGCCGCCGCTCGCTCATCCCCTTGGCCCGAACAACAAGCTCATCTTTTCTCCGGGCATCGTCACCGGGACGCCAGCTCCCACTTCTGCCCGCATCTCGGTAGGGGCGAAATCGCCATTGACTGGCGGCGTCAAAGAGTCGAACGCCGGATCTGCCTGGGGATCGGATCTCGCAGATCTGCAGATCCGGGCGCTGGTGCTTGAGGGGCAGCCGAAGGAGGACGGAAAATATTGGGGGATGATAATCGACTGGGATCCGGCAGCTAAAAAGCCAATGCTGGAGTTCTTCGATGCCACGCAATACGCCGGTAAGCCGCTGAGCGAGGCATTTCCATCTATCTACGCGCAGTTTGGCGACAAAGTCTCTATCGCTGGCACCGGGCTGGCAGGAGAACATCGGTATGGCAACGCCGGGGTCGTGTTCAATGATCTTGAGGGCCGCGCCACCCGCTACGCCGGGCGCGGCGGCCTGGGCTCGGTCATGGCCAGCAAGGGCGTCAAATTCATCGTCCTCAACAGCAAAGGTGCTCCCGGAGTGCCGATCGCCGATAAGCCCCTGTTCGAAGCCGGGCGCAAGAAGCTGACCGAAGCCATCCAGACCCACGCCATCAGCAAACCAAAGGGCGGTCTCAACACCTACGGAACCGCGGTCCTGATTAACATCATGAATGAGGCTGGCGGACTGCCGACGCGTAACTTCTCGAGCGGCCGCTTCGAAGGAGCAGCCAAGATCGCCGGAGAAGCCATCTTCGAGGGTGTTAAAGAACGCCAGGGCAAGGAAGTTTATAACCACGCCTGTAGCCCGGGTTGCATCATCCAGTGCTCGAACACCTGGTACAAGGAGGACGGCAGCGAGCACGCCTCCTGCGTCGAGTACGAATCCGACTGGGCGCTCGGCGCCGACTGCGGCATCGACAGCCTGGATGACATCGCCGAAATGATCCGGCTGTGCAACGAGTACGGCCTGGACACGATCGAAACTGGCACGACGATCGCTGTGGCGATGGAGGCGGGTGTGATCGCGTTCGGGGACGGAAAAGGCGCCATCAACCTGATCCACGAGATGGGGAAAGGCACGCCATTGGGCCGCATCCTCGGCAGCGGGACAGAAACGACCGGCAGGGCTTATGGCCTGACGCGAGTCCCGGTGGTCAAGGGGCAGTCCATGCCCGCCTACGAACCCCGCGCAGTCAAGGGGATCGGCATCACCTATGCGACCTCCCCCATGGGCGCAGACCACACCGCCGGATACACCATCGCGCCTGAGATCCTTGGAGTCAGCGGGAAAGTCGATCCGCTCAGCCCGGAGGGCAAGGCTGCTCTCAGCCGCAACTTCCAGGCCGCCACCGCCTTCATCGACTCCAGTGGTCACTGCCTCTTCATCGCCTTCCCGATCCTGGACATCCAGGAAGGATATCAGGGCCTGATCGATGAATGCAATGGCGTTCTCGGCACACGGTGGACCGCCGACGATGTCGCTGCATACGGCGCTGAGGTCTTGAAGAAAGAGCGGGCGTTCAACGAGGCAGCCGGACTCGGGAAAGAGGCGGATCGCATACCCGAATTCATGCGTCTGGAGCCCCTGCCGCCGCACAACCAGGTGTTCGACATCACCGACGAAACCCTGGACACGGTCCACGCACAGATGTGATCTTCTACCTTAAGTCGGGCAGGGCAGGCGCTTTCCCCTGCCCGACTATCCTTATTTATCGATGCCGAAGGTAATTATTGGAGAAGGTGGCGAGCTCCTTCTACCGGCAGATTTCCTCTCCCGCCGGCGGTTGAAGAGACCCCTGGAATGCTGGCTGGATGAGCGGAACGGCGATCTCATCCTTCACCCGCGCCTGACAGACATACGCAAGCTGTATCTCGAACCCACAACCGTTTGCAACCTGACATGCAGTACGTGCATCCGCAATTCCTGGAGAGATCCGATCGCGCACATGTCACCTGAGACGTTCCAGCGCCTGCTGGCAAGCATGGCCGGCTTACCCTGCCTGGAGCGTGTTATCGTCACCAGCTTTGGTGAACCACTGACCCACCCGCATATCCTTGAGATGATCGCTGCCTTGCGGGAACGCGATCTGGCAGTGACGATCGGAACCAACGGGTTGCTGCTCAGGCCAAAGATGGTTCATGAGCTGATCCGCCTCGGCGTGGATCGCCTCGTCGTATCGATCGATGGAGGCAAACCCGATACATACGCCAGCGTCCGTGGAGCACTGCTTTCGGAGGTCATCGGGGGCATCCAGCGCGTCAACGAAGCAAAACATCGTTTGCATACCCTGAAACCGGATATCGCTGTCGAATTCGTTGCCCTGCGGAGCAATATCGATGAACTGGAGGACCTGGCAAAGCTGGCTGCTTCTTTGAATATCTCCCGCCTGCTGGTCAGCAATGTTCTCCCGTATACTGATGAGATGCTCGCCGAGAAACTCTACAGCTACGAGCCGGTGCCCCCTCTCAAATCCACCGGCTGGGCCTTGAGAGCCGATGCCTGGGTCATATGGGCCATAGAAGATCTGCCGCGCATGCACTGGGGCGCTGCGCGGCGATGTAAGTTTGTGAGCGACCACGCCGTTGTAGTGTCCTGGGACGGCGGCGTTTCGCCATGCTATGCTCTCTCCCATAACTACAGCTATTTCACCATCGATGGCGTGAAAAAGGAAGTCGATCGATATATCCTCGGGAATGTGAATTCGGACCAACTGGCAGATATCTGGACCTCCGAAGAATACACTTTCTTTCGCAGCCAGGTTAAAGCTTTCAACTTCCCCTCGTGTCCGGATTGCGACCTGAGAGATACCTGTGAATTAAGGACTCAAAACCTGGGATGCTGGGGATGCAATCCATCATGTGCGGACTGCCTGTGGGCGCAGGACATCATCCGTTGTCCGTGAGGAGAAATCCATGCGAGTGCGTGTTAGACTGTATGCGTCTTTAAGGCGGTTCGCCCCAGAGGGGCAGTCCGGATCCCATCTCGAGGTCGACCTGTCCGAGGGGGCGAAGCTTCAGGACCTGGTGAAAGTACTGAAGATCCCCCCGGAGGAAACGCGGGTCGCCTTCGTAAATGGAATCACGCGAGACATGGATTGGGTGCTGTCGCCTGGGGATGAGGTCGGCATGTTCCCACCAATTGGAGGAGGCGCGTCGGCAGAAATCATCGTTGACACCTGGCTGTACGGTGAGCTGGCCGAATACGCCCAGCAGATGGAGGCGATCAACCTTGAGGGGAACGATACTGCGAGCTGCACGGCTCTCCTCGCCCTTTCCGCCGGTCCTGGTTACGCCAATCTTCGGGTAGCGCTTCCAGAAGGCAGCACGATCAGCAACCTTCTGTCCTGGCTTAAAATGCCTGGCAGTGTGCGCGGCATCACCTTCATCAACGGCGAACTGAGCGCCATGCCCGGCCTCCAGCCGGATCTGGACCACCCGCTGAAGGACGGCGACCGGGTGGCCTTCTTCCATCTGCGCGCCATGTGGCCCTTCCAATACCGCACCGGCGTGCCCATGGTCCGTGAAATGTCCTCAGCCATGGTTCAAAGAAACGATGCAGGACTCCGCCATGCCTATTCGAAAGAGGCGTGACGGCTTTTCGGGGCCTGGATTGGAGAACAGGGTTCAGCAATTTCCTTGACACATCTTTCTCCTCCGTGGTAAACTCACGGGGTTCGATAAAAACTCAGGAGAACGATTTGATGCACAAGCAGATCACCTACATCGCATGCATTCGGATCCCCGTTTTCGGCAACGGAGTTTCCGATTCCTTGTCGGAGTGCGCCTGTTGACAGGTAGGTGATCGAGTAAGCAGTTCACAGCCACGGGTGCCCTCCAGTCCCGTGGCTGTTTAGTTTTTGCGAATGCCTTCGCCGGCCGCGGGAGTCCCTGCGACCGGCGTTTATTTTATGTTTCATCGGACAGGACTGGTATGAAGGAAATGAAAAAGTACATCATTCGGAATCGAACCAATATCGAGGAGAATCGCCATGAACCAGGCAGTTATCGTACGCGAGGTATATAAGAAATTCGGCAAGGCCGATGGGCCTTTCTGGAAGCAGCTGCGCAGGAGGCACACAAACGGCCATAAACCCACCGTGGTGGCCGTGGACAGAGTGTCCTTCGAGGTGCATGAGGGCGAGATCTTCGGAGTGCTGGGGCCAAACGGCTCCGGCAAGTCTACCCTGATCCGCCTGATCGCCACCCTGCTGCTGCCAGACAGCGGGGAGATCACGGTCTTCGGCCACAACGTGGTGCGTCAGCCGATGGAGGTGCAACGCCAGATCAACCGGGTTTCCGTGGAGGCCAGCTTCTTCAAAAAGCTCTCGCCGATGGAGAACTTGCTCTACGGGGCGCGCCTCTACGGCCTGGAGGGCGCTGAGACCCGCCGCAGGGTGGTGGAGATCCTGATGCGCCTGGGGCTGGAGAAACGCTCGATCTTCCAACCAATGGAGGAGATGTCCCGCGGAATGCAGCAAAAAGTCGCCATCGCCCGCGCCCTGCTCTCGCGCCCACGCCTGCTCCTGCTGGACGAGCCGACGACCGGCCTCGATCCACGTTCGAAGCGCGAGGTGCAGGCGGTCGTGCGTGAGCTGAACCAGGATGCCGGGACGACCATCCTGCTCACCACGCACGACATGCTGGAGGCGGATACGCTGTGCGACCGGATCGCCATCATCGACAGCGGTGCGATCGTGGCTCTGGATACGCCGGATGGTCTGAAGAAGCTCATCTCCCCTAACGGGCATGAGCCCACCCTGGAGGAGGTCTTCCTGGAACTCACCGGCAAGGCGCTGGTCAAGGAAGAAGACCTATAGCGATAGACCGTTGAAACGTGTTGCCGTCAAGACTCTGTACAGATGGTACAGGACGGTGCTTTTAGACGGAGGTAGATATGACGACATTGACGAAAGAGATGCGCGCCACCTACGCCTTTGTAGAACGCAATGCCAACTTGGTCAAGCGCTACTGGTCCTGGGAGGTCGTCTGGCTGGTGTACTCCATCGCTAACAGCTTATCGGTCAGCTACATCGGCCTGGGCATGGAGTCCCTCGGCGGCGGGCAGAACGTGGATGGGCGCTACCTGGTGCTCTACCTGGTGGTCGGCACCCTGGTCTGGCGCTACCTCTCGATGATCTTCTACTGGATCACCGACCTGATCGGCATCGAACGCTGGGAGGGGACCATCGAGTACACGCTGATGGCGCCCATCCACCGCCTGACCCACTTGGCCGGGCAGACCTTGTTCGCGGTGATCTACAGCCTGATGTTCACGGCCATCATCCTGGGCGTGACCGTGCTGCTGTTCGAGATCGACCTGGCGAACGCCAATCTCGCTGGCGCGGCGCTGATGATGCTCTCAGGAAGCCTGTCCTTCATCGGTGTCGGGATCGTGGGATCGATCCTGCCGCTCCTGTTCCCCGAACGCGGCTCGCAGATGACCCACGTGATCATCGCCATCCTGCTCCTGGTGTCGGGTGTCTATTACCCGGTCGAAGTGCTGCCCGAGATCTTGCAGAAGATGGCAGTCTTCAGCCCGGCGACGTATGTGTTGGACGGGGCCCGACTGGCCTTGCTCGAAGGGACAGGCACCCTCGATCTCTGGCCTTACATCTGGCCAACCCTGATCATGGGGGTCGTTGCCGTCCCCATCGGCTTGTGGGTCTTCGGGCTGGCTGAACGCTACGCCAAGCGCGCCGGCAAGCTGCACAGGAATGGGTGAGGCCGCCGGAATGTTTGCAAGGTCGCTGATCAGCAAGGCCGTGCCGGAAAAGATGCGCGGGACAGCGTTTGGATTGTTCCACACCAGCCTGGGGGTTATCTCGCTGCCCGCCCCCTGGATCGGCGCCCAGCTGTGGGAACGGGTCAGCCCTCGATTCCCTTTCAGCTTGACTGCCTGGATCGGGCTGCTGACCGTTATCCCGGTCTGGTATAAGTTCAAACTTCCAGCAAATGGAAAGATCCATCCTGTAATGGAGGAGTCCAGCCCGGCAGGTGTAGATTAATTGTTATGAGGAGAATAGAATGGCTATACGTGATCTGGAAATCGATTTGATATATCCCCCGGCCACTCTGGAGATCCCAGGCCTGGTTTTTCGGAAATTCCGCGGGGAAGCAGACTATCCCCACATGCTGGCGGCAATCAACGCCAGCAAGGTCGCCGATCAGATTGAGCGCTCGGATACCCTGGACGACATCGCCCGGAACTACGCCCTCCTGCACAACTGCGACCCATATCAGGACATGATCTTTGCCCAGGTGGATGGGAAAGTGATCGCTTACGGGCGGGTCTGGTGGGATCTGAACAGCGATGGCGAGTGGCTGGGATTCAGCCTGACCTTCATGCACCCCGAATGGCGGCGGAAAGGGATCGGCACGGCAATGCTTCGCCACAACGAGCGCCGTCTGCGGGAGATCGCCAGCCAGCTGGAAGCGGACGGGACAATCCTGCCTTCCACTCCACGCTTCTTTGAAGTAGGTGCCAGCGACGTGGAAGTGGGCGCAACAGCCCTCTTCGTGAAAGAGGGCTACACACCTGTCCGCTACGCGTTCTCCATGATCCGCCCGCTTTCCGATCCGGTCGAGGTCACCCCGATGCCGGAAGGGCTTGAGATCCGCCTGGTCCTCCCGCATCAGTATCGGGCCCTTTGGGATGCCATGCAGGAAGCCTTCCGAGACCATTGGAGCTTCGTCCCCGAAGGGGAAGAAGAATACCAGAAATGGCTGGAGTCTCCTGAATTCAACCCCTACCTATGGAAGGTGGCCTGGGACGGCGACCAGATAGCCGGGATGGTGTTGAACTTCATCTCCGAGAATGAGAACCGCGAGTACAACCGGAAGCGCGGCTACACCGAGGGCATCTGCGTGCGCAGGCCCTGGCGGCGGCGCGGCCTGGCGCGGGCGCTGCTCACCCGCAGCCTGGAGATGTTCCAGGCGATGGGGATGACCGAAGCTGCGCTCGGCGTGGATGCGGAGAATCTGAGCGGCGCGCTGAAGCTCTACGAGAGCGTCGGCTTCCGCGTCGAGAAGCGGTATACCACGTACAGAAAAGCATTTTAGATTGTAGATTGCTGATTCTTGAGCATGAATTTTGATTTACAATCAGCGATCATAAATCCGAAAGCAGAAACCATCCATGTCCATCCGCGCGGTAATCTTTGATCTGGGCGGGGTCCTGGTGCGCACCGCGGACCCCGCTCCCCGGGCGCGGCTCGCCCAGAGCCTCGGGATGACACCTTCCGAATTGAGCCGGATTATTTATGACAGCGAGACCGCGCGCCAGGCTACCCTGGGCGCGATCACAACCCAGGAGCATTGGGAAGCCGTCCGGCGCAGGCTCGGCCTGTCAACCGAAGAACTTTTGAACGTTCCGGTTGAATTTTGGGGAGGAGACACCCTGGATGAAGCGCTGGTGAATTTCCTGCGCTCCCTGCGACCCTGCTACAAGACCGCCCTCCTGAGCAACGCCTGGGATGACCTGCGCGGGGTTGTGGAGGGGTCCTGGAAGATCGCCGACGCATTCGATGAGATCATCATCTCCGCCGAAGTCGGCCTGGCGAAGCCAGACCCGCGCATCTACCGGCTGGCTCTCGCCCGACTGGATGTCGAACCGGAGGCGGCGGTCTTCGTGGATGATTTCGAGGAAAACGTGGCAGGGGCGCGCGCGGTCGGCATGCAGGCGATCCAGTTCCGCTCGCCGGAGCAGGCCCTTATGGAGTTGAATAGGGTGCTGGATCAACGATGGAACTCACCTCCCTGACCCTGTTCGAAGCCAGCCAGCTCATCGCCGCGCGTGAGCTTTCGCCCGTCGAGTTGGTCGGGGCATGCCTGGCGCGCATCGAGCAGCTCGAGCCGCGCCTGAACTCCTTCATCACGCTCACCCCGGAGCTGGCGCTCGCGCGCGCCCGACAGGCCGAGGCCGAGATCCGGAGCGGTGCAGTGCGCGGCCCCTTGCACGGCATCCCGCTGGCGCTCAAAGACCTCTTCGAGACGCGCGGGATTCGGACGACAGCCGGGTCCCTTTTTTTCAAAGACCACGTCCCCGGCGCGGACGCGTACGTTGTGGAACGGCTATACAACGCCGGAGCGGTGCTCCTGGGAAAGCTGAACCTGCACGAGATCGCCCTCGGGGTGACGAACGACAACCCGCATTTCGGCGCATGCCGTAATCCCTGGGACCTCCGCCGTTCGCCAGGCGGCTCTTCCGGCGGCAGCGCAGTCGCTCTGGCGGCAGGTCTCTGCACAGGCGCCCTCGGTTCGGATACCGGCGGTTCGATCCGCATCCCAGCCTCCCTGTGCGGCGTGGTCGGACTGAAGCCTACCTTTGGGCGCGTCAGCCTGCGCGGGGTTGTACCGCTCAGCTGGAACCTGGACCACGTCGGGCCCATGGCGCGCTGCGCCCGTGATGCGGCGATCCTGCTGGGAGTCATCGCGGGGTATGATCCCCTCGATCCGGCTGCGGCGGATCTCCCGGTGCCGGAGTACACGGGAGCGCTGGAGCTGGGAGTGGCTGGCTGGCGGATTGCTCTGGCGAAAGACTCTTTCTTCACTCAGGCGGATCCGGATGTGCTGAATGCAGTTCAGGCTGCTTCACTGGTATTCTCAGATTTGGGAGCAAGGGTGGGCGAAGCGGAAATCCCGAATGGAATGGAAGCGGCCCGGGCGAACGGGTTGATGGTCACCAGCGACGCGGCGGCTTACCACCGGCAGCGTCTGCGGGATCACCCGGAGATGTTTGGCTCCGACGTGCGGCAGCGGCTGGAGACCGGCGCTGCATACACTTCCACCGAGTATGTCCTCGCCCGCCGCCTGCAGGTCGAGTTCCGCCGCCAGCTGGTGCGCTTCTTCGAAGACTACGACCTGCTGCTCACCCCAACCACCCCGGTCGCCGCCCCGCTCCTCGAAAGCCCGGACGCCGTAGAGCAAGCGCGGATCCTGACGCGCTTCACCGCTCCCTTCAATCTGAGCGGACTGCCGGCGCTCTCAGTGCTCTGCGGTTTCACCAGCGGGGGGTTGCCGATCGGGCTGCAGCTCATCGCCCGCCCCTGGGCGGAGGAGAAGCTGCTGCGCGCCGCCCACGCCTACGAATCGGCGACGGAGTGGCGATCGCGCAAGCCGGATATTTATGAATATTGACGTTTCCCCAGCCGGCATCCACGAAAAGCCCATCCTCCGCAATCTGCTCGAGCTGTATTCGTACGATTTCAGCGCCATCGACGGGGCAGACGTGGATGATTCCGGCCTGTACGGCTATGAGCATTTAGACCTTTATTGGGAAGAACCGGACCGCTTCCCCTTCCTGGTCCGGGTGGACGGCAGGCTCGCCGGGTTCGCCCTGGTGCGGAAGGGAACTTACTTCCCAGAGAACGAATCAGGAGAAACCAGGCCCGCCTGGCTGATCGCCGAGTTCTTCATCATGCGTAAGTACCGCCGCCGGGGGATCGGAACCAGGGTCGCGAGGCAGCTCTTCGACCGATTTGGCGGCCGCTGGGAGATCGCCGAGCTCGCGGAGAACGACGAAGCGCAGACCTTCTGGCGAAAGGTGATCTCTGAGTACACCGGGGGAAGATTCTTCGAGTGCTTCGTGGAGAATGACCGCTGGCGCGGCCCGGTGCAGGTGTTCGAAAGAGGTTTTATTAAAGGTTGAGTCGCCGCAGCAGCTGGGCGTTGATCGCCACGATGACCGTGCTCAGCGACATAAACAGGGCGCCGATAGCGGGCGACAGCAACACCCCCCAGGGCGCCAGGACCCCGGCCGCCAGCGGCAGGGCGATCACGTTATAACCGGTCGCCCAGACCAGGTTCTGGATCATCTTCCGATAGCTGGCCCGGCTCAGTTCGATGATCTTCACGACGTCCAGCGGGTTGCTTTTGACGAGGATGATCCCGGCCGATTCGACCGCGACATCCGTCCCGCTGCCGATGGCGATTCCCACGTCCGCGCGGGTGAGGGCTGGAGCGTCGTTGACGCCGTCCCCGACCATTGCAACCCGCCTGCCCTGCTGCTGAAGTTCGATAACTTTCTTATCCTTATCTTCTGGCAGCACTTCGGCAAAGTGCCGGTCTATGCCCAGTTCCTTTGCTACGACTGCCGCGACAGCCTTGCTGTCGCCGGTCAGCATGGCAACCTCAACCCCTAGTCCGTGGAGCCGTCTGACGGCTTCCCGGCTCTCCGGGCGGATCACGTCTGCCACCGCCAAGGCCGCTACGGGGCTTTCTCCCTGGACAAGGAAGACCACGGTCTGGCCTTTCTCCCCGGCAGAGGCGGCGAAACTGGCCAGGGCTGCAGGCAGTTCTACCGACAGGTGTTCCAGCAACCCCGGGCTGCCCACGTAAACGGTGCGCCCATCGACAGCTGCCCGCACCCCGCGCCCTTTCAGAGCCTCAAACTCCCTGACTGCCGGGAGGGAGGAAAGCCCCCGCTCCTGGGCGGCTGCCCGGATAGCCCTGGCGATGATATGTTCAGAATCGCCCTCCACCGCAGCCGCCAGGGCAAGCGCTTCATCTTCGCGCCACCCATCGCTTACAGCCAGGTCCACCAGCCCCTGTTCGCCTTTGGTGAGCGTGCCGGTCTTATCGAAGACCACGGTGTCTACCTGGCGGGCGACCTCCAGCGCCAGCCGGTCGCGCACGAGCACGCCGTTGCGCGCTCCTAATGAAGTGGTGATGGCGACCACCAGCGGGATCGCCAGCCCCAGGGCGTGCGGGCAGGCGATCACCAGCACGGTCACCACGCGCTCGACCGCCTCGAAACCAAAGCCGGCCGCCAGGGTCCAGGCGAGCGCGGTCAGCGCGGCGACACCCAGCGCCATGTAAAACAGCCAAGCCGCTGCCCTGTCCGCCAGCTTCTGTGTCCGGGATTTGCTTATCTGCGCCTGCTCTACCAGGCGCATGATCCCGGCCAAAGCTGTTTCTTCTCCGGTGGCGGTCACCCGCACCCGCAGGCTGCCATCCGAATTGATCGTGCCAGCGATCACGGCTGCGCCTGGAAATTTCTTGACAGGCCTGGATTCGCCTGTGATCATCGCCTCGTTGACGTCCGACTCCCCCTCTTCGACGGTCCCATCTACTGGAACACTCGCCCCGGGGCGCACGAGCACCAGGTCGCCTACGCGCAGCTCGCTTACCCTGACCATTTCTACCTGGCCTGCATCACCTGAGATCCGCTCAGCGGTATCCGGCATGAGCCGGGCGAGCTCGTCCAGGGCACGGGACGCCTGGCGCACGCTGCGCATTTCCAGCCAGTGCCCGAGCAGCATGACGTCGATCAGCGTGACCAGCTCCCAATAGAAGCTCTCGCCCGTCCCGATGAACGTCGTCCCCAGGCTGTATGCAAACGCCACACTGATCGCCAGAGAGATGAGGATCATCATCCCCGGCTGGCGGTTCCGCACCTCAGGGACAGCCATGCGCAGGAAGGGAAGGCCGCCGTAGAGGAAGATGATGACTGAGACTATCGGTACGATCCACTGGCTTCCGGGGAAAGCGGGCATCGAAATGCCCAGCCAGTCCTGGATCATCGGCGAGTAGAGAAGTACGGGGAGGCTCAGTACCAGGCACGCCCAGAATCGCTGGCGGAACATCTCCTCATGACCGGCGTGGTCAACGTGTGCTTTATGCACCTCGCCGCCAGCCTTCATTTCGTGGTGCTCGCCGTGCACCGGAATTTTTTCCTCTACCAGAGGGACTCCCGGGCGTTGCACAGCGTCACCATGTTGAAGATCGGCATGCCCCCCTCCAGAGTGAGATACATGTCCCTCCGGTAAGCTTTGACGGTGTTCGTGTGAGGAAGAACTCGGGTTGGGATCTAGCATCAGTCCATGTCTGCTGTTTCAAGATCCTGCTTCATACGCCGGTACTGTTCGCGGTCGATCTCGCCGCGGGCGTAACGCTGATCCAGGATATCTCGCGCGCTGGGTCCAGGACCGGCCTGGTCAGGCGAGTGCCGGCCCCCGTCCGTGAACAGGACCTTGACCACCCAGACCGCCAGGAAGATCAGCACGCTCCAAAATAGAACCATCAGTAGAATTCCTACCAGGCTAAACCCCATCATCTCGAATGCTCCAATGACAGGATATCAGTGGTCCGTGAATACGAATTGAAGGCAGGTTAAAGATTTTGTAAAGGGCGAGGGATTTCACTACTCCGGCTGATAATTCAGCAGGCGAAGGGCGTTCAGCGCCACAGCGACGGTGCTGCCCTCGTGGATCGCAACCGCTGCGCCCAGGCTGGTCCAACCCAGGAGCGTCGAGAACACCAGGAAAACGATTGCCCCGGAGGCAATGGCAAGATTCTGCAGGATGAGCCTGCGGGTAAAGCGGCCTAACCCGACCGCGAAAGGCAGGCGCGAGAGGTCATCTCCCATGAGCGCCACATCGGCTGTCTCCAGCGCCACGTCAGTGCCAGCGCCGCCCATGGCAATGCCCACCGTGGCCTGCGCCAGGACGGGGGCGTCGTTCACCCCGTCCCCGACCATGGACACGTACTTGTCTTCCGCGATCAATTCCTGGATGGCAGTGACTTTCTCTTCTGGCAACAACCCGGCGCGGTAATCACCAATACATGCCTTGCCGGCAATGTATGCTGCGACGTGCTCCTCATCCCCGGTCAGCATGATGGTCTTGAACAATCCAAGTTGATGCAGGCTGGTGATAACATCCTGGAGACCCGGCCGGACGACGTCCGCAGCGGCAATCACACCTACCGGATGGCCCGCGTATGCGACCAAAATGGTGGTTTTTCCTCCCGCCTCCAGGGAAGCTATCCGGTCGCGTATGGCCGGCTGGACCTGGATACCGGATGAGGCCAGGAAGCCTGCGCTGCCGATCAGCACAGGCGTGTCCCCGACGATGGCCTGCACACCGCGCCCGGTGACGGCAGCCGCATCTCGCGCCTCTGGCAGAGCAAGGTGCTCCGCCTGTGCTGCCCTGACGATAGCCTGCGCCAGGGGATGGGCAGACCGGCTCTCCACCGACGCGGCAAGCGCCAGCACTTCGGATTTGTCGAACGAATCGAGAGAGACAACGTCTGTCACTTCCGGTTTGCCCCTGGTGATGGTGCCGGTCTTGTCAAATGCTATCACCTTGAGGCGTCCCAGGTTCTCCAGGTGGGCGCCGCCTTTGACCAGCACTCCGTTGCGGGCAGCCTGCGCAACTCCTGCCAGTACTGCCGCGGGTGCCCCCAAGGCCAGCGCGCAGGGAGACGCAGCGACAAGGAGCATCATCGCCCGGCGGAAGGATGCCTGGAATGGAAACCCAAACATGGGAGGAACGAAGATCAGCAGCAGGTCTCCTACCAGCACCACGGGGACAAACCAGCGCATGAAGCGCTCTGTCAGCAGCTGGCTGGGAGGCTTCTGCGCTTGCGCCAGCTCGACCATCTTCACCACTCGCGCCAGGGTGCTGTCCTTTGACAGGCGGGTCACACGTACTTCCAGCACCCCTTCCCCATTTATGCTCCCGGCGAAGACTTTTTCCCCGGGAGTTTTCTCTACCGGGAGGGATTCTCCGGTGACCGGCGACTGGTCCACTGCAGAATGGCCCTGTGATACGATCCCATCGACCGGGATCCTTGTTCCCGGGCGGACGATCGCGGTCTCTTCCAGGTCGATCTCGTCGACCGGCACTTCAATCTCCTTTCCCTCGCGACGCACAAGGGCCGTTTTGGGGGTGAGCTGTGCCAAAGCGCGGATGGACTGGCGCGCCTTTTCGAGCGTGCGTCCTTCCAGGGCATGCCCCAGGCCAAACAGGAACAAAAGCAGCGCACCTTCCGCGTATTCGCCCAGAAACGCCGCGCCCAGGGCGGCCGTGATCATTAACAGGTCCGTATCGAAGGTGAGCAGCCGCAGGGCTTGCCACGCGTGCCGGGCGGTATCCCAGCCGCCGGCCAGGTACGCACCCAGATAGAATCCCAGGCTGACCACAGGAGGGAACCCAAGGAACCGGCCTCCGACCCAGCCGAGGAAGAGCAGGAGGCCTGCCCCGAGGTTGATAAGCAGATCATGATTTCGTTCGTACCAGCGGCGCACCCCCTGGCGCTGAACGCGGTAGCCAAGACCGACGATGCGATTTTCGATCAAAGCCCGGTTTGTGACGTATGAATCGAACTCGAGGAAGACTTTCTGGCCCGTGTAGCTGGCCCTGGCATTCAGCACGCCATCCAGCCGCTTCAAACTGTGTTCGAGCACCACCACGCAGTCCGAGCAATCGACGCCTTCGACAGGGATGGTCAGATGACGGTATCGGTTGGCGGTCTGGGCACCCGCCCGGCGGGCAATTCGGCGGACAGCATCGATGGATATCAGGGAGGGATCGTAGTGCAAGCAGAGCAGGCGGGACTCCGAACCGGCCTCATCTTCGGCCAGGGTCACATGGACTCGCTGGATGCCTTTGCGGTTCCGCAAGGCACCCTCCAGCCGGCTGATCCGGGGATCCTGCTGGTCAACCAGTCCCGGGATCAGCAGGGGAATTTCGAGTTTCAGGGTCTCTTCGGGCATGGCTCAGCCGTGTTTGACGTGCTCAATCACACGCTGCAGGAGCTCTGCGACGTGCTGGTCGTCGAGCGAGTAAAAGACCTGCCGTCCGCGCTTATGAGGGCGAACCAGGCGGAGCTGGCGCAGGCTGCGCAAATGGTGGGAGACCGCCGAGGGGGTGATCCCCACGACCTGCGCCAGGGCGTTAACGTTCTCCGGGCCGCCCCGCAGGGCAGACAGTATCTTCACCCGGCTGGCATCTCCCAGAATCCTGAACAGTTCCGCCACCTCCAGCGCGAGGCGGTCTTCTAGAATAGCTTTCTCAGACTGTGAGAAGAGCGAAGGTGGTGTCTGGGCAAGAATCATGGCCTGCCTCTCAATACATGAATATATACTCATATATTGTAAACTTAAATATGGAATTTCGTCAAGGGATCTGCTCGGGAAGGACTCTCTAAACTCAGCCGGCCTGGCGCCTGATCTTCACGGCTGGGCGACCGGGAGCGTGAAAGTCAGCGTGGTCCCCTGCCCCAAGCCGGGGCTCTCGGCCCAGATCCGGCCTCCATGCGCTTCGACCAGCTGCCTGGCGATGGTCAGGCCGATCCCGGATCCGCCGCCTGCCCGTGACCTGGACTTGTCTACCCGGTAGAAGCGGTCAAAAAGGTGAGGCAGGTGTTCAGCGGAGACTCCAATGCCGGTGTCCTTAATCGAAAGGAACACTTCACGCTGGTGATGACTGGCTCGCACATAGACCCTCCCACCAGGAGGCGTATACTGCAGGGCATTCCCCATCAGGTTGAGCAGCACCTGGCCCAGCCTGTACTCGTCGCCGTAGACCTGAGGGAGGTCCTCGGGCACATCGACCTCCAGCGCCACATCTTTCTCTTCGAACTGGCGTCCCAGGCGGGAAACTGCGGTATTGAGAACCGCGCTGACTGAGAGAGCCTTGCGGTTGAGCTCAAAGGCGCGGGCCTCGACCCGGCTTAATTCCTGCAGGTCGCTTACCAGCCGCTCCAGGCGGTCTGCTTCGGCGTAAATCTGCTGGAAGGTGTCTTCGTCCGGAGGCAGGACGCTATCCAGCAACCCTTCTGCGTAACCCTTCAGCGCGGCGAGGGGGGTGCGCAGCTCGTGGGCGACATCGCCGATCAGCTGGCGACGCATGGTCTCTGTCCGCTCCAGCCTGGCTGCCATCAGGTTGAAGGTGAGCGCCAGCTGCGCCAGTTCGTCCAGCTCGTCTTTGGCCGGGTTGCCGGGGACGCGAACCCGCTCTTCGTAATGGCCTTCGGCGATGCGCTGGCTGGCAGACATCATGTCCCGCAAAGGGGAGACCACCTGCCGGCTGACGAAAATGCTGGCGAAGATCGCCGCCAGCGCAGCGGCAAATGCTGCCAGACCAAGCGCCTCGGTCACCGCGGAGCGAAAGTTGACGAACAGATCGGCCTCCAGCTGCGTGACTCCTCCCATCATCGCCGCCATCATCGCGCTCATGGCGGCCAGGTGTCGCTCGAACGCGCTTGGTACAGCAAACTCCGCAGCGGAAACCAGCACGATCCCCCCCACCAGGATCACAACCAGGTAGGAAATAAAAATTTTTAACCCAAAATGACTGCGAATCGTCCGTAGCATGGTCTTTCCAGGAATTTGATCAGATGAACTCGTCATCGAAGCGGTAGCCGACACCGCGCACGGTTGTGATCAGGCTCTCATTGCCGAGCTTCTGGCGGATGTGCCCGATGTGAACATCTACGACGCGCATCTCGCCGTAATAATCGTAGCCCCAGACGAGTTCGAGCAGCTTTTCACGGCTGAGGACTCTCCCGCGATGTTCCGCAAGGGTCCGGAGCAGATCGAATTCGATGGCGGTGAGCTCGATTTCCTGCTCATCCAGCCACACCTTCCGGCTGGCGGTGTCGATGCGGATGCGTTTAAAGGCAAGCGTATCACTCCTGGTCGCGCTGCTCGCACCTTGCAGGCGGCGCAGGCCGGCCTTGATGCGAGCAGTCAGCTCACGTGGGCTGAACGGCTTGGTCACGTAATCGTCTGCCCCGACCGAGAGTCCGACGATCTTGTCAACCTCTTCTGTCTTGGCTGTCAACAGGATCACATACACGCCCGATTCCCGGCGCAGGCGGGTGAGCAGTTCGATCCCATCCAGGCCGGGCAGCATGATGTCGAGGACGATCAGGTCTGGCTTGAAGGCGCGCGCCGCCTTCAAGCCAGTCATCCCATCCGTAGCAGTGTAGATCTGGTAGCCCTCCGGCTTTAGGTAAGCGCTGACCAGGTTGAGAATGCTGGGTTCGTCGTCGATAATCAATATCTTCGGCGCAGGCATCGGTTATTTCATTGCCTAAGAATTCTCCTGGTCGTCGCTGACTTCCGGGAAGTCGCGCGTTATTCTTCTTCCTCGCTCATCTCGATGAAGTCCCCGTGCCAGGTGTGAGGAAACACCGCCGCGGTGAATCCGTTCACGCTGAGCATGCCGGTCACTTTCCCCTCATCGAGGATGTGCAGGGTGTAGTAGCCGTAGAATTGATCAGCGTGCTCGTCCACTTCGGTGCCGGGCAGATAATCGTCCAGATAGTCCTGCGCGGCAACCACCGCTTCCTCCGGGCTGACCGGCATGTCACCGGATCCCGATTGCCGGGGAATTGGGTTAAAACCGCGCCTACCAAAGCCGCCCATCATCCCTCCCATCATGCCGAATCCACCCTGGCTGCCCATCATCCCATATTTCAGATTCCACATCATGTTCGGCCCATGCTCCGGGTAGACCGCCAGTGTGACCGGGTCGACCAGCAATTCCATGGCTCCGATCCCGGTGCTGTCTTCGACGATCTCCGCGTAAGCGTGATTGTCGAAGATCATCACCTCCTTCAAGAGGAGGTCAGGATCTCCAAATTCTACCAGGAATCGCTGCACGGCATCCTCCGCCTCTTCGAGGGAGAGAGGCTCAGCACGTCCCTGGCGGCCAAAACCGTACCCGCCCAGCATCCCGGGGCCCATCATTCCAAAACCACCCCCCATCATACCCTGACCGGGCCGATAATCATAGAGCCTCGCACCAGGCCCGTCCGGGGAGAAATAGCCCATCATGCCCGCTGGCCAGGCCGTGATCCCACCCCAGACCGCGCGGCCGAGGAAGAATCCCGCAGCCAACAGCGCGCAGGCGACTGCCACAACACCTGCGATACCAAGAATCCATAAGACCGTTTTGTTCATTGCTGCACTCCTCTGTTTTTTTTCGTTTCGCTTGAGGCGCTTTGTCCATCCTCCTTACTACCCTGCCAGTATAGACCCCGCGAGTGAAGGAGGTATATAAACAACATAAATTTTTTGTAAAGGAACCTGATACCTTGCGGCCAGCACCACAGTAGGTCGCGATTGCCCAAGTACTATGATCAAGCAACTTTTAGGTTTTTGCGCCAGAGCAAAGATCGAATGCTTGAAATCAGGTATATTTCCGGTCAATATCGTTGGATTAACGGAGGTACCTATGTTTTACCGGTCGATCACAGTGATTGGTGTGATAGCTCTCCTGGTTACCGGCTGCGTGGCCCAGGTATTTGCTCAGGCGGAGGCAGAATACAAGCAAAAACAGGCGATCCAGGAGGGATCAGGCACTCGCGCGCTGACCGCGCCTTCTGATCCGGCTGCGCTGGCACCCGCTCCCATAGCGGCGACTGAGACCGACGCGGTCGAGGAAGCCATCGGAGTCCCTGCCGATCTCCCCAGCCTCTCCCATGCGCCGGATGACCTGCCGGGACCCGTTGCACGCTCTACGACCAGGCGTGTGCAGGTGGATTTGGAGACCGTCGAAGTGACCGGCAGGCTGGCGGACGGCACCAGCTACATCTTCTGGACTTTCAACGGGCAGGTGCCGGGACCGTTCATCCGCGTGCGCGTTGGTGACACGGTCGAAGTCAGCTTGAAGAACGCCGACAGCAGCTCAATGGTGCACTCGGTCGACTTTCACGCGGTCACCGGACCCGGGGGAGGAGCGGTCGCGACCCAGACCCAGCCTGGCGAGGAGACCAGCTTCACGTTTAAGGCGCTCAATCCCGGTCTTTACGTCTACCATTGCGCCACGCCGATGGTCGCGCACCACATCGCCAATGGGATGTATGGGCTGATCCTGGTCGAACCGGAGGGCGGGCTGCCGCCCGTCGACCGCGAGTTCTACGTCATGCAGGGTGAGGTCTACACTGCCGAACCGCTCTTCCAGACGGGGAGTACCACTTTCAGCATCGAAAAGCTGCTGGATGAAACGCCCGAGTACCTGGTGTTCAACGGCGCGGTGGGCGCTCTGACCGAGGAGCATCCCCTCCGGGCCAGGGTGGGCGAAATGGTGCGCATTTACTTCGGCGTGGGCGGGCCGAACCTCACCAGCTCCTTCCACGTCATCGGCGAGATCTTCGACAGGGTGTACAACCAGGCTTCCCTGACCGCCCCGCCGCTGACAGATGTACAGACGACTCTCGTCCCGACCGGCGGCGCGACGGTGGTCGAGTTCACCCTCGAAGTGCCGGGACGGTACATCCTGGTCGATCATTCGCTTTCCAGGTTGGACCGGGGCCTGGCAGGTTACCTGGTGGTCGAAGGGCCCGAAGCGCCGGATATCTTTGCCGGCGAGACGTCCGGAGAAGGTGGCGGGCATTAGTTCGCCCGAAAAGTTCTGGAATAAACACCCTCCGGGTCCGCAACAACCCTGAGGGGCTCCTTCACCCGCCTCCCTTGAGGTGCCGGTCGAAGAACTCGATCGACCGCGTCATCGCGATGCTGAAGGCATTCGAGATGTTGTGGTCGTCGCCCGGGTATGTGTAGAGTTCAGCCGCCTGCCCTGCGTCGAGCAGCTGTTGGTAGAGGATCTCGGAGAATTCCAGGGGCACGCTGGTATCCGCAGTGCCGTGGTGCAGCTGAATTGGACCCGATAGGTCTTCCAGGTAAGAGTTGGCTGAGACGGCGTTCCAGAAGTCCGGGTTCTCCTCGGGCGCGCCGAATTGGGCGACCCAGTCGGAGCGCCAGCGCCGCGCGGGGGAAGAACCGGGCGTCGGCGTCGGACCGCTCCCCCGCCGCCAGCGAGTGAGCAGATCAGGATAAGAGGCGACTACCCCTGCCCAGATCACCCCGGCCTTGATCTCCGGCGAAACGACCATGGCGCGGAGGGTCAGGTAGCCCCCCATGGAGTGCCCCCACATGCCGATCCGCTCTGGGTTCACCGGCGGGAAGCGCTGGAGGGCAGCGACGGCGTTGAGCACGTCTATAGCATATCCCGGGTCGGAATAAGCGCCAGCAGCCTCCCCTTCTGAGCGGTCGTGCCCGCGGTAGTCGATGCGGAAGACGACGTACCCTCGGCTTGCCAGGGAATCCACGTAAGCGATGTAGCGTTCCGTAGTGCGGTAAACGTCAGGTGGGATATACCCGTGGTTGAATACGATCGCCGGATATCCGCCGGGTGGAGGCTCGCTGTAAGGGACGGTCAGCAGGGAGTAGATCGTCAGTCCATCGGACTCATAGGAGGCGTAGTATCGAAAATAGTTATCGCCCGGTTCGAGGGTTTCCACGATGGTGATGTCGCTTCCCGTGTAAGACCGCTGGCGCAGGGCCTCGATGCTCATTGGGTGGAGAGTGCGGGTGGGCGTGGGGGTGACGGTGGGAGTGAGGCTGGGGAGCGGTGTGGCAGTGATAGTCGTTACGGTCCTGGGTGGCGGGGTAAACCCGGCAGCGACCAGGCCGGTCGCCGTGCCTCTGGCGGGAGAGAAATTCCCCTCGCCGGAGAGGACCGCGCGGTCGCCCAGGCCGGCAGGCGAACAGGCAGCCGTGAAAGCCAGAATAGACAGGAAGAGCAGCCAGCCAGGAGGAGAAACTCGGAGGTATCGCAATTCAGGCGCCTGTAAAGCCAAAAGTACCAAAATATAACACGAGATAAACCATCCAAAATGAAAAGTTCCGTAGAAATCCGGCGTCGCCCGGGTTAAGAAATCTAAATCCTTTCCAAATCACTTCTTCACATTTTCTGAATATCATCCGGATATCCTTTGAGCAGTACGAAACCGGCCGACCTCGAATCCCGCGGGTGAGAGCGCGGCCCAAACCAATCTTGGAGGTAGACATGTCCAAACGAACTAAAAACATCGGCCTTCTGCTGGCCGGCGGCGTGCTCCTTGCCGCAGTTGCTTTAACCGTCGCGTTCGGTTTCACATCGAGCGCCAGCGCTAAAGCAGCAACCGCTGCCGGGTTGCCCGCCGGATCGACCTTTCCGCACTTCGGGCCGGGATTCCCCGGCGGCTACCTGGATGAAGACGAGTATCTCGCAGATGCCCTGGGTGTCACGGTCGAAGAGCTCCAGGCTGCCCGCCAGGAAGCTGCGGACGCAGCCATCCAGGCCGCCCTGGAGCAGGGCCTGATCACCCAGGAGCAGGCGGATCTGCTGACCCTGCGCGGCTTCATCGGCGGGCGCGGGTTCCGGGGAGGGTGGTTCGGCTTCCATGGCAGAGCTGGCGAGTTCTCTGACGCCGTCGACTACGACGCGTTGCTCGCTGAGGCGCTGGGCATCAGCGTCGAGGAGTTGCAGTCTGCCCGCGAAGAGGCGCAATCCGCCATGCTGGCCCAGGCAGTGGAAGATGGGCTCCTCACCCAGGAGCAGGCCGACCTGATCCTCGCCAGGCGCGCCCTGCAGAGCTATCTGGACCCGGAAGCCCTGTTCGCTGAAGCCCTGGGGATAACCGTGGAGCAGCTCCAGAGCTACCGCGACGAAGGCCTGTCCCTCAGCGAGATCCTCGCGGAAAGCGGGATGACCGCCCTCGAAGCGCGCACGGCCCTGGAGGCTGCCCGTGAGGCCGCCATCCAGCAGGCTGTCGACGACGGCGTCATCACGCAGGACCAGGCGGACCAGATCCTTGACAATGGCTTCTTCGGAGGCGGTTTTGGAGGGTTCGGTCACCGGGGCGGCTTCGGCCGGGGCGGTTTCTGGGCCCCAGTAGAACCCGTCACGCCGGACACCGAAGGCACCGGCCTCTAAATCGTCCCCGTAGGGGTACAGCGGTTGGAAAATGGAACACGGAGGCCGCTGTGCCCCTACTTAAAGAGGTCGTCGCGAGTAGATCATGAAGAGATATTATTATAAATACGCAACCCTGTCCGTTGCAATGGCGTTCATCCTCCTCAGCCTGACGGCCTGCAGAGTCTCCGGGTCATTGGTCGGCCTGACCGCAGCACCGGAGCTGGCTGGCGCCAGCCAGCTCTCTGTCTCAACCGGGGAAGAGGACGCCGCGTCGGAAGACCTCTCACCCATCAGTCTTTCCGAGACTAGCGCCAGTGACCTGGAAAGCCGGCTGATCGAACTCTACCAGGAAGCGAACCCTTCCGTGGTTTACATCATCACTTCAACCGGCAGCGGCAAGTGAGCGATTTCTCCAACCTCAATTCTTACCTGGTGTTCCAGGCGAAAGTCGGGCAGACGATCCAGGTGACGGTGATGCGAAACGGCGAAGAGATGACCATCCCGGTAACCCTGGGGGCGAGGCCGTAATCCGAGAATCTCCACGTGTTGACCACCATGTTGCGCAGCGCCTTCCCAGATTTCAAAGCCACAATTGATGACATCCTCGCCGAAGACGACAAGGTGGTACTCCGCATGACCTGGAATGGCACCCAAAAGGGCGAGTTTTTGGGCGTCCCAGCCACCGGCAAGCGCGTATCCTTTGGCGTGATCGACATTATCCGTATTGCGAATGGAAAGTTGGTAGAGCATTGGGGCCAGATGGATAGTATGAGTATGATGCAGCAGCTTGGTGCCATCCCAGCCCCGGTCGAAGGCCAAGATTAAGCAAAAAAACACACCCTGGGGTTCTACCTGCATACGATGAACAAAGCCCACTCGGGGCTTGCATCTATGGATACAACCGGAGAAAAGAGCCATTTGCGGGCTGCAAGCCCGCAAATGGCTCTTTTTTCGATTAGCGGAAACCGCGTATTAATCGAAGAATTCCTGGACCTGGAACATTTTACTCAGAGTTCGCGAGGGGGATTCTACGCGACCCCCGGCGGCGTGAGCCGGTAGTTCGTTCGCCCTGTTGGGGGTAAGAATTCACATTTTTCCCATCATTTCTTAACAATTTCTAAATGAAGAAGGATTATCCTCAGCAGGAGATCAAGAATGATAAGATAACAGGCTACTGGTTGCTTGCATTCTCACCTGGCATTCGGGATATTGGCATGGCTAAGAAGATCCTCGTCGTGGACGACAAGAAAGAGCTGCGCGACATGCTCAGACAGTATCTGGCTCAGGAAGGGTTCGACGTCGTGACCGCCGGCGACGGCCAGGAGGCTCTGTTCATCGCCCGCCAGGAAAGACCCGACCTGATCCTCCTCGACCTGATGATGCCCGAGATGGGCGGCTACGAGTTCATGCGGGTCTACAGCCGGGAGGCCAGCACCCCCACCGTGATTCTGACCGCCAAGCTCGAGGAGAACGACAAGATCCTGGGACTGGAGCTGGGCGCGGACGACTACGTGACCAAGCCTTTCAGCCTGCGCGAGCTCGCAGCCCGGGTGCGAGCTGTCCTGCGCCGGTCGGAAAAAAGCGAAGAAATCCCGGACCTGGTCCGGGCGGCGGACATCACCCTGGACCGCAAAGGCCGGGAGGTCGTGGTCGGCTCACTCCGGGTCGACCTGACGCCCTCCGAATTCGAACTGCTGGCGACCCTGATGGCCGCGCCAGGCCGGGTCTTCTCCCG
>CAYQDF010000008.1:60745-62794 GCA_964416175.1 uncultured Anaerolineaceae bacterium
GGAGCTCCTCGACCGCCTGCAAGGCGCGGCCTATGAAGGCTACGAGCGCACCATTGACGTGCACATCCGCAACCTGCGCGCCAAGATCGAGCCGGACTCCTCTGCGCCGCGCTACATCGAGACCGTGTACGGGGTCGGCTACCGCTTCGCCCCGCAGAAGAGATAACCGGACGAGATGCGTTCCCTGGCGCTCAAACTCACCCTGGCTTTCCTGCTCGTCGGGCTGATCGGAGCCGTGGTCGTCGCGATCCTGGTGCAACTGCGCACACAGCGCAACTTCGACCGCCTGATCCGGGACCAGTACCAGCCGTCCCTCGTCGCAGACCTGATCCGGTATTACCAGGCGACCGGGAGCTGGGAGGGCGTGGAAACCGTCTTTCATCCCGGCGAGGGGATCCCCGTCGGCGAGGGGAATTCCGCTGTCGGTGAGCCGGGCGCTTCCTATGGAGCACGGCGCGCATTTTTCGTCATCGGTGACGCCAATGGGACGGTCGTCTTCGGAGGCGGACCACAGTTCGAAGAGCGGGTTCTGCGATCATCCGACCTCGACAAGGGCGTGCCGCTAGTCGTTAACAACACGACCGTCGGCTGGCTGATCTTCGCACCCGCCCTCGATCGCTGGAGCCCCGGCACGCCGGAAGGAAATTTCCTCCAGAATGTCAGGCAGGACATCCTCCTGAGTGCGGGGATCGCGACTGCGATCGCCCTCGTACTGGGGGGTGTGCTGGCTTACACCCTGACGCGCTCCCTGCGTGAACTGACCGCGGCGACGAAAGCCCTGGCTGGCGGGGAGCTGGGCCACCAGGTCCAGGTCCGCTCGAAGGACGAGCTGGGCGCGCTCGTAGATTCGTTCAACCAAATGAGCCTGGAGCTCGCCCGTTCCAACACGCTGCGTCGCAAAATGACGGCAGACATCGCCCACGACCTGCGCACCCCGCTGTCCGTGATCCTGGGCTACACCGAAGCCCTGAGAGACGGCAAGCTCGACCCCAACCCGGAAATGTTCACCGTGATGCACACCGAGGCCCAGCACCTCAGCCGCCTGATCGACGACCTGAAGACTCTGGCGCTGGCCGACGCCGGCGAGCTGCCATTAAATTATCAGCTCCTATCGCCGGGAGACCTGCTGAAGCGCGCCGCTGACGCTTACCGGATCAAAGCCAACAAGGGAGGGATCGCCCTCCGCACGAAGATCGCCCCTGACCTGCCCCCCATCCGGGTCGACGGGGAGCGGATGGCGCAGGTGCTGGGTAACCTGATGAGCAACGCCTTCCGCTACACGCCCCGCGGCGGTGAGATCACCCTCCTGGCAGACCACACGGACAGGGGTGTCAGGCTGCGGGTCGCGGACAACGGCCCGGGCATTGCCGCCGAGGACCTGCCGTTCATCTTCGAGCGCTCCTTCCGGGGGGACAAGGCCCGCCGCCAGCAGGAGGGCGAGACCGGGTTGGGCCTCGCCATCGCCAAGTCCTTGGTGGAAGCCCAGAATGGCACGATATCCGCAGAGAGCGAGCCAGGCCAGGGAATGACGTTTAGTATTTTGTTCCCAGCTGTCGCTGTTTGAAGGGATCTACGATTTCCAGTCCACGGAACCGCTGACCATCCTGCCGGTCCTCGGTGTAGAGAACGCTGCATCCGCCTTGAACGGCCGCGGCAAGGATTGCTGTTTCTTTTCTGGCTGGCTTCCGTCAAACGAGAAGACAAAGATATTCGTGTCAATGACGTTATTCACCCTCACCATTTCTGTAAACCCGCCTCATCAGTGCGTGGACCCTGGCGAGGAACTCCTTCGGGTGGAAAGGCTCCTCCAGGCACAGGTCCGCCCCGGTTTCCAGGCCGACCAGCCTGTCTTCGTCGGACATGCCGCTGCCCATCAAAATCAGCGGCAGCATTGCAGTCTTCTCAGCTGCGCGCAGCCTGCGGAGGACCGCCAGACTGCTCAGGTCGGGCAGCCTCCAGTCCAGCAGCACCAGGCTCGGAATGGCGGTCAGGAGCGTTACGAAGGCGTTCTCACCTGATCTCGAGATTTCCACTTTGTAGCCCGCCCCG
>CAYQDF010000009.1:0-15884 GCA_964416175.1 uncultured Anaerolineaceae bacterium
CACCTCTCCGACGCTCAGATCCAAATGGCGCGTGAGCCAGGCTTGAACCCGCACAAGTTCGGCAAACTGACAAATAAAGAGACAGACTTTACTCCTGGTTATTCGATGAAGATCTCGACGTGCTCTCCGTCGACCTCATCGATAACGTCAACGATCTTGCCTTCCACGCCAGACATGAGCATCTCTTTCAGCTGGGCAAAATCCAGCTCGGCAACTTCCGGGGCGAATTGCGCCCCGATTTGCATTCCCCATTCCATCAGCCCGAATGGGATGTTGACGCTGACCTTGGTTTTTCCGTTGACTATGTCCGTGACTCTTACCCGGAACCAGCGCGGCTCGCCGGAAGGTTTCACCGCCGCAGGGCGGGAGGGTCTTCCGCTGGCGCTCAAGGTGGAAAGCAGCTTGGCCCCTTCTTCAGCAGTGATTTTCCCCTCCCGGATCATGTTCAGGATCTTCATGCGTTCTTCAGTGGTAGCCATGGGCTTGCCTCCTCGGAATTATCCGATATAAATCTGTACTTTCTCTTGTTCTTCCCCCTCGTCCACTTCGACGTAGAAGGGGGCTTCCGCGCCGGTCGTCCTTTCAAGGGCCTGGACGACGGCTGCCACAGCCACGCCTTTCTCCTGGAGATCGGGGATGAACCGCCCAAACGTGCGCAGGAACCAGGAGGTAAAACGCAGCGGTAAGGGGATGCTGAAAGCGATCGTTCCCGGACGCTCTCCAGGCTTCTGTTTTATCCGCAGGTGCAGCCAGCGAGCTGTGCGGCTTCCCCAGGCCATTGCGATCACTCCCAGACCAATCACGAAGGGCGCCCACGCACACCCAAACCAAAAACTGAACCCGCTTGCCTGGTAGGCCCAGAACGCCAGCAAGGCGCCGATCACAGTGATTCCCACCCCGAACCACATAGGGACCATCCACCACCGCCGCCATTTTTCGATCTCCGGCTCGAAGACCTCCCGGAGATGATCAGTCGCAGCATCTCGCCGCGCTCCGGGTTCAGCTGCGCCGTCCTCGGCAGCTGAGAAACCGCCTCCCCTTTCCAGCCCGGTTTCGGCTGGCTCGGGAAATTCATCGGCTTGCAGTGCCTGAAGCAGGCGAGCGCCTTCGCTGGCGCTGATCACACCGCTTTCGACCATCGACAAGATTTCCAGGCGTTCGTTCTTTTCATTCATGCCAGCCACCTCACGGGCTTTTACCTTCCAGAGCAGCCAGCAGCTGCTCTGCCTCTTCAGTCGTTATTTTGCCCTGTTCGAGCATTTGCAGGATCATGAGCCGTTCTTCTTCGCTGACCGGTTCGACAGGCTGTTTCGGGGTCGGTGGCCAGGCAGGGGGTGCTGCCCGTTTGCGGCGGTCACGGGCCGCGCGCTCGGCTGCTCGAGCTTTCATCTCAGCCCTCCGGCGGGCTGCCTCCAGCTTCCTCTTCATCTTCTCCTGCGCACGCTGGATGCGTTCTTCAGCTCGTTGCCTGGCGCGCTCGCCGGCTTCCTTGGCGCGTTCCGCTATCCTGGCAGCCTGTTCCGCGCTCAGTCCAACATCGCCAAGCCGGGATGACAGGTTCTCGAGCTGCGATTCCAGCTGCTCCTCCAGATATTCCATCTGCACTTCAACCTGGCGCGCGATCTGCTCGCTGAGGATCCCGGATAAGCCGCTGATGTCCTCGCCGATCTCGACCTCCAGCTCGTTGAAGTCCCAATCAGGCGGTAGAGAAGAAAGGATGACGTTTCCATCCGCCGAGAGAGTCAGCTCGGCATCTCCCTCTCCCAGGATCAGCTCATACGGAGCGGCGAGCCTGGGTCCGGTTTCCACTCCGGGGAATTTGACTACGATCTGGCTTCCTTTTTGAACGCTGATCCGGGCGCTGGCATCCTCTGGCAGACGGCAGATCAAATTGCCACCCGCCATGAAGTTGTAATGAGTCCCCGGAGAAGGATCGAGGGCGACCTTCAAATTGCCGTGTGCGGCCGCCCGGGCGTTTCCATCGATCTCTTTGAGGACCAGATTCCCGTTCACCGCATCCTCAACCAGGAAATCCCCCTCCAGGTTCCTCAGGGTGGCATTTCCATCTACCGCGGTCACGTTCAAGTCCCCCTCGACGTTCCGGGCGGCGAGGTGCCCGTGCACTCGCGATATCGTTGTGGCCCCCACATTGCGCAGGGTCAGATGACCATCCACCCTGTGAATCGTGGTCTCTCCTTCGAGCGCTTTCAAGACGGCATGGCCGGACACCCGCTCGATCTGCACCGTAGCTTCAATGGGGACCCGCACCACGCAGTCCGCGCGGCAGCGGATGTGCACTTCGTCGTCCCGCTGCTCAACCGTCAAGTCTTCTGGCGAATCGCTTTTCGCCAGGACTTCCGGCTCATCCCATCCTTTTAAGGTCAGATCGCCGTCGGTCTCCACGACCACCTCCGGGTTCGGACCACTCGCGATCGTTTGTTTATCCATGGATTCAGCCCTCCCTTTCCAGCATCTGCATTGCCTCTTCGTAAGTGATCCGGCCTTGTTCCAGGTCGTCGAGGATCTTGCGGCGGATCTCATCGCTGATCCCGATCGCCTCCTCTCCTCCGGGTTCGTATCCCAGGGCGCGGATAATCTCGTGCAGGCGGTTCCGGATGGTCGGGTAGGACAATCCGATCTCATCCTCCATCCGGTTGATCTTGCCCTCACAGCGGATGAATGTCTCCACGAAACTCAACTGTTCTGGCGTCAGGTTTTCGAAGACTCCGAAGGTAAAGCGGCCTTCAATGGTGCTGTCGCACACCTGGCAGTGCAGGCGGGTGACGATGATCTCGCCGCCGCAGATCGGGCATTTGTTAGGGATTGTCTGCATGTCCATCTCCTGATTGGGAGGAGGCCTCGAAACGCACTTCCGATATTTTCTTCAGGCGCTCACCGAGGGCGATCAGGGAGATCGCTGCTCCAAACAGCAGGCGGTCCTGGAATCCGGGACGCAGCGTGGTTGTTTGGTGTTCCTTTTCCAAAACCTTTCGGTGGACGATCTCGTCCCGCTCACCCAAATCGAAGCGCATCCCAGCCTCCTTCATTGAATGAGAACTGCGCTGGTCAAAACTATCAATATTGTACTAAACTATTTGGATTTGTCAAGGGGATAATAATAAATTATTTCAAAGGTAATATCAATTTTGTCAAATCACCCGATATCCAGTCGGCCGGATCTGGCCGAAATCAGGGGGATTGTGTCGGCGTGGGTGTCACTCCCGCCTGATCTCCCCCGGCGGTGATAAAAGTCCTGGAATCGGAGCACACACAGGCGGATACTATTTGGCCGAAGCGCGTGAGCGTACCGGAATAAGGGCTGTCGCCATTCCTGGCTACCCATCCCTCCAGGTTGAACGCCAGAACACCATCTGCCAGGATCCACTCCCCGTTGTATTTCCGGGCGATGTGGACGTGGGTGCCAGTGCTCCGACCGCCTTCGCAGGAAGGATGTCCGATTTTGCCGCCCGTCTCTAACACAGCGCCGGCTACGGCGCGTCCCTCGTCAGCGAGGTGCAGGTAGAATAACACCCAGCCGGTGCGTTCGTCTCCATCGAAATCCAGGTCGAGCACTGCGATTGCCGGTTCAGACCGGACGACGACCCCGGGGGCCACAGCTGTAACCCACTCGTTCGTCGGGACGCAGCCGCCAACGACGGAAGGCGGAGCAAAGTCCAGCGCAGCCAGGGGCGCGCCGGTCCCCCAGCCGGTGTGCGGCCCGCCGGTCAGCGCCCAGGTCGTGCCTGGCTCGAAGGGGAGCGTAAAAGCTGGCTGAGTCAGACTGCCGGGGATGTGCGGTTGATCGGCTGCCCAGGGATCCCCAAAATAAGCCGCATAAGTGCGTGCGATTCCTTCGGCGTTCACCGCCCGATCGTAACTATCCGGCGGGTAAATCTGCGAGAAGTAGTGATGCAGGCTGACGCTCGCCGCGTTCTGCCATGGGTCTGGCCGCTCAAGGGTGCCGTCCTGGCGAGTGATCGCCGTCAGTTCGCCGCTGCGCCATTGGTAGTAGCCATTGTTGAGGGTATTTGCAGCCCAAACCAGCTGCAGGTACAGGCCGCGGTGATCGTAGCCTCGCCTTCCCAGGTAAAAAGGCGCCGCGCCATCGGGCGGCGCTGGCTGGCTGAGACCGCCAGCCTGGTATTCGATCAGGGCCAGGAGCAGGCGCGGGCTGACGCTGAAGTTCTGGGCAACTAAATCGACGATCCCGGCTGCGCTCCGGTTTGCCCCGGAGGCGTATTCAACATAGCCGTTCAACCAGCCAGGCTGCCCTGCCACGAAGCCCGCCGTATCGAACCCGATCACACCCGGGCCGTTGACGTAATGACTGTCTGGTATGATCTTAAACGGCGTCCCCCACAGGGGGGCGTAGTAGATCGGGATCTTCATCGGCATCCCGGGGGGAAGTGTGGTGGCGTCCGCCGGGATGATCGGGTTGGCTTCGCGAATCTCTTCCACGGTGGTGTTGAAGTGACTTGCCAGCGCAGGAAGGGTGTCCCCCGTTTGAGCAATGTAATCCACGAGCTCGCCCGGGTTGTAGAGCGGACGCGTGGGCAAAGGCGTGGCAGCTGCCAGCTCAGGTGCACTCTCACCAGGTTGGGCTTCTTCAGGTTCAACCGGGTTGGCCAGAGCCAGGGAGCCTGGTTGCGGTGCGCAGGCAGCCAGCTGCCCGCCCAGGAATCCCAAAACCATCATCCACCCCACTATCGCGCGTTGATCCCTGCGCGGCATGTCAAAACCAAGAAATTTCATCCTGTATGTTTCCAGAGTCAAGGATCGCCTGCCCGCCGGATGATCTGAGAAGCGCTCGGACTCAAGGGGCTGGCGATCACCACCTGATCGCCGCGGACCAGCTTGCCCTCGTATGGTTTTTCCCCTGCGACCACTCTCCATCCGCTGAGCACAAAGGGGAGGGGGCCATCGGCGACAATCCACTCCCCATTATATTTGCGAGCCAAGTGGATATGGGTTCCCGTCGAGAAACCGCCTTCGCAGGAGGGGTGACCGATCGGTTCGCCGGCCTCGACCCAGGACCCGGCCTGGATGCGGCCCTCTTTGGCAATGTGCAGGTACATCAACACCCAGCCGGTTTGCTCACGCCCATCGCCATCCAGGTCGATCGCGACGATGCCGTTATCCGCGCGCGTGACCAACCCGGCAGCCGACGCCACCGCAAAGACATTCGTATCGATGCAGCCTGACTGCATGCTTCCCGGAGCGAAGTCGATGGCAGCCCAGGCGCCGTCTCGCTCCCAAGCGCCGTGCGGCCCGCCTGTATAACCCCAAATCTGGTTGATCCCGAACGGCAGGATGAGCTCTGGCTGGACCAGATCCGGGGGATAGAGCGGCTCCACGCCTTGCGCCCGCACCCATGGACTGCCGAACATGGCGGTGTACAGGGCTGGAAAGCCAGTTTCTTCGTCCAGGGCTGCCACCCAGCCCTGGCTGTCGTAATGCTGGGCAAAATAATATTGCAGCGCGGCTGTCCCCGCGTTCAAATCTGGCGCCAAACGGGCCGTGACTCCGTCTGAGAAGTGGATCTCCGTCAGACGCCCCTCCCGCCAGCCATAGTAGCCGATCGAGAGCTGGTTGACCGCCCAGGCCAGCTGCTTGTACAGCCCTTCTTCGAGCGGATTCTCTTCTCCCATCATGAATTCCGTTTCGGCGATCTCCCCCTGCTTGCCATAGACCCACCCGCTCTGGTATTCCAGCAGCGCCAGCAGGAGCCGCGGGTTGATAGAGTTTTCGATCGCGACTCGGTAAACGATGTCTGGGCCGCGCGTCACGCCGGTGCTCGCCAGGTACCGCCAGTAGTCCTTCAGGAACCCCCCTGCCTGGTCGACGAACCCGCTGACGTCGAATTCGATTGCCGAGGGAGAAAAAACCACTTCGCTGTCCGGGATAAGATGCTGTGAAGAAGTCGTGTTTGCCAGCCGATTGGGGATGATCAGCAGCTGCCCGGGATTCATCAATGCCTCGGGGGGTATGGGCTCTGGGGAGGTGATCTCCCCAGGGGAAACGCCGAAGCGGACCGCCACGACCGGCAGGGTGTCGCCAGCCTGGGTGTAGTAAAGGACCGGCGCGGTGTTCACGAGCGGAAAAGTCGCCGTGGGCAGTAACACGGGCTCAGCGGTCGCTTCTGGCATTGTGACTCCAGGCGGATCCTCGCCCTCAACCAGGGGAGGATTGCTCGCTCCCGTTTCCGCGGGACGCTCCTGGATCGAGGCAACCGGGATAGGCGTGTCATCCGGGTAATCAACCCCGCCAGGGGCGATGAAAAGGGGGCCAGCAGAGTCGCGCGGCGCCAGCGCGCAGGCCAGGGTCGCGCACATCCAGGCGCCAGCCACGAGCGCCACTCGCCATCGCCCGCTGTTGGGCGTGAATTTAACGCCGGATTTCATTGGCTGGTCGGCGCCCCTCCCAGGCTTCGATCCTTTTCCCATTTCTTTCGAGGTATCCATCGTACTCATTCCCCAGCCCATACGAAACCCAGCCGTCGAGCACGAACGGTATGTCCTGATCAGCTGGTATCCATTCCCCATTATACCGGCGCGCCAGGTGGACGTGCGTCCCCGTCGAGAATCCTCCTTCGCAAGAGGGATGTCCAATCCTGTCGCCGGCCTTGAGCAGGGTGCCTGGTCGGACGCGGTCGCGGGTTTCAACGTGCATGTACAAAACGGTCCACCCCGTTTGTTCCAGTCCGTCGTTGTCGAGGTCCTGGACAACTGCCCCATCCTCCGCGCGGAGGATCAATCCGTCCGCCACAGCAACGATCCAGGCCTCGCTCACCACGCAGCCGAGTGCATTCCCCGGAGGCGCGAAGTCCAAAGCCGCCCAGGCTGATCCGCTGCCCCAGCCTCCATGCGGCCCGCCAGTAAACGCCCACCGGACCCCTTTTTCGAAGGGCAGCTGCATGGCAGGTTGTGACAGCCCCCGCGGTACCACCGGCTCAAAGGAATACCGGAAGGGATCCCCAAAGAGCGACACGTATGTGGTGAAAAAACCCTCCCGATCAACAGCCTCGACCCAATCCCCGTATCCCATCAGCTCAGCGAAGAAATGCTGCACGCCGGCTGTCCCAGCGTTGATCGTCGGGTCGATGGAAACCAGGCTGCCATCTGCGAGCACCCAGGCTCCCACTCCATTCACCCTCCAGAGATAAAACCCACGGTTGAGATTGTCCGCTGCCCAGGCCAGCTGCCGGTACAGACCGCGGCGGGTTTCCTGGAGCACTCCAATCGGATATTCCAGGCTGCTCTCATCCGGCGCCTTCCGGGTAACCCAGCCGCTTTGATGCTCCAGGATTGCCAGGAGCAGGCGCGGGTTGACGGAGAATTCCCGGCCGATGCGCTCGACGATCTTAACCCCGCTCATCTGGCGCCCTTCGACTTCTTCCTTATACCCGGAGAGGTAACCGTTGTGAGTGTGAACGAATCCAGCCACATCGAAGTCGGCGCTGGGCGGGCTGTAAACCAGCTCGGAGTCCGGAATCAGCTTGAACGCCGGACCCGTCCCGACCGGTTGGGGGGCGGGGATGGTCAGGACCTGACCGATCTCAAGCAGGTCCGGTTGGGCAATGCCGTTCGCCTCCACTATCGCCGCAACGCTGACAGAGAATTGGCTGGCAATCTGGGCCAGCGAATCCCCTGGTTGGACGACGTATTCCTGCGGCCGGGCACGCATGGTCGGCAAGACTTTCGGCGGATCAGGCGTGGGGGAGGTGAAAGGCACAGATGCTCCCTGGGTGAGTGCAAAGAACAGGGCCATGGTTTCTGTCGATCCCGCGTCTCCACCCGCCGCCTGCCCACCCTCCTGTCTGGTCCATGATTTATTATCTACGATTGCAATCAATGCGCAGGTTAACACCAGAGCCGCCAGGAACGCTGCTACGATCATGAGGAAGACCGTGGACTTCAGGGAACGCGCCATCCGTTTGATTTTATCCTGAAAAAGTATCAAATAGCAACCACTGGTTCAATCGAAAGGATGTTGTAGAGTGCATATAGGAAGGTGACATCGGACACTCTCCCTTCGATCGGGTTCCGATGATAGTTGCGGCTTGGAACGTTCGTTGCAACAATATGGCCAATCCTGGAGGCCTCCTCCCGGCGCTGGTTTCAGGATTCATCTCCGCCCGAGTGCCGGAGTATAATTGCGGAGATTTGAGATGCCGGGGTTGCCCCGCTCCGGTTGGTCAGATCCCAGCTCCTTATGCTTTAAAACATCGATCAAGATGACATCCCCCCTCATTGAATGTGTCCCCAACTTTTCGGAGGCCAGGCGGCCGGAGGTGGTCGCTGCCATCCAGGAAGCCATCGCCTCAGTGAAGGAGGTGAGTGTCCTCGACCTTCACTCTGACATGGATCATAACCGCAGCGTGATCACATTCGTTGGTCCGCCGGCAGCTGTCGAAGAAGCTGCATTCCGCGGGATCGCCAGAGCGGCCGAGCTGATCGACCTGGACAAACACACCGGTGAACATCCGCGCATCGGCGCGGCGGATGTGGTGCCGTTCGTGCCCATCTCTGGGGTAGACCTGGAGGACTGCGTCGAGATCGCCCGCCAGCTGGGCCGGCGGGTGGGAGAGCAACTGGGCATCCCGGTCTATCTCTACGAAGCGGCCGCCACTCGGCCTGACCGGCAGAACCTGGAAAACCTGCGCCGCGGCCAGTACGAAGGTCTTAAAAACGAGATATCCACCAACCCGGACCGCCAGCCGGATTTTGGCCCCGCGCGGCTGGGCCCGGCTGGTGCGACCGTGATCGGCGCGCGGCCTTTCTTGATCGCTTACAATGTGTATCTGACCACGAGTGAAGTCGACGTCGCGCGGCGCATCGCGCGGGCGATTCGGAACTCTTCCGGGGGATTGCGCTACGTTAAAGCGCTCGGCCTGGAAGTCGATGGGCGGGCGCAGGTCTCCATGAACCTGACCGATTACCGCAGTACACCCATCCCTCGTGTGGTGGAAATGATCCGGCGGGAGGCTGCCCGCTATGGAGTTGCCATCCACCACAGTGAGCTGGTCGGGCTGATCCCCCAGGAGGCGCTGGTGGACGCTGCGGTCTGGTATCTCCAGCTCGACCAGTTTACAAAAGGACAGGTCCTGGAGACCCGCCTTGCAGAAGCTGCCGGGGAGGCCAGCGAAAAACAGGAACTGGTTGACCAGAGGTTCCTCGATGCGCTGGCCAGGGCAACCCCCACGCCTGGCGGCGGCTCGGCTGCAGCTTACGCCGGAGCGATGGCCGCTGCCCTCCTCGCCATGGTCGCCCGCCTGACGATCGGCAAGAAAAAGTACACTGCCGTCGAAGACCGGATGCGGGAGATCGAAAAGCGTGCTGAATCCCTGCGCAGGGAACTTTCAGCGGCAGTCGCCGCGGATGCCGCGGCTTTTGATAGTGTAATGGCCGCTTACCGCCTGCCAAAAGACACCCCCGAGAGCCAATCCCAGCGGGCAGCTGCCATCCAATCCGCCACCAGGCAAGCGGCGGAAGTCCCTCTGGATGTGGCTCAGAAAGCCCTGGAGGTCCTGGAACTGGCAGGAGAAGCGGTCGAGTATGGAAACATCAACGCCATCAGTGATGCAGGATCGGCAGCGGCCCTGGCAGGCGCCAGCCTGGACGGCGCTGCCCTCAACGTCCGAATTAACGCCGCCGGGCTGGTGGACAGGGATATCTCTGCAAACCTGCTCCGCCGGATTGAAGCGATCGAAGCGCAGGCAGGCCGTCTTCGGCAAGGTATCCAGGATCACATCACCGCTCGGGGAGGGCGACCCCCGGCATGATCCCCGATCCCAGGCGGAGGGCGCGCTCGTCGATCTGGAATGATTTTATTTCACTGCCCGCCTGCCTGGTCCTGGCAGGCTGTATATCGGTTCTCAGACCCTCCCTGGATGATCTTGCATCCAGTAATCCGACACGCACTCCTTTTCAGCCCCTGCCATCGGTAGAAACGTTCCCCACTCCCTCAAATTCAACAACCGCGGAATCACCGACCCCTCTCCAGACGCAGCTGGTGAATGAGACAGCCTCCGTGTGGTTCCCGGAATACCTCCCTGAAGGCCTGGTGGACCGCATCACTCTCCCTGCCGGATACCATATTACAACTGACCGGGAGGAAGCAGGCATAACCTTGACCGTTGGGGGTGAAAACCAGGTCAGCCGCTGGGTGTACGCGCTGGTTGCTCCTTATCCCACGATCGCCGACGGCGTCCCCGCTGAGGCTTTCCATCGGTCCTGGCGCGGCGAATCCCGCGGCTCTTTTTCGGGGGCGCCGATCCTCCTTGATGAAAGCACGTTGGGGGTTTTCTCGGCGCTGTGGGGAGAGCCAGCAGATGGATCCGTCAAGGTCCTGCCCCCTGGCGATCTGATCGATTATGCCTGGGAAAACCAGCCAGCCTGGGCGCTCGTCCCTTTTGAGGCTCTAGAACCGCGGTGGAAGGTCCTCGAAATCGGCGGGATGTCGCCGCTGCGAACAGACTTCGATCCCCTGACGTACCCGCTGACCGTGCCGATCTCAATCCAGGGCTCCAGCCATGAAGAACGGCTTGGAATTCCGGCGACCAACCGCGATCCTTCCCTCCTCACGACGGTCGCCCTGACCGGCGTTACGGCGCTCGTCCGCGCAACCGCCTTCACGATGCACCGCAACGGGATCACCTATCCTGCCGGAGAAATTGGAGCGATGCTCCGCCGCGCCGATATCACCCATATCAGCAACGAGATCCCTTTCACCCCAGACTGCCCGCCGCCGGATCCCTCGCAGACCGGCCTCCGCTTCTGCAGCGATCCTGCATACATCGCACTCCTGGATGAAGTTGGGGCGGATCTCATTGAATTGACCGGCGATCACTTCGGCGACTGGGGCCCAGAGGCGATGCGCTACACGCTTGATTTATACAAAGAGCGTGGCTGGATGTATTACGGCGGCGGTTATGACCTCCACGACGCCCGCCAGCCCCGCTTGATTGAACACAACGGGAATCGCCTGGCATTCATCGGCTGCAATGGAAAAGGGGGTGGCTACGCCACAGCCAGCGAAGTGCAGCCAGGCGCTGCGGCCTGTGATTTCGATTACATGGAACGACAGATCCGGGACCTGCGCGAGGAAGGCTACCAGGTCATTGCCACTTTCCAGCACTTCGAATACTATACCTATTCCCCCCAGCCTGCCCAGGCGCGCGACTTCCGAAGACTGGCGAAGGCCGGTGCTTCCGTTGTCAGCGGCAGCCAGGCGCACCAGCCGCAGGGGATGGAATTCTTTTCCGGCGCATTCATCCATTATGGCCTGGGGAACCTGTTTTTTGACCAGTATCACTTCTGTACCGACAATGCCTGTGATGATGCTTTCATCGACGTTCATGTATTTTATGACGGCAGATATCTCGGGAATGAGCTGGTGACCACAGTTTTTATTGATTACGCAAAACCGCGCCTCATGAACCCTGATGAGAGACAGGTCTTATTGGAGGTAATCTTTGCGGCAAGCGGGTGGTGATCTGTATGCAGAGGACGTATTATGAAAGACCTACGACGATGCTGGCGGTAATTGGTCCGCTGGCATCCAGCTTATTTTTCGGGAGGAGGTAACTGTGGGATTGAAACCAGATCACTGGATTCGTAGGATGGCAAACGAGAAGAACATGATCGTACCCTTTGCAGATAACCAGATTAGAGACGGGGTGATCTCGTTCGGCGTCTCGTCTTACGGCTACGACATCCGCGTAGCAGATGAGTTTAAGATCTTCACCAATGTCTTTTCGGCGGTTGTTGACCCCAAGCATTTTGATCCAAAATCTATGGTCGACTTCAAGGGAGAGGTCTGCGTCATCCCGCCAAACTCCTTCGCCCTGGCGCGCACGGTGGAATACTTCCGCATCCCGCGTAACGTGCTGACCGTGTGCGTCGGCAAGTCGACCTATGCCCGCTGCGGGATCATCGTCAACGTGACGCCTTTCGAACCAGAATGGGAGGGATTCGTCACGCTCGAGATCTCCAATACCACGCCACTCCCGGCAAAGATCTATGCCAACGAAGGCATCGCCCAGGTGCTCTTCTTTGAGGCCGACGAGATGTGCGAAGTGAGCTACGCGGACAAGAAGGGCAAATACCAGAAGCAGCAGTCGATCGTGCTGCCAAAACTCTGATCCGGATTGCGTCCTATGGAGTTCGCCGATCGAGTCAGCAGGCTGGAACCTGAAGGCGCCTACGCTGTCCTGGCGCAGGCTCAGGCTTTAGAACGGGCGGGGAGGGATATCGTCCACCTGGAAATTGGTCAGCCTGATTTTCCCACACCCACCCATATCTGTGCAGCCGGGGCGCAGGCCATCCTTGACGGTCACACGCGTTACAACCCTCCCGCCGGTCTTAAATCCTTGAGGGAAGCAATCGCTGCCCAGGCCGGCGTCCAGAGAGGTCTGCACTTCGAACCTGATCAGGTCGTGGTCGGCCCAGGAGCGAAGCCGGGGCTGTTTTTTTCGACCCTGGCTGTGGTGAATCCGGGCGACGAGGTGATCTACCCTGATCCCGGCTTTCCGACCTATCCGGCGATGATCGCCGTGGCTGGGGGTATCCCGAAATCTGTCCCGATCCTGGAGGCAAACCGGTTTTCCCTGGACCTGGAGGCTTTCGAATCCGTGATCACCGAGCGGACCCGCCTGATCATCCTCAATTCACCCGGCAACCCGACCGGGGGCGTCATCCCTCGTTCAGATCTGGAACGAATCGCCCGGATCGCCCGGGAAAGAGAGCTGTGGGTGATTTCAGACGAGATATACGCCAGGCTGGTCTACGATGACGTGCCAGTCGCCACAATCGCGGGCCTGCCCGGTATGGCGGAACGCACCATCATCGTCGATGGGTTTTCCAAGACGCACGCAATGACCGGGTGGCGGCTGGGCTTTGCTATTCTTCCCCTGAGCCTGGTGAAACGCGTGGAATTGCTGCTCACCCACTCCATCGGGTGTACTGCCACTTTTACCCAGCTCGCCGGGATAGCCGCCATTCGAGGAGATCAGGGACACATCGCCGCGATGATCTCAGCATATCGCGAGCGGCGCGATCGCCTGGTACGAGGCCTCAACGCCATCCCCGGCGTCCACTGTGAGCTGCCGCAGGGAGCGTTCTACGCCTTCCCGAATGTGAAGGCCTTGGGGATCCCTTCCCGGGAGCTCGCCCACCGTCTCCTGGAAGAAGCTGGCGTGGCAGTCCTGCCGGGTGACGATTTCGGTCGAAACGGGGAAGGGTATCTCCGGCTGAGCTATGCCACCTCGATCCAGGAGATCGATCGCGCCCTGGACCGCATGGCGGCTTTCTTTTCACAGGTCGCGTGAGACCTGAACCAGGACGAAACACTAATCCGACGGGTTTCTCCAAACTGTAATCAGGTCTTTGATCTGTTCGTACACGCCCGGACCGATCCCGGGCACATCCTGGATCGCAGCGGCATCCTTGAATGGTCCGTGGACCCGGCGGTACTCCAGGATCGCCTCAGCCAGGACCGGCCCGATCCCCGGCAGGCTTTCCAGCTCGATCTGGCTCGCCGAATTGATGTTCACCAGACCAGCAGGACTTGATTTGTCCGGCAGAGTACCTGAAGCTGCGGGGTTTGCTGGATCCTCTGTCTGTTTTGGCACCCAGATTTGCTCGCCATCGTGGAGAGCAGCGGCCAGATTGAGCATTTCCAGATCAGCGTCGGCGCTGACGCCGCCAGCAGCCTGTAGAGCAGCCTCCACCCGCGCGCCTGCCGGCAGGGAATAGACTCCTGGCTTGCTGACCGCTCCGGTAACGTGCACCACAATCGGCTGCGGTGTCGGTGGCGGGAGCAGCCGCACCGCCTCTCCCGGCGGACGATTGACGAGGACCAACAACACGCCAGCGGCAAGAATCCCGCTGACCACGCCCAGGAGGATTCCCCACCAGGATTTCATAGCTGGTATGGCCGGATTTCTTCCTAGACCCGCATACTCAAGCCCAGGCGCTGACGGCTGGCATCCACGTGCAGCACCTTAACCAGGATTCGCTGGCCTTCGTGGACCACGTCGCAAGGTCGGGAAGCGGAGCTGTCCAGCATCATTTCGGACATGTGGATCAGCCCGTCCAGGCCTTCTTCCAGGCGAGCGAAAGCGCCGAAAGGCGTCACACTGGTGACGACTGCCCCCACGACCTGTCCCGGCTGGTACCGCGCCTCTGCTGTCTCCCACGGATTGGGTTTAAGGCGCTTTAAGCTCAACGCCACGCGCAGGCGCTCGCGATCCACGCTGATCACGTAGACTTCTAATCGATCACCGACCTCGACGGCATCGCTGGGGTGGTGGACTCTTCCCCAGGAAATCTCCGAGACGTGAATCAGACCTTCCAGGCCTCCCAGGTCGACGAAGACCCCGAAGTCGGTGACGTTGGTGACCACGCCGCAGATCCGGTCCCCAGCGTCGAGAGAATCCAGAAGCTCGGTGCGCCTCCCGGGTTCTGACAGGGCCGCCCGCTCTGAGAAAACCACCCGCCCGCGTGCTGGGTCGCATTCGATCACCTTCAGCGTCAGGCATCCCCCAACGTATTTGCTCAACTGGTGGTCTCGCTCTTCATCGGTCTGCTCGCCGGACATGCCCACCAGGTGGGAGATCGGTACGAAGCCATGCAGATTCGATCCCTCCACCAGGAGTCCACCCCGGTTGAAGTCAACCACCTGAAGGCTGACTGTCTCGTCGTGCTCATAGATCTGGCGCGCCAGATCCCAGTTTACAGACAGCTGGCGTGCACTTTTCTTCGGACTGGCTTTCTGCCCTTTCCCCGCTGAGGGTGCCCGTGAGTCTTCATCCTCGGCCAGAACTGATGCCCACCAGGATTCGTCAATCGGTGGTGGGCCCCCTTGAATTTCATCAGAGATTGTGTGTTTCACCATTAATCCTTACCTCTTTGCTGGAACTTGTTAACCAGTGGCCCTCGATGATTCACGTTCTTTGTGAATTACTTTGCTTTTACTCCATACCTCCTTCCTTGCTTCAGCTTCCATGGTAACGATCGCCCTCGCAACAGCTTCGATCGCCACGCGTTGCTTTCGGTACAGGTCTGCCTCTGACATGGCCAACCGCAGCGCGATCTCCCTGACTTTGCGGCCTTCCATGAATTTCAAATCCAAAATATTGTAAAGAATCCATTCCCCCGTGAAGCGCCGTTCCCCTTCGGGACGCACCCGCTCAATCGCTTGCTGGAGGATCGACCGCAGCGCATTCGTGGGATTCCCGCCATTCTCTTCCAGCGCGCGCTTGACGACCTCCAGCCGCAGCAACGGACTCTGGGAGAGCTTGGGGCCGCCCCAATAATGGCTCAAGGCATCCTTGACCCACCTGGACATATCTCGGTCATCCAGAGGCGCATCAGCTGACGTCAAGACATCCGTACCATCGTACCTGGCGGCTGCACGCAGCCTCTGGAACTGTTCGACCTGAGGCGTCAGCGCTTCCACCGAGGCGAAGACTTGCTGCTGCATTTTTACATCCTCCAGGGCGAGCGCTGCCCGGCGCGCCAGGATGCGGGTGGCTGCCAGCTGATCGCTGTCCAGATCGTGTTCCACCTTCTGCTCCACCCCCAGGAAACCGCTCAACTGTTCCATCAGGTTTTCCTCGTTGACCTCTCGTTCGTTGGAGAACAGAGGGATGAGCCAGTAATTTTTCCAGGTTAACAGTGGGTACTCGCCAGCCCGACGGACACCCACCCCGCCATTTTTTGAAACCGTCTGGATCAATTCCAGCTGATTGTTTTCGTCTGCGAAGGGATCCTTGTTTCCAAGGGTGAGCAGCATTTCCGCCCCGTTGGACCCCAGAACCACGATAAAGGCGTTCGTGACCTGCAGGCGGTCGCACAAGGCAGCCAGGATCGACTCCAGGAAAT